>CAYMYK010000019.1:0-3528 GCA_964394625.1 uncultured Pirellulales bacterium
CGGAAGGCCCGCCTATCTGAACCGCCTTGAATCGCCCGCCGCCCGCGATTCCGCCGCCGATATCCTCGATAATCTCTCGAATCGTAATACCCATCGGCACTTCAATAAGCCCACCGTGCGCGATCTTGCCTGCAAGAGCAAAGGCCTTCGTCCCTTTGCTTGTGCCCGTGCCGAGTTTTGCGAATGCCTGTGCCGAGTTTCGGATAATCCACGGCACTGTCGCGTATGTTTCAACGTTATTTATCAGCGTGGGTTTGCCCCACAGCCCCCTGACGGCAGGATATGGCGGCCGAAGCCGCGGCATACCGCGCCGGCCTTCTATGCTCGCCAGAAGGGCCGTCTCCTCGCCGCACACAAAGGCGCCCGCGCCCGGGACGAGTTTAATGTCCAGCGTAAAATCCGTACCTAAAATCCCCTCGCCCAAAAAGCCGCTCCGCCGGCATTTTTCTATCGCCTCGGCAACACGCCTGTAGGCCAGCGGGTATTCTGCCCGAATATAGAACCTGCCCTCGCCTGCGCCGATGGCGTATGCAGCTATCGCAATACCCTCGAGAATCCGGTAAGGGTACGACTCCATAATCATTCTGTCCATAAAGGCGCCCGGGTCTCCCTCGTCGCCGTTACACACTACGTATTTGGTATCGACCTCGCTCGCTCGCACGGCGGCCCATTTCGGGCCCGTGGGAAAACCGGCCCCCCCCCTGCCGCGAAGCCCGCTGCGCCGGATTTCGTCAATTACCTGCTCACAGCTAAGCTCCGTCAGGCACCTGCGAAACGCAGCAAAACCGCCCTTTGCAAGGTATTCGTCGATATCGGTCGGGTCAATCGAGCCGCAGTGTTCTGTCGTAATATGCTTCTGTTTGCCTAAAAAATCGGCTACCTGCTCGTCCCGAACGTCGATAGAATAGCGTCTCAGGTCGCCTATTTTTTCGTCCGTCAGGATACTGTCGAGCACCCGCACGGCGGCATTCGATATCCGTCTCGTTAAGCCCCGGACTTTGAAGTGCCTCGTTATGATGGCTTTGGCGTCTTCAGGCCGAACCTTTGTGTACAAAAAGGAAGTATTATCCGGCAGGACAACCTCCAGCAGTGGTTCCTGGTAACACATTCCCATGCAGCCCACGCGTTTTACCCTGACTTTGATACCGGTTTGCTCCAGCACATCATCCAGCGCCGCGCGAATCTGCCCGCTGCCCTTTGCGATACAGCATGTCCCAAACCCAAGCCGAATTTCGCCCTCGTACTCCTCGCCGTTGCCGCCCGCCTTATGCTTTTTACGCTGTTGAGCCGCCTTGCTTTCCTCGTATCGCAGAAAATTATCCAGAACCTCAGAGACTGCATCCGTTGTAAGATGCCCGTATATCACCTCGCCGATTTGAACCACCGGAGCCAGCGTGCAGCAGCCAAGGCAGGCGACCTTTTCCAGTGTGAACAGCCCGTCGGCATCGGTATCCTCGTCTGGCCCTATATCCAGATATCGCTGAAAGGCATCATAGACCAGCCCGGCCCCTTTGACGTGACAGGCCGTGCCGATACAGATACGAACTATGTATTTCCCCGCCGGGCTGTGACGAAACCGGTCGTAAAAGCTCGAAACGCCCATAATCGAAGCAGGGCTAATCGCCGTCAGCTCACAAACTCTCTCGAGCACCTCTTTGGGGAGGTAGCCGTACTCGTCCTGGATGGCCTGCAAAATCTCCAGCAGGTTTTCCTGTTCTTTGCCGAAACGCTCGACAATGCCCTCCGCAAATGTCAAATCAACCTCATTTGCCATTATTATTGCCTATGCAGTACAAATTCTCGACGCCCCGAATGTAGATGCGTCCGTCACAAAAAGCAGGCGAAGCGTAACATTTCTCACCTAACTCGGAGCTT
The DNA here is from genome assembly GCA_964394625.1 of uncultured Pirellulales bacterium. Lineage (GTDB taxonomy): Bacteria > Planctomycetota > Phycisphaerae > Sedimentisphaerales > Anaerobacaceae > JAUVYV01. The sequence continues at coordinate 1,876 of CAYMYK010000019.1, forward strand.
GCCAGCTCCTTGTAGCCGTTCTCTATCCCGGCAACAATCAATCTGCCTTTGCCGCTGAGCAGGTACAGCTTATCACCGACAAATGACGGCGAGGCATAAAAATCCTCTTCCAGCTCCTTTTCCCAGAGTTTCTTGCCGTCCTTCGCCGCGTAACAGGTTAACAGCCCGTCCGTTGTAAGCACGAGCACAACCCTGCCGTTAGTCAAAGGGCTGCAAATATCGGGTATGCCGTCCTCGGCGACCCAGGCGATATGCGTTTTAGTCACGTCACCTTTGCCGTCGTCGCGGATGGCAATCAAGCTGGTGTATGACTTGGCGACAAACACCATACCGTCTGCAAAAACAGGCGAGCAGGCAACGTCGGGACCGAGGCAGCTCGCCCGCCAAATCTCCGCACCATTGTCGGGATTGTATTCTATAACCCACGGCTCGGAGCCGGTAATCAAGCGAAATCCGTTCTTCGTATTCACCACGACAGGAGACGTCCAGGAATTAGCCACCGGCCTTTTAACCTCCCACACGGTTCGCCCGGAAAAACCGTCCAGCGCTATCATTCTACTTTTGCCGTCTTCGGCCTGGGCCTGGTCGTATTGAATCAGAACGAGATTTTTATACATCGCCAGAGACGATGCGTACCCGTAAGCGCTCTCCGGCACGCCGAGATTGCGCGACCATAATCGCTTGCCGTCATAATCGAAACAGCCGATATCGCCCGTTGCGAAGATTGCATAGGCCCTTTTGCCGTCGGTTGCCATCGTAGGAGCTGCATAACCCGTATCTTCCGTCGTCTCGGCTTTTTTGGCCGCCTGGGTCGGTACATCGCCCGTCCACAGCAGTTTGCCCGAGCCGGCATCGAAGCAAAAAACCAGGCGCCTTTCTTCATCGGCTCCCGAGACAAAAACACGACCGCCCCAGACTACCGGCGAATTGAACCCGCCTAAGGGTATCTTGCTCTTGAACACAATCGACTCATCGGTCTTTACGTTGAATTTGACGGGGATGTTCGCATACGTGCTGATGCCGAGCCCCTGCGGGCCTCGAAAACCGGGCCAGTTCTTCGCAATCTGCTCGGCGGATGGGTAAGATACCGCCATTTCACCGGCGCTGCGCAATTCCACCGTAGGCCAGAACGCAAAGACCAGCACCGCTGCGCCCAGCACAGCCAGTCCGCCTGCGACTGCACGGCGAGCAAGAACCGAGCCGCGAAGCTGTTCAGTTCTGCCTTCACGATGGCCCTGCGGATGCGGCGGCCTTTTCGACAATGCCGCCGCAATCTTCAAGCTCGCAACCAGAACTATAAAACCGCCGACCAGCAGCAAACCGCCCCTGTCGGCAAAGGTTTGTTGGCGAATCCTCCCTCGCCTGATTTTCAAATCGAGCCGGCGAACCTCCAAGACAAGCTGCTCGTCCTTCGGCTGCTGCGAAGCCCGAAGCTTCAGCATATCCAGACGCTCCTCGCGGACCGGCACCAGTACCTTGATTTGAAGATAGTTCACAAAAACAAACGCGGCAGCAACAACCACAAACACGCCCGATACCCACGCCGATTGAACAGCGGTACGATACCATTCGCCCCTGGCCTCGATATTGTCGGCGGTTTTTTCTTCCATTTAGTCCTGACCCTCTGTATCCGGTTTTTGCCTTCGCAGATGT
>CAYMYK010000019.1:3538-22686 GCA_964394625.1 uncultured Pirellulales bacterium
CTCTCGGGCAATACTCGAAGCATCGCCCACACGCAAGGCAGCTTGCCCTGTCCGCTTCGTAGTCCGTTCTCGTGCGCCTTATCGAATGTGCGATTAGCTTTAGCCCGGCTAACAAACCCATAAAACAGCCGAGAATCCAACTGCCGGTCCTGACTCTGTCCTCGATGCCGCCGGCCTCGGCGTAAAGGTCTTTGATTTGCCGGCCGGTAGCCCTGAATGCCGCGCTGGCGTCGGTTGTGTCGCTCACCCTGCCTGTTTCCTCGAGGTAAATCCTGTCGGCTAATCGAACCGTCGAATGCACACGTGCCATCCACCCGCTCGCCCGCGATGCCGACCAGCTGCCAAAGAATATCAGCAGCGGCAGAGCGACAAGCAAAATCGCCAGCCGGCCCCTGCCAACACTGTAATCCTCGGCGGCCCAGTCAGCGGTCGGGACTCGAATCGCACCGAAAGGGCAGGCGTCCTCGCACAGCCGGCAACTGATACACTCGTCCGGCGTAATAGTCACCCGCCACTTTGAAATCCGAGAAAGCTGCCTGAGAATCACACCATAGGGACACAAAAACCGGCAGTAGGGACGTGCAACGAAAATACCGATTATAAGCAGACATATACCGACAACTATCATATTGAAACTGCCGCTTATCCTGAAAAATGCGACAAACGGGTCGTACCTGCATATCACAAAGGCGCTTCCCGTCGCCGCAAAAAGGACACCAAGCCCTAAGTATAAATACGCAAGCAAGCGAAGTGAGCTTTCAAGCCAGTCAGGTACCGCAACGGGTCTTAACACGAACAAATCCTGAATCGCCCCTAAAGGGCACACAGCCGCACAAAAAGTCCTGCCGAAAAACAACGTGAAAACAAGAGGGAGCACTAAAAACAAAATAACCGTAACCGGCACGGTATATGTACTGTCGAAAACTGCCAAAGCAGCGTTCTGAATCGCCCCCACCGGGCAGATACAGCCCCTGCGGTAAAACCCGAAATATGCCAGGGAAAATAACATCAAAGCGAATATGGCCGGCCGGCTGCGCTTTTTGTGAACAAACCAGGATGACGCCGCCAGCGCCAAAAACAGCACGGCCACATCAATGTACTCGAATAAGTCGGCCCTCGGCGGCGGCGTGGTCGGACTCGGCAGTTGATAGCCGCTTTCAAACTCGGGCGGCGGAAAACGCTCCACTGCGGACGCAGCCAAACAGCCAAACAGCACAAAAAAAATCGATAATATCAGCCGCCTGCGCATCATCAGCTGTGGCTTGCCTTTTGCTTAATCAAATAGGGTCTCGACGCCGGAACTCTCTTGAAGGCGCCCGAAGGGCACGCCGCCGCTATCGAGCACTCGTTGCAGTTCAGACACCGGTCGTGACGCACCTGAAGGTACAGCGAGCCGTTGCCGAATGCGTTACAGCCCTTCACACACTTGCCGCAGCCGATGCACAGCGCTTCGTCAATCGTATATTGATAATATGGGTCCTCTACGAACTTGCGCTTGACGGCCCCGGTCGGACACTGCTCGTTCTCGGCGCCGCTGTCGAGCGCCCTGGGGTTGGTATTGAGATAACCCGAACACAAATCGCAGTAGCCGCATATCGCAAAGGCGTGAACGCATTTCACCGCCGAGACCTCCAGCACGCAGTGCGTCGCGCAGTTGCCGCACGCCACGCACACCTCCGGGTCAATCTGCCAGACCATATCCTCCCCGCCCGCCCGGCTCAGCCCCACCGCCGCTGCACCTGCAAGACCGGCAAGGCACGCACCGCGAAGCCCGGTTTTTAGAAAATCTCTTCTGTCAATTTCCTTTTCGCTGTCGTTTTGTGTCATTATCACCTTCCGGCAATACCGATTTGGCAAAAAGGGCCTGCCCTATCGTACAATCCTCGAAGTATTCACAGCCGCCGCAAATGCCCTTGTTAATATAGCCGCCCTGCCTGATGGCTTTGCACCTTTTCAAGCCGGCTAAAGCGCAGCCCGCAGCGATTACAGCCAGCGCCGCCGACCTGCCGAGAGATGCAAAAAACTCTCTTCTGCTTGCCCTTTTTCGCAAAACCGGATTCATAAATCGACCTTTTTCCTTGTGAATATCCGTATAGCATTTTTAATCGTATCCAGCACGAGAACCCGGCCATTTGCATCGACCGCGACGTCAAAACCTCTCATCGCACACTCAGAGGAGAACACGCCGAGCTTATCGATACCTGTCTGCATAAGTTGCTGCGGCCCGGCCACCACCGCTACAAATTTACCCTCCGGGTCATAAATTTTTACCCTAATCAGCCCCTTTTCGCTTGTGACGAAACTGCCGTCCGGCAGCATTGTAAAATTCGCCGGGTTGCAGCAGCCGCAAAAACCCTCTATCCCCATCGAAAACTCGCCCCACGAAAACTCGAGGTCCCCGTCAAACGTATATGCCTCGATAGCACGCCGGCCCGTATCAGCCACTCTCAAAAGCCCGTCAGGACCCACAGCAACGTCAAAGTAAGCGCTTGGAATAACAAAGCCCGGAATATTTCTCTCAGGGTCCTTTCGGCCTATCTTATTTATGAGCTTACCAGAGGTATCGTAATGCAGCACAATCCTGTTGCCCGCGTCCGCTGCGAACACATCGTTTTTATCGACAGCGATGCTTGTCAAAACCGCCCTGTCGCCAAGGCCGGCCCAGACGGCGGCACGTTTCAACCGGCTGTCGAACACCTCAATATGGTCCCTCATCCCCACATACACCCTGCCGTCGTCGGCAGCAGTCACACACAGCGGCTCACCGGTTAATGCTATCTCGTTCGTTCTCACGCCGCCGGGCTTAAAAACACCAATGGCTTTGTCGCCGGCTACAAAAATATCGCCCTCGGGCCCGACGGCTATACCGCGTGATTGATTGAAGCCGGTACTTATCGGCTCAGTCGATTCCTTGTAAAGAATAAGAGCCGGGTCAAACTCGCCAAGCCCGGTAGTGTCATAGACAAATTCACTGCTCAGCCCGCTTTGCTTTTCGCCGCGAACGTCAAAACGCACCAAGGCCACAACCGCCGCGACAGCCGCAGCAGCGATAATCAGACCCACAAATAAGCCGCTATTTTTCCTTTCTCCGCCTGCGCCCGCCAATATCTTACCCCCTGCCTTATTGTTCACAGTCGCCTTAACGTACTCAAACTGATTATATGAAAGTGCGTCTGCCGGCGGGTAAAATACCCCCTAAAAAGGCACTTGTCTCGAAAGCAGACCCATACGGGAATTATAGCATTTGATTCTCACAAACGCCATACCTTTGGCGAATCAACGTTTGAAAGCCGGCCGGCTTGAGTATTTGATGACAGGTCTCAGGCGGGCACAAATGCTGTAGATGATGCATCATCGGCATCGCCCAGACCGTAACCAATTTTTCCCTGTTCGAGAGTTTTTGCATCCAACTCTCCCGTCACATTTTTTCGATTTGTCTTTTCTCCAGCGCAAGGACTTGCCTGGCACACTTCTCGTCTGTTATGAGTACATTCAGAATACCGGTTTTCAGTGCGCCGAGTATGCTGTCGGCTTTCTTTCTGCCCCCGGCAACACCGACAACAAACGGGATTTTTTTCAGAAGCTGCAAATCGATGGTAATAGTCCTCTCGGTAAAGTTGGTTTTGAGAAAGCCGCCGTTTCTATCAAAAGGCAGCGCAATCATATCCCCGACACCACCGAGTGCTTTTGCCCGCTTTACTTCGCTTATCGGCTCTTCAAACGAGTAGAAAATCCCGGTTCGCTCCGACAGCACTCCGATGCTCATCATACAAAACTCGATTTTGCTCCACCAGTGCGTTATTTCCCTGGCATTTTTCTCCTTCAAGAGAAGCCGTTTGACTTTTACACTTTCCACGATAGCCGGCACGAGAAGATAGTGAGGTGTAGCGCCAATTTTTTCCGCAACGGAGGTTGTAACATCGTACGGATTCGGCTGATTGGCATTTGCCGCAAGCCCGCCGTTGACGCTGACAACATTGACATTCTTCTTAGGGCTGTGCCTCAAATACGGCACCATAGCATTAAGCGTCCTGCCCCAGCTCAGGCCTATTGTGAGATTGTCTTTCAGATTGCTCATCAAAAAATCGGCGGCATAGGCCCCGAGCGTGTCATAATTCCCGGACTCGGTATCCGCCGAAGGGGCAATGACAACCTTGCCGAGGCCGAACTTATTCTCCATTTCATCCTGAAGCTCGAGTGTATGTACAATGGGGTCTTGAATCTTGAACTGTACAATTTTCCTCTCGACTGCCTCTTTCAAAAGGCGTGTCACCTTGACTCGCGAAAGGCACAGTTTATGAGCAATCTGCAGGTGGGTCATTCTCTTGAGATAGTAAAGCCGGGCGGCGTTCACCATCAGGTTGTGTTTAATGTCGTTCTCTCTGCTCATTACGCAGGGCCTGTTCAACGAGCAGGGTTATTGTTTTACCTCGAAGCCGTTGGGAAACTCAGGACTCAACTGGTACTCCGCAATTCGTTCGAGGAATTTCAGATAATTGATACCGTCCTTCGCGGCAGTATCGGAATCGGGAATCATAGGCGCGCTTTCGATTGTGCAGTAACCGTCATAATCGATTTTCTTCATAGCCCGCATTACCGCCTTGAAATCCACATTGCCATAACCCGGCGTAAGGGAATTTGAGTCCCTGAAATGCATGTGCCACAGCAAGGGATGGGCATCCATTACCGCTTCGTAAGGATTAAGCTCTTCAAAGTTGGCGTGGAAGAAGTCAATTTGAATACCGATATTGTCCCTGCCGGTCATCTCGATAAGCCGTTTGTGATTTGCAACGGTATTTACGAACTTGCCCATTTCGAGGTGGTTTGTCGCCTCGAAAACGAGTTTGATATTCTTTTGCCTGGCATAGTCCGCCATTCGTTGAAGGGCATTGACGGCAATTGCGGTGCATTCCTTCACATTTTCGGCTGTTATATCATCGTGGATGGCCACGGCTACGGTAACAGCGGGACAGTCCAGCCCGGCGGCAAAATCGACGGACGTCTTGGTCTCTGAGACCGCTAACTCGGCGGTCTTTTCCTCGGTGAGCGTTTTATACTCCGGTGAATAGGGGTCCCACATTTCGCCCCAGCACTCGTTGATACAGGAAACCTCAAGGCCGAACTCGGCCTTTAGCTTCGTGTGCGTTTGCAGGTAGTCGGCCATCTTGACCCCAAGACCGTAGCGTCCCTTCGGCGGGGTAATCTCAATGGCGTCGTAGCCGAACTTCTTCAGGCGCTCGTAAGTTTTCTCAGGATGCAGGTAGGCCTCCTCCTGGCCGAACGTGAGCTGGAAGTAACTGAACTTAAAAGGTCTCATTTTATTACCTTCTTTCGCATCTAAAGGTTCTTATGCCCTGTGTCTGTAAACCTGCCAGCCGAGATACTTGCCCAACGCCTCTTCGAGTACCTTCGCAGATTTTGAACGGCTCATCGCCACGTGATGCTCGAAGCCGTTTTGGCAGATGTAATCCATCAACTTCTGTAGGCCGGCAACCTTGCACACGGCGACGCCGCCGTGAATCTCAGCGGGGTCGTCGGTGAACTCGCCTTCGCCCAGGTATGCCTTGATGATGCCACTTGCATCGTCGGTCGATATCTTTGCATAAGTCATCGCACCGGGCGCAACTCTACCTTTTACGGCGCCGAAGCACCTGTCGGCGCCCAAGCTCGCCCCTATGACGTCGAGGTTTGAGATTTCGGGCTTTCTGCCGATGAAGCTCTTCGGATAGTTTGAGCAGTGGGTACACAGGCACTTGTCCCTGTCGTCGGCATAGTTGTTGTTCCAGTCGAGATAGCCGGATGGTGTGCCCGATGCAAGGTACAATGCGTACATCGTCAGCGCCCCCATAATGTCGGTCTCGCAGGCGCTCGGCCTGCCCTTCTCGCCCATCATGCTCATAGCAAGGCAGGTGGCGCAGCCGTAATTCAATTGTATCGAGCTCCAGCATTGTATCGCCGTGGCGTCACAGCGGTTCTGTTCGACCCACTTCTCTATTATCAGACAGAGTTTGGCGACTTTGACAATGTTCTCACGCTTTATGGAAGCGTCAACTCTGCCGTATCTTTTAATCTCGGCAATTTTGTCCTTCACTTGCTTTGTATCATCCTTCATCTTCAGGGCGGCAAAAATAATCTCAGACAGGTCAACCACGGATACCGTTATGCCGGACGCCTGCAGAAGCTTTTCAGAAAATCTGACGGTGTTGAACGGGTCAGGCCTCTGACCGATTGCACCCAGCCGGGCGCTCTTAAGCCCCTTTACAACCCTGCAAACGCGGGCAAAATAGTCGATATCCTCCGTAAACTGCCTGCTGTCAATCGGACAACTGTGCAGCGCGGTATTGGTGAACCTGATATTGTGCTGATACAAATTGTTACAGACCGAGAGCTTGCCGCAGAAGGAATCCCGCCTGTGGGCGAGGTCGAGTTTGTCGAGCTCGTCGTCACAGGCCTGGACCAGTACGGGCACGTCAAGCCCGGCCAAATCTATCGCCTGCACAACGCCCTGCTCATCGCCGAAGTTCGGCAGGACAACAATGACGCCGTCAATCTTATCGCGATTTTTGCCGAACATTTTTGCGCACTTTTCTGCATCGCTCAACGTCTCTATGGCGCCGTTTGGTGTCGCCTTTTCGGCGGTGATAACGTAGTCGAAACCCATCTTGCCCAGCTTTTTGAGGATTTGTCTTCTCCCCTGCACGGCAAGTGAGGCGGGAAAGAATCCTCTGGTTGACACAATCACGCCGAACGTCGTCTTCCTGTCCATCGTATATCCTCCAAAAAAGGTAGAGTTAAGTATCATTAGTAATATCCGGCTCGTTTTTTTCGGGCGGCGGATATATCTTCTCGGGCGGGTTCCTGCGCCTGGGTCTTTCAATCAACTCCAGTGTAGTGCCGATTTTGTCCTCCGTATCAAGGTAGGCATAATGGCCGTCGTCATCGGGACCGAAACCGGCGCCGTCCATAGTCATCTCAAAGCCGGCGGCTTCGGCCCTTTTTACGACCTGGGCCATATTATCCGTCAGGATGCCGAGATGGTGGACCCCATAGCCGTGCTTCTCGACAAACTCGGCATAAACCGTATCCCCTTCGAGCGGCTCAATCAGTTCAATCCGCATCGCACCGATATTGGCTAAGGCAACCCGCATCCTGTATTCGCAAGCTTTGCCGTGACGTGTCATACGCTTGACCAGGGGACGACCATAGGTGTAAAAATGCCAGGGCCCTACCCCGAAAATCTTCCAGAAGTTCTCTACCGTCCGGTCAAGGTCTTCTACAACCAGACATATTTGCGCGATTTGTTCAACGGCAAAAGGCACCTGTCTTGAATTATCCTTCATCCTCTATCTATCCTTACATTATGGCAGGAACACCGCTTTCAGAACCTTGCCTTCCAGGGCCATCATTGCTCCCTCACGAAACCGGGAAAGGTCAAATTTGTGAGAAATAAGTTTTTCTCCGCGAATCTTGCCTTCTGCGAGCAACTTTATCGCCATTTCGTGGTGGCGCGGAGCGAATATGGTCGTCCCGATTATGTGCAGGGCATTGTAATGAACAAGATTCATATCTATCGCCGGGCGGCAATTGTCGGCGGGCAGACCGCCAAAAATTAAAATACGCCCTGCCTTTTTGGCCATTTCAACCGCCTCTACCTGGGTTGACGGAACCGGGTTCGCCGTGATGACAACCTCGGCGCCCCTGCCGTCGGTCAGCCGTTTAACCTCCTCGACAAGGTCGGCCTCGGCTGCGTTAATCAAATGGTCCGGCTCAAATGCTCCACAAAACCGCAGACGCGATTCGCTGATGTCGGCGGCGATTATCCTTTTTGCGCCGTTCGCCCTGGCAAGCTCGACGTGGGTACAGCCGATAGGCCCGGTCCCAATTACCACAACTGTGTCGCCCTTCGCAACCCCTCCTTTTTCCTGCGCGTGAATACAGGATGAAATCGGCTCGGCAATTGCCGCAACAGCAGGGTCGAGATTCTCGGGTACGGCTCTTATGGTTCCCAGCTTCAGCGCCTCGGCGGGCACAGCCATATATTCGGCAAAGCCCCCGGGCCAGGCCTGTGCAATTTCAAGGTAATTCTCACACAGCTCGTATCGCTGTTCCAGACAGAACTCACATTTACCACAGAAAACAAGAGGAGCAACCGACAGCATATCACCCTCCTTAAATTCTCCACTGTAAGTCCGTCCTGTCTGTTCCACCATACCGCTGATTTCATGCCCGATTATCCAGGGCAGCTTCACCTTGCGGTGCCCGCTTCTTAACGTCCTAAGGTCCGAGCCGCACAGCCCGCAGGCCAAAACTTTGATAATAAGGCCTTGTTCATCGCATTGGGGGACAGGAACATCTTTGATTTCGAAATCCATCGGGGCGTTGACGACAACAGCTTTCATATTCAGTTTTTCCCTTTCAATGTTCCGGCTCTAACAGCGAATCCTGCATTCTCCTCAGCCGGTACACCAGGGTGGCGGTATCGGCGGCAAAGTTGTCCTCGGTCATAATTTGCCCCTTAGGGATATCTTTTATGGCTTTTCCGTTCGATGCTGTCCCCAAAGGAACCGCTCTCAACTCTTTCGCCTGTTTGTATGTGTATATCTAGCCGCGGCTATCGGCGCTGCCGATGCCAGGGAGCGTCAAACAAAGAGCAATGTCAAAATTGACTATCATCGAACATCTGTTCAGCTACTGAACATTATAAACATACAGCCCGGCTAGCGCCTTGTCCAGAAAATTCCGAAATTTCCCTTTTTGCTTCCCTCACACAACCTTCTATGTTCTCAGGAAACCCGCCCCTCACTTTCTCCTTCCGCCTCGCTTGCCGACACGCCGGCTGCTGTGCCGTTTTCGCGTTTTGCTCCTGCCTTTTCTGATTATAGCATCTACTAACGGCTCCACCGGCGCCACGCTCAACTGCCGCGCCGGGACGTTCACCGACACTATCTTGACCTTCATCGGCTGACCCAGCGTGATAATCTGTCCCGAGTGCCTGCCTGTTATACAGCCGGCCTTATGACTGTATTTCCATACGTCAGGTCCTAAATCCGCCGTTTGAACAAGACCTTCTATTCCAAGTTTGCGGCACTGAACAAATACCCCGAAATTCGTCAAACCCGTCACAACGCAGTCAAGCTCGGCGCCGATATGTTTTTCTAACATCTGCAATATCAAAACCGTCTTCAGCTCTCGCTCCGCATCCTCCGCCCGCTGCTCCGTAAACGTGATGTGCTTGCCTGTCTCCGTCAAGTCCTGCGCATCGGGGACCTTCTCCATCGACGCCGTATCAAGTGTTCCCCGAAGATGACAATCCAGAACCCGGTGAACCAGCAAATCCGCATACCGCCGTATCGGACTGGTAAAGTGACAATACAACTTCGACGCAAGTGCAAAATGACCGATATGAAGCGGCGAATATACCGCCCGCTCGAAACTCCGCAGCACAACCAGGTTTATCGCGAGCGAGCTGTCACTACCCTTGACGCCGTCTAACAATTGTTGAATCGCCTTGCGGTCGGGCAGCTTCGGCAAGCTCAAACCCAGCGACCTGACAAGCAGCGACAGGTTCTGCATACTCAAACTGTCCGGGTCGGGATGAATCCGACGCATAAAAGGCACGTTCAAACGGTCCAGCAAGCTCGCCACCGCCTCGTTCGCCTCCACCATAAACATCTCGATTATCGTATGCGGATAGCTGTCGTCCGCCGGCTCGGCATCCACAACGCGCCCCGCATCATCCAGTATCAGCTCCGTCTCCGGCAAATCCAGATGAAGCATCCCTGCCTTCTGGCGCCTTCTTTCGATTATTTTCGCCAGAGTATCCATATCCTTGAGAAGACCCAGCACCTCCGGCTTGACCCCCTTCGTATGTCCCTTCAGCACGCGCTCGACCTGCTGATAGGTAAGCCGCTGCGTCGAGCGGATAACACTGTTTGCGTACCGCCGGCCAACCACATTGCCGTTGTTGTCATAGGTAATATACGCGCTCTTGACGAATCTGGGCTGCTCCGGCTGCAAACTGCACACGCCGTTGCTCAGCATCTCCGGAAGCATCGGTATGACCCTGCCCGGCAGATATGCGCTGTTGCCCCGCTCCCTCGCCTCCAAATCCAGAGCCGTCCCCGCCTCGACAAAACAGCTTACGTCCGCTATATGAACCCCTAAAATCCAATTGCCGTCCTCGTCTCTCTCTACGCTTATCGCATCGTCAAAGTCCTTCGCGTCAGGCGGGTCTATCGTAACTATCACCTTGCCGGTGATATTGTCCCTGCCGTCCGTTTCCTCCGGCCCGAACTCTGTCGCCGCCTTGTGCGCCTGATAAATGCAGGCGTCGTCGAACTCACGCGGCAAATGAAACTGTTGTATTATCGAACTTATCTCGCTTTCATACTGTCCCGCTTTGCCTAACACCTCGACTATAACCCCCCGCGCCAGATGCCGCTCCGTTGGATACGACATTATCTCAACTACCACCTTGTCTTTCTCTTTGGCGTTTTTCGCCCGCACGTCGTCAACGCTTATCGGCTCGACAAATCCCTTCCCGTCCGGCTGGACAATCCATCCCTCCGCCTTGTTTAACAGCGTCCCCACAAACCGGTTCTGCCCGCGCTCCAGTATATCCGCCACCCTGCCCGCAATGCGCATCTGCCCCGCACGTCTGCCCTTCTTTACCACCTTGGCCACAACAACGTCGCCGGTCATCGCGTCCATCGTGGCATTCGGCGGGATAAACAAATCACCGTGGGCGTTCGGCTCGAGAGGTACAACAAACCCGAAGCCCCTGGCATTGCCGCGAAATGTCCCTATCACACTGCCCGACATCGCAGGCAGTCCCACTAAATTCCGCTCGGCCAGCACAACCTGACCGGCCCGGCGAAGCTCGTCAAATGCCCGCTTGAATTCCGCATAATCAGCCGGACCGACACCCATCTGCTTAGCCAACTGCGAAAGCTTCACCGGCGCGTAATCCGAATGCCTCAAAAATTGAACTATCCTGTCCTTGAAAACTTCCTGCATCCGTTTCTTCTCAAAAGCAATACGCCCAGCCATCTTTACATCGACTGGGCGACTCGGTTTTCAACAATCAAGTCAAACGCACCTCGCAACCCACTTTATTCCTAACGAGATACGAGATACGAGATACGACCCTACGCCTTTTTCGCCTTCAAAGCGTTGAGCTTTTTGGCGAGACGGGATTTCTTCCTCGCCGCCGTCCGCTTGTGCATCGTACTTCTCGAGGCCGTCTTGTCCAGCTTCTTGGCGACAAGCCGATACTGCTCGCCGGCCTGCTCCACGTCGCCGGCTTTGAGTGCCTCCTCAAAACGCTTGGTCTGCGTCTTGACCTGACTCTTCCTCGCACGATTTATCGTACGCCGTTTCGCATTCTGCTTTATCCTTTTCTTTGCCGATAACGAATGTGCCACTGCATTCTCCTAAAAACATCTTTCTCAGAATTTATTACTTTCCTTTGTTCCTGGCTTCACTCCACGCATACAACTGATGCAGGGGATTAACAAACTTGTACTCGCCACGTGTTCCCATCATCCGGATTATTCCGAGTCTCCTGGCTCTCTGCAAAAAGTTATCAAAGTTATTCTGTTCGGTTGAAGGAAGCGCCTCGAGAATCTGTTGCCGGTTAAACATACCCCCCAACGGGGCCTTCTTATGTATGGTGCGTAGAATCGAGGTGTATGTCTTGCTCCTCAGTATTTTGGATACTTGATGGTCTATGTACTTTCTACCCACGACTTGCGCAGCTTCCGTTACTCCCTCTATAGCATCTTTTTCGCTAATACGGTTGTCATCGTTTTTCCAGAAAACAGCGTCACCCATCTCGTGCATTAGCATAGGCAGACCACCTGATAATCCCACCATCAGAGAAAGTGCTTCACCGTTGACCGTAATATTTTGCCCGTTAAACATATTATTAAAAAAATCTTCGGATTCACTGTTACTCATTGAGGGTAAATCTATAACATCGAAAATCCTGGCGACCGATGGCTGGTGTTTTATTAACTGTTCCCTTCTTTCAGGCAGTCCAACAAGAATCAGAAAAATCGGCAGCGGCCTGCCGGAACTTGCCAGCTCATCAACACGACTTTTCAGGAACTGAGAAAATTGCGGTACATCGCTGATACCATTGAGGTCGTCCAAGATAAGGATTAGGCCTTTCCTGCCGTTTTTCCTGGCTTCGTCATATACCTTTCGCAATGCCGGTAAAAAATTGTCCACCAACGTCATTAATTTGCCCTTGTTCTTGGTAAATTGAACCCCAACATTAAAAAGAGTTACGCCTTCTATATAACTATCGAATATCCCCCGTAATCTGTCGAAGAGGGATTTATCAATACAGTCTTGTAGAAGTTTTTCGAAAACAACACCCATTGCCTCTTCAACACTTCCGACACCGCCCAAAAAGCAGTGGCTTCCAATCAGGCCATATTCCTTTTCTGCGAGGTATTTTATGAACCCGGCAAGGGAGCTTTTTCCGATGCCTCGCTGTCCTGTAATAAAGATATTCTCATTTCTACCTGAAATCACCTGCTTAACGGCTCGCTCTAACCTTTGTATTTCCTTAATTCGAGCAACGAAATACTCCGGCTGCACCGGCCTGCCGGGTGAAAAAGGACTTTCTTTTGTCTTGATATCTGCCATTTCCAATCTCTGATTGCCGGCTTATACAACTACTGCAGAGGCGCTGAAAAACCGCCTCACTGCGCCTGCTGCCTCAGTTTGTTCACCCGCTCGGATACGTCCTTATAGCCAAAGTCAAGCTGGGCAATCTTGCGAAATACATCCAGGGCCTTGGCCTTATCACCCTGCTCTTCGTAGGCACGGGCAAGATTATACCGCAATTCCTTCGCCGTGTCGTTATCTTTTATTTCCACTTCATCCAGAGTATGCGTAAAAACATCCACAGCGTCCGCATACCATCCCTTCAAAAAGAAGCACAAGCCGACCTTGCTCAAAGCCGCTATCTTGTGCCTTGGGTCCCGCTGGGCCTCCTGCAGCAGCGGTATCGCCTCATCATACCGCCCTCTATCCAGCAGCCGAATAGCGTATTCATACTTGAACCGCAGATTTGTCGGATAATTCTGCACACACAGCCCATAGTGCTCGAGCTCGACCTCATCCAGCCGCGACTGAAGCCCCTCAATCTCCGCCTGAGCATTTTCATCGGAGTTTTCGGCCTCAATCGCCTTCTTTGCCATTCGTATCTTTCGCTTAAGCTGTCCAATCCGCGTCACGCCGGCACGTTCCTTGAAGCTGAAATCCTGCTTCTTCTCGTACGCATCCTCAAGCAGCTCTATCGCCTCGTTCTCGGCCTCGTCGGTCCGCAAATCCGCTAGCGCCGACGTCAGATTGAATATATTCCTCGTCAGTTCCGGCTCGGCCTCGTACACCTTTCTCGCCGCCACAGCAGCAGAAGCTCGATAATCCTCAGTCTTAACCACGCTCTCCTGCGACTGCAGCTTCTCCTGTTGCTTGCGGTCCTTAATCGCCTTTGTGAAATCGCCTTGCTGGTCGTACTTTCCCCTTGCCACCGTCAGTTCCGCCGAGAGCCGCTGCACCTCCTCTAGCAGTTCCTCGTCGCCGGGCCTTAGCTTCTGTGCATGCTGGCAGGCCGCCACCGCCCTGTCCCACTCGCCAATCGCCGCATAGCTGTCCTTCAAAAGCATATAACTATGAAAGGACGGATTTTCCGATGCATTGTTGGCGCCGAATAACAAATCCGCCATCCACTTTGCCGTCCGCTTAAAACCTGCCTCGACCGCCGCCTTCAGCAGCATCTCTGCATATGACAGATTATCGGGCTCCTTCGCCAGAAGATATTCCGCATTAACCATCTTCTCGACCGGCGTCTTGCCCCGGGAAAACTTGATTTTTTCCCTCATCGACGGCTTCTTGCCGCCCTTGCCCTGACGTATCAACGAAAGCTTGCGAAGCGGTATGTGGCCGTCCTCAAGCGCATCCGGACTGCACCGTATCCCCTCGAGGTACATATCGATGGCATAGTCGAAGTTCTCGCCGTGCGCAACCTGCTCGGCACGCTTAAAAAACGCCTTGGCCTTATCGGTTTTTCCGTTATCTTCCTCTGGCATTGACTTGTCCTTGGGATGCCCGGGGCATCTACCGATAAATCACTTTCTTAAAAGGCTCAAACTTATAGATTCTAATCTTCGGCCAAAACCTGTCAACGAATAAATCCTTGTATCGCACCGCCGAATTTGCTATAAACCACACCATAACAGGAAACCATTTACGGAGAACTTAATATGATTACCGCTCTCGAACAGTATGACCCCGAAATCTACGAGCTGCTCCGCCAGGAAGCGGCCCGCCAGAGCGGCTGCATCCGCCTTATACCATCCGAAAACTACGTCTCAAAGGCCGTTATGTTGGCCAGCGGAAGCTGCCTGACAAACAAATACGCAGAGGGCTATCCAGGCAAAAGGTACTACGAAGGCCAGCAGGTCACCGACCTCATCGAAACGGTCGCACGCCAGAGGGCAAAAAAACTCTTCAAAGCCGACCACGCCAACGTCCAGCCCTACTCCGGCTCGGTCGCCAACCTCGCCGCCTACCTGGCTCTGGCAAAGCCGGGCGATACCATTATGGGACTCGCCCTGCCCCACGGCGGACACCTCACCCACGGCTGGAAAGTCTCTATCACCGGTAAAATTTTCAACTCCGTCCAGTACACCGTCAACACCGACACCGGAAGGTTCGACTACGACCGGATAAGAGAGCTCGCAAAAAAACACAGACCTAAAATCATCATCTCCGGCTGCACCGCCTACCCGAGACAAATCGATTTCGAGGCATTCGGCGACATCGCAAAAGAAGTCGGCGCCTACCACGTAAGCGACATCGCTCATATCGCCGGCCTCGTCGTCGCCGGCTGCCACCCAAGCCCCGTCCCATACGCCGACATAGTCTCCACCACCACACACAAAACCCTCAGAGGCCCCCGTGGCGGTATGCTCCTCTGCAAAGCCGAATACGCCGACAAGGTCGATAAATCCGTCTTCCCAGGCCTCCAGGGAGGCCCGCACATGCACACGCTCACCGCCATCGCAGTGGCTTTGGCCGAAGCAGATACCCCAGAATTCACCACCTACGCTGAGCAAATCGTCAAAAACGCAAAAGCGCTCGCCGAAAAACTGCTCGAATTCGGCTTCGACCTCGTCTCAGGCGGTACCGACAACCACCTTATTCTCATCGACCTGCGAAACAAAGGCATCCCGGGTAAAAAACTCGCAAAGGCCCTCGACAGGGCAAGAATCGTTACCAATTACAACACCGTCCCGAACGACCCGGCCCCGCCGTTCAACCCCAGCGGCCTGCGGCTCGGCACACCCGCTGTCACCACTCGCGGAATGAAAGAAGAGCAGGCCCGCCATATCGCCGCCTTCATTAAAAAAGTCGCCGAAAATATCGACAACGAAACGGTAATCGAACAGGTCGCAAAAGACGTCCTGCTCCTCTGCTCACAGTTTCCCGTCCCCGACCACTTCATCATCCCGAACAAAAACAATCACTGAACAATCTGCCGGCGAAAGGAGCTGTGTGGATGCGAATTCTGGTCGTGAAAGATGAAAAAAAAGTCGCTGAGGCGCTTAAAGATGACTTCGAATCCTCGTTACTAACAAGACGTATCTGAATCCGAATATGAACGAGCCAAAACTAAAAACCGCCGTCCTCGGCCTCGATACGAACGGCCTGCTGCTCCTCGAAGCCGCCCGTCAAATCGAAAACCTTAACATACTCGCCGTCGCCGACACCGACACTAACCTCGCCGAAAAAATAGCCGAACAATACAAATGCGCGCCTTACGACGACTACCGCCGGCTCATTATTCAAAACCAATTCGACTGCCTGCTCGTCGCCGCACCAATACACACCTGCGTCGAAAACCTCAAAGCCGCCGTCAAAAAGAATTTCAATATTCTAAAACTTCCACCCTTAGCCAGGAACTTCGCCGAGGCCGCCGAGCTTGTCCGGCTCGCCAATGAACTCGGCGTAAAATTCGCCGTCGCAAACTCGCTGCGATTCACCGGCGGATTTGCAAACCTCCCGCGGCTCGCATCCGACGGGCAAATCAAAAACGTATTTCTCATCGATGCTTTGTGCAATGTCGGCGGCCTGAATCACCCCGACTGGCAGGCCGACCAAAAGCTCGCAGGCGGCGGCGTCCTGCTGTACGATGCATACGAAATCATCGACCTAATCAATGAAAACTTCGGCGCCGCTCAACAGGTCTATGCGCTCAATACCAATACCGCCGCCGACAGACAGCAGCGGCTCTACCGCACCGAAGACACTGTCGTTGTCAATATGAAATTCGCCGACACACTCATCGCAAACCTCATCGCAAATAAAACAATAGGCCCCGCCCGTCACGAAATAACCCTCTACACAAAGGAAAAAATCCTCACCTTTTCAGACGATTTTTTTGCCGTCACCGATTTACTCGGAAAACCGCTGAAGCGCACACGCACCGCCCGCAACCTCTCCGCATCGGTCAAAAAACAGTTGACTAACTTCGCCCTCGCAATAACGGCGCCCGATAATAACAAGCTCCTCGGCCCCGCAAAAGCCCATCTGAACAATATGGCCGTCATCGAATCCGCATACCTCTCCGCTCGTACGGCAATGCCCGAAGAACCCGAAAGAATACTAAAAATGACCCGCGTCGCACCCTGAACAAAATCTTAATATCAATTTGACAAACCGCCCCACTTTCACTATCCTAATGCTTGGTTGTAACTAAGATTGGCTTGTTATTTTGGAGATTACCAAATGGAAGAAGGCCCAAAAAAAGTCCTTATGATTGTGCTCGTTGTCGTCTTTCTGGCCGCCGCCGGCATAATCACCTGGAAAACTCGTTCGGGCGGCGGTTCTGCCCTAAGAGGCAGCACCTTGATATGGGTTAAGTGCAATAACCCCGATTGCGGCGCAGAATATCAAATCACACAAAAAGAGTACCTCGAGTTGATCAAAGGAAACGCGATTCCTGGTATTGCAAACATACCGGCAATGACATGCCAAAAGTGCGGCGAAAAGAGCGCCTTCACCGCCATAAAGTGTGAAAAATGTGATACTGTCTTCATCCGCGGAACCGTTGAAGGCCCATACGAAGACAAGTGCCCAAAGTGCGGTTACAGCAAGATGGAAGAAAGAAGAAAAGGCAGGTAATACCGCACACCGCTAAACACGAGTGCAAATTTAGACGCCCTGCTTGTGCTAAACCTGCGCCGAATGCACTCTGTCTCTTGAAGTTGAGTTGTGAAATATCGCAGAACGTTTTGGCCCCGCCAGTCTGGTGGTGCGGATCTTCTGCCTGCGCCCCGCAGCGCGTAGAAATTCCTGCCTTCAGTCTCCCAACTGGTCCAGAACATACTTCTGGTAATCCGCTCTGCCCACCGTCAGACCTTCCCGGCTGTTAAAGTAATGCGTCTGAATCCTCTGCTTCAGATATGCTACGCGGTTCTCAGGCGACGGGTGCGTCGCAAAAAACTCTATCGGCCGGGCCTGCTGCTCCTCTTCAAGCATCTGCATCGTCTCCACCATCGCGTCCGGGTCGTATCCCGCTCGAACCATATAGTCCATACCACCCAAATCCGCCGTCCTCTCGTCGTCCCTGCTGAACCTCAAACCTATCATCTGACTCGCCAAATCCGCCATCATAACCGCACCCTGCGATTCTGTCCGGCTCGCTATGGCACCGAGCAGCAGCTCCATTCCAATCTGACGGCTCATCGCATTCGAGACATCTCTTGCCACAACGTGAACCGTCTCGTGACCCAGAATACCCGCTAACTGTGCCTCACTGTTCAGCATGCGAAGCATCCCCTTCGTTATGAAAATGTAACCGCCCGGAAGGGCCATCGCATTGACCTGCTTGTCGTTCACCGCCACATAATGATAATCCAGATTCGGCCCGTGGCTCACCCTCGCTATTCTCTGGCCCACACTGTCTATGTAATTTTGTACCGTCTCATTTTTGACCGGACCGCCTAATTGCTTCTCCACCTCCGGCGCATAGCCGGCGCCAATCTTGATATCCTGCTGCTGCGGGAAAAACATCAGTTCTTCCTCTCCCGTTATAGGATTCACCGCACACCCGCCGCAAAGCAGCAAGCAGAACCACAAAATAAAAACAAATAATTTCTTTGCCATTCGATAAACCAATGTTTAGCTTCAAAGAGAAAATTTTTGCTTGTATTTCACCGGCTATTTTATTATAAGTCCGACTTTATCACAAGGGCAACTAAAACAATGACCCGGCAGGAACTCTGTAAACAGTGCATACATAAAAATAGCTGCAGCGAAATCTATAAAATACTCGGCAGCAAAAAAAGCCCTTCAATCCTCAGCGGTGTCCTCACGGCTTTTCTGCTGCCGGCGGCCGTGTTCATCGCATCCGTCGCCGCCTCGTTGCACGTCATCGCAAAACTCATCCGGTCACCCGAAATCAGAAATGCCCTCGCCTTTTTGCTGGCTGTGGCCGTAACCCTGCTTTTCGTCCTGGCCCTAAAGCTAATAACTGCTAAACTCGAAAAACCTCACAGCCCTCACAGGTTATGAAAACCATTCTCACAGACAGCTTGACTTTCCCCGGCGGAACGCACCCGCCCCAGCAAAAAAACATCACCGCCGAAAGCCCCATCCGGCCGGGCCCCGCTGCCGGACGGCTCGCCATTATGCTCAGCCAGCATACGGGCGCCCCCTGCCAGCCAACCGTCAAACCCGGAAGTATCGTCCAGCCGAACCAGCTCATTGGTGATTCCGATGCCTTTATCTCCGCCCCGGTACATTCGCCGATTGACGGCAGAGTCAAAAATATCGCCCTGCAGTCACACCCCATCCTCGGACGAAGCCACGCAATCATCATCGAACCTAACCCGAATATACCTTCAAGAAGACCCCGGCTCACATGGCAGGTCCCCTTGCGAAACGCCGCTGAACTCCTCGATAAATACTCCCCCGAGCAGATATGCCTTGCCGTCAGAAAAGCCGGCATCGTCGGTATGGGCGGCGCCGGTTTCCCCACGAGAGTCAAAATCGAGCCGAACCCGCGCCTGCCCAAGCACACTATGATTGTCAACGGCTGCGAGTGCGAACCGTACATCACCTGCGATTAC
>CAYMYK010000020.1:0-22440 GCA_964394625.1 uncultured Pirellulales bacterium
TGACCTTTGGGAATCTGTGATAGGAAAATGTGCCTAAAAATCGTGCTACACCCCAATGCCTAATCCGGCAATAATTCTCTTGACATCGGGTTGATTAGGGATATAATAATTTTATGTGAGGAAGGTATGTTTAGCTCTTTATCAGGAGGACGTACTATGTTCGATTTAACCAACAAAAGGGCGTGGTTAGGTTGCGTATTCGTCTCGTCGTGCTGTCTTGTGAGTGTATCAGCGGCGATGGGTGAGAGCACGTGGTGGCAGCAGAATAAGCTTGTCAATTCGCCGGGCCAAGCCAGCGAGCGCCTGGGCCGTTCTGTTGCAATCAGCAGTGACTACGCCGTCGTCGGGACGGGAGGACCTGACGCAAACGCACCTGTTCTCATATTCAAGCGCAATGCGAGGATGTGGACTGAAGATGCGGTACTAACCGGCTCAGACAACGAGTATCAGGAATACTTTGGCGCGGCAGTATCGATAAGCGGTGACTATGCGATAGTGGGTGCGCCGTATGATGATTCCAATGGAGCGGTGTATGTGTTCATCTGCAACGACGCCAACTGGACTGAGCAGGCAAAGCTGGTTGCCTCGGACGGGACTTATAGCGACACATTCGGCTGTGCGGTTTCTATCGACGGTGACTATGCGATAATAGGCGCTCACTACGATAGCAACGACGGCTCCGCTTATATATTCAAGCGAGAAGGAACAAACTGGATAGAGCAGGACAAGCTGCCTTGCCCGGAGCCGAACGACTTGACGCCCTGGCTGGCCGATTTCGGCGGCAGCGTATCTATCAGTGGCGACTATGCGGTGGTCGGCGCGCAGGGCAACGACGACGAAGGTTACGAGACAGGCGCCGCATATCTGTATAAGCGTAACACAGGTGACCCTAACTGGACGCAGATTGCCAAGCTCGTTTCCTCCTACAGGAAAGACGCAGATAACTTCGGTTGCAGTGTTTCAATCAGCGGTGATTACGTGATAGCGGGAGCCTACAGTAATTTCACGCGGGGCGCCGCCTACATATTCGAAAAACCACCCGGCGGCTGGGTCGATATGACAGAGACGGTAAAAATCACGGCTTCAACTGCAGAGCAGTGGGCACAATTCGGCTATTGTGTTGCCATCGACGGCAATACCGCCGTCGTGGGGACGACGAAGGAATATGCATTCATATTTGAGCGTGAACAGAGCGGCTGGAGCGAGAAGGTAATTGCGGTTAGTTCGGACCGCGAAGCCGGCGATAACTTCGGAAAATACGTTGCTGTTAGTGGCAGTAATGCCATTTTCAGCGCCGAGCGGGACGATAACGAATACGGAGTCGATGCCGGCTCATCATATATATTCAACCGGGTCTGCCTGAGTCTGCTTGCCGACGTGAACGGTGACTGCCGGGTCGATTTTACTGATTTTTCCACTTTCGCCGCCGAGTGGCTCAAATCCGCTGAATAACGCGAAAAAGCCACATTAAGGCAAAGCGAAAGCCCATATTGCCTTTGGCGGGAGGTTTTGACCACGTGGTGGGGGGGGGTGCATACTCTGGGATTTTGGCCTCTTTTTGCTTGACTTTGCGGGGATTACTGCTGTATAATATATTCGCACTTTACTGGGAAAGCAGAGCGGTCAGGTCATCCTGAGCCGAAGGCGAAGCATCCAGTCCAAATTGTCATACCGAGCGAAGCGAAGCATTTGGTCATTGGACAGGATTTTTGCCCCATTGCCGGTGTGAGATTCTTCGCTGCGCTCAGAATGACAAAAAGAGCGGACAGAATGATAAGTTACGTATGTGCTTGTCAAAGCTGCACTTGCGCAATCCGCTTGGGGACGCCTAACGGCGAAGTCAGTCAAGCTGAGTACAGTCGAAAATCTAAAATCCCTTCGTGCCTTTGCGTCCTGGTGGTAAAAGCCCTGTGCCCAAAACCAATACAAAAAACTGCGTCAATCTGCGTTTAATTTCTTCGTGCCTTCGTGTCCTGGTGGTAAAATTCCCGCTCGAATCGGCTGTTCTACGGCGTTGATTACGCAGTTAGGCAAAAAATCTTTGCAAAAGGCCCTTCTGTCCGTTATAATAGCCATTAAGGCAAACGTAAGAATAGGCCTGACAAAAAACAGGGGCAGCTCCGGCGGTGAGGGTCGATGAAATGCTGCACATCTGCGGATTAGAGGGTATTCACACCTGATACGACCTGATGCCTTTACCGGAAAGTTCGTCCTGTTGCATTCGCAAATTTGCTATGAAGGAGACGCCTAAATGCACGGGAAATTTTCGTTTCCGGCCCTGCCAACCGATTATCGTACCACGGGCATCCTGCCCGTGGCCTGAAGGAGCAATATGCACCGGTTAAACAAAATAAAGTCTTGTGTAGCCGAATGAGAAAGAGACAGGTTATGCTCGGTAAAATCTGTTTAGTCCCGGCTGTTTGTTTTGTACTTTTGAGCGTTTCACAGTTATCGGCCCAGCCGCTCATCGTCTGCGACTTCAACGGCACAGAACCCGCCCTGAACACCCCCTGGACACAGGTCTCTTATATCGACCCGAACCTTGGCTACTCCGGCTTCCAGCTCGGCGCCGGCGCCCACCCGGCCGCTGGAATCAACGACGTCTTCGCCTTCTACGTCACCGCCGGGGCCACCAACAGCACACTCGCCGAGTCAATCGCCGACAACGAATACCTTTACTTTGCCATCCAGCCGACCGCCGGCACGCTCGACCTCAACGGCAAAAAGGTCAACTTCAGCATCCAGAGAATCGACTATCACGCCCCTATGCAATACGCCGTCTTTACCAGCGTCGGCGGCTTCAGCGAAGGCGGCGAGCTGTTCACCACCGCATCCACCGGCAAGGGCGACTACACCCTTCACGAGCACAGCTTCATTATGCCCGCGACAGGTTACGACGGGCTGACAGGCCCCGTCGAGTTTCGCATCTACGCATACGAGGCACAATACAGCGGACACAAAACCACCCTTACCGCCTTCAGCATCGAACAGGCGGCGCCAACCTATACGCTCACCCTGAACTCAAGCGCAGGCGGTACCGCATCCTCGAATCCCGACGGCACAACATTCGAGCAGGGTACCGTTGTCCGGCTCATTGCAGCTCCCGACCCCGGCTATCACTTCACCGGCTTTACCGGCGACGTTACCGGCTTAGGCAACCCCCGCGCAATCACGATGGATTCAGACAAAACCGTCACAGCAAACTTCGCCCCGAATCCCGAGCCGAATATGACCGTCGGAACCAATCTCGGCGGTGTCGAAGACTGGTCAACCGACTGGGTTTTCGTCGATGCCTTCAAAATGGCCCGCAACTGGCTCACCCGAAGCGTCGGCGGCTACGAATGGGACAGCCAAAAATCCGGTGAAATACCACTTGACGCTAACGGCTGGCCCAGCCAGTTGCCCTTCACCGCCTCCGACGGCAATGACCATTACGTCCACACACTGATGCCCGCATTCGCTGCGGGCGATTACAACCTCATCCTCGAAGGCGCCGGCGAAATCGAGTTCTCCGGGGCGGCAGCAGGCCATTTCTACCCCGCCGGCGGTACAGGTACATATACGCTCACCGTCCCACCCGGCGGCGAAGGCACGCTCTTCATAAAAATCCTGACATCATCCCCAGCCGACCACATCCGCAACATCCGCGTTATTATGCCCGGCTTTTCATCCACGTATCAAAGCCAGCCCTTCCATCCGCTGTTTCTCGAACGGCTCGAACCGTTCGTCAATCTGCGATTTATGGACTGGGCCAAAACAAACGCCTCGCCGCTCGCTACCTGGTCCGGCCGCACCACGCCCGATACTTACACCCAGACGCTAAGCAGCGGAGTCGCACTCGAATATATGGTCCGGCTTGCCAACACGCTCGGCAAAAACCCCTGGCTCTGCATCCCCCACCAGGCCGACGACAATTACATAACACAAACGGCCCGGCTGCTGCGTGACAGTGTTGGCGCCAACCTGAAAATCTACGTCGAGTATTCAAACGAAACCTGGAATACCGCAGGGGCATTTCCGCAAACTACTTACGTTCAGGATATGGGCGAGGCGCTCGGCCTGGCTCCGGGTGACCGCTGGCTTGCGGGACAAAAATACGTTGCCCTGCGCTCGGTCCAGATATGGGAAATCTTCCTGAACGAATTCGTCGATGACTCCCGGCTGGTAAAGGTGATGGCTACACAGTCCGCCAACGTCAATGTTACTAATATGCGTTTCGGCGCCCTCAACGACCCGGCTATCAATCCCAATTACACGATGCCGGACGTGCTCGCCATCGCCCCGTACTTCGGCAAAAACTGGAAGCCCGCCGACCTGCCGCCTAATGTGCCCGACTATCCGACCATCGATGAGATTCTGGATACAATCGCTCCCGCAAAGATAGCCGATGTTCGAGACGGTGTTATCGCCCAAAAAGCCGTCGCCGATACCCAGGGCTGTAAGCTCGTATGCTACGAGGCCGGCCAGCACTTCGTCGGAATCTCCGGCGCCGAAAACGACGACACCCTCACAAACATCCTCACCGGCGCAAACCGAGACCCGCGTATGTATGGCCGATACTTAGAATACCTCTGTATGCTCAATAACGAAGGCGTCGATATGTGCGGCAACTTCAGCTTCTGCGGCAGGTGGAGCAAGTGGGGCTCCTGGGCCGTCCTCGAATATATGGACCAGCCAATCGCCGAAGCGCCAAAATATCACGCCCTTGTCGATTGGATTAACTTCGGCCTGCTCGGTGATTTGAACAACGACTGCAGTATCAACTTGCTCGATGCCGATATACTCGCCGACCAGTGGCTCACCATACCGGACCCGTGCGAGCCCAACTGCGCCGACCTCGACGACACCAACAACGTCGATTTCAAAGATTTCGCCGTCCTCGGACAAAATTTCGGCCTCTAACGTCAACGGAAAATAATCTATGAAAAAACATAACAAAACATACTTAAAAAATCCAAAAAGAATCGGTGTTAATCTGTGTTAATCAGTGTCTAAAAAAAACTCAAACCATTTTGTAAAGGAATCGTATCGTGTGCACAAAGTTAATCAGCTCGTTTTCATTGATAATGCTTTTATCGCTGGCAGCTAACAGCTTTGCCGCCCCCGTCGCCGACAATCCAAACCCCGCTGACACGGCTACCGGATGCTCTCCGAGCTTGACCATAACCTGGACGCCGGGCGATTACACCGCCGATTATGTCCCCGGCAAAGACGCCAACGGCCATCACATCTTCCTGCACACCAACTTCTCCTGGGTTGACGGCGCCAACCTCAACTACCCGCTCGGCACCGTCGTCGGACACTACCGCGCCGAATCGGCCGGCTTTACACCCGCCGACCCCTGCTCCGGCATAGGAGCACCCCTGGCGGTCGAAAGCACCTACTACTGGCGAATCATCGAGGTCAACCAGGCCAATCCTCAAAGCCCCTGGGCAGGGCCTGTCTGGAGCTTCTCGACAATAGGCCCGCAGGCAGCCGGGCCTAATCCATCAAACGCCGAAAAAGGTGTCCCCATCAATCCGACTCTCTCCTGGAGGCCCGGCACCCGCATCGCATACAGCCCCGACGGCGGACACGACATTTACTTCGGCACCGACCAGTCAGCCGTCGCCGACGCCAACATCGCAAATCCGCTCGGCGTCTATATCGACCGACGGGATGCCAACCAGTTCAGCCCCGGCGCACTGCTGCTACAGACAACTTACTACTGGCGAATAGACGAAGCCAACGATACGTCAGGAATAATAACAGGCCAGGTATGGAGCTTTACCACAACAGGCCTGACAGCCGCCGCACCTGCTCCAGCCGACGGCGCCGTCGTCGCCGAACTCTACAACGGCACCGTCGATATTACGCTGAGCTGGAAGCCGGGCGCCTATGCAGCAGGCACAAACGCTCACGACGTCTATTTCGGAACTAACAAGCACTTTGTCGGCTTTATGACAAGAACCGACCCAAACCCCTTCGGCATATACAAGGGCAGGCAAAGCGAAACATCCTATCAGCTTAACGACCTGCCGCTTGATACCACATACTACTGGCGTATCGACGAGGTCAACGACACCCATCCCGACCTGCTCTGGAAAGGGTTTCTCTGGCAGTTCACGACCAGCAGCGGCAAGGCGACAAACCCGTATCCCGCCGACGCAGAACAAAGGGCGCCCATCAACGCTCAGCCAACCTGGACGCCGGGCCCCGGTGCAATCCTGCACGACGTCTATTTCGGCGCATCATCGCCGCCTCCTTTTGTCACCGGCACTTCGGCTGCAACTTACAATCCCGGCGCCCTGAGCAGGGACACAACCTACTACTGGCGAATCGACGAGCACAACGCAGCCGGCACAAAACAAGGCGACCTCTGGAGCTTCAAGACATCCGCTGTCAACCACCCGGTCGTTACAATCGATGAGTCAACCACCTACCAGACCATCGACGGCTTCGGTGCTGCCGGTGAGGGCGGCGGCTACGCCCACGACAGCGCACTTCTTGATATGATTATAGATGACCTGGGTCTGACAATTTTGCGAATGGAATACTACCCAACCGATGAGTTCCCCAACCATTTCGCCAACAACCAGACGCCATACCTGCAAGCAATGAAGGCCAAGGCCGACGCAAGCGGCGAGCCGCTCAAGTTCATCGCCTCCTACTGGTCGCCGCCGGCCTGGATGAAGGATAACGGCAGCACAATCAACGGCGGCCATGTCCTGCCTCAATACTACGACGACCTCGGCGACTACTCCGTACAGGCCGTACAGGACTACAACTCCATCGGCATTGACCTCTATGCACTGAGCATCCAGAACGAGCCGAACTTCGTTGAACCGTACAGGTCCTGCGTTTACAGTCGTGAGCAATATAGGGATATGCTGAAAATCGCCGGGCCAATCATACATTCGGCTTTTCCCGATGTGAAGCTCTTCGGAGCAGAACATATGCTTTGGACACAGGAATACCCCGCAACCTGCTACGAGCAGGCCATAATCGACTCGCCCGTGGCCCTCGAACAGATGGGCATCTGGGCGGTGCACGGCTACGGCGGAGACGGCTCCACACCGGACCCGAACTCGGCCCAGGCGGAAATCTGGACTTATGCCAAAAACAGGGCCGAGCCGACCGGCAGACACCTCTGGATGACCGAAACTTCCGGCTACTGGGACGACTGGGCCGACTGTATGCAGCTTGCACAGAGTATGTATGCCTCCCTCAGATACGGTCATCTCTCAGCGGCCGTTTGGTGGCGGCTGGACGTCGATGCCTCGTACTGGTTTGACGAAACCCTCATCTACCAGGGAAACCCGACAAGACGCTACTACATCTCGAAGCACTTCTACCGTTACATCAGGCCCGAAGCGGTTATGGTCGAGAGCGACTCAGACAACGGCAATATCCTCGTCGCCGCCTTCAAGCACTCGCAGCAGAAAACCTCGACTATAGTCATGATTAACGCAGCTTCCTCGGCCAAAACCGTCGAGCTGCATATCGCCGGCGACATCCTGCCGGCACAATATGACGTCTATACAACCACCGATACCGAAGACTGTGTGTACGCGGGAACAGCAGCTCATAACGGCTCAGTTGTCCTGCCGGCAAGCAGCGTCACCACGCTCTACGGAACCGACCTGTGCCCGCAGTGTGATATAAGCGGCGACGGCAGCGTCAACTTTGAGGATTTCGCGTATCTCGGCAACCAGTGGCTCGGCCCGCCTGCCGACCCTTCAGCAGACATGGCGCCCGCAGGCGGCGACGGCTACGTCGATATCGAAGACCTCGAAGCTATTGCAAACT
Organism: uncultured Pirellulales bacterium; assembly: GCA_964394625.1. Classification (GTDB taxonomy): domain Bacteria; phylum Planctomycetota; class Phycisphaerae; order Sedimentisphaerales; family Anaerobacaceae; genus JAUVYV01. Next base: position 7,789 of record CAYMYK010000020.1, read on the forward strand.
GCTGGCTCGAATGACATGCGAAAAAGCTCTTTTGAAAAAAATGGTCTGGAGTATGAAGTAATTATGCTGAGATTGCTCTGCAGTTCAATGTCGGCTGTTGCTCGTTACGGCCTTGCGGGCCTAAAGGAAAGAAACTATGCCGATTTCGCCGATACAGCCGCGAGCAAAACCGGCAATTATAATTTTAACGCATAGAGACAAGGGATAAAAAATGACAAAGCAGGGGCTAATAACTATAGCGGTGTTCATATTGCTGACGGCGAGCATAGCCGTTAGCGATGATTTGAGCTACGCACCGGCGACGAACATCAGACGAACAATGACTATGCTGGGGGCGAGCACCCCCGCAGAGCCTTACACCGTGCGGATTCTCGTCTATGGCCAGAGCATCTCAGAACAGAACTGGCACCTTTCCGTCAGAGACAATTTGATTTCCAGGTTTCCTGATGCGAATATCGTCTGGGATAATCGAGCCCGCGGCGGCTGCGCCTCCCAGTGCCTTATCGATTTCGTCGATGACGATGTTTACCCCTTTAATCCCGACCTCGTTATCTTCCATGTTTATGGCTCACATATCGAATACGAGAATATCATCAAAGCAATGAGAAACCACGTCAACCCAGGCGGCGCAAAAACTGAAGTGCTGATTTGGAACGACCATTACAACGGCTCGGATGCCTGGGCCGACACAATGTCATACACGTACGTCCCAGGTTTTGCCTCCACATACAAATGCGGCTTCATCGATGTTCGACATCCGTGGATAGACTATATTGTCGCCAATTACCCCGACTGCTACCCCGACTGCCCCCCTGAATATCCCCCGGACTACTATCCGTGCACTATCGACGGAACTCACCTCGACGACGAGGGTAACGCGCTTCTTACATCACTCATAATACCCTATCTCATTTACGACCCGAACTGGGGCCCGAGCAAACCTTTCCTGGATTACCCGAAAGTCTTCGCTACAGATGTCAGCGTCAATGTTGACCTTTCCTGGATACCGGGCGTCGAGGCAGACTACCACGAAGTTTACCTGGGTTTGCCCATGCATCTAATCGGACGAACCTCAAAAGCAACCTTTGACCCCGGGCCGCTGCTGCCGAACAAAAAATACTACTGGCGAATCGACGAGGTCAATTCATACGCTGTTACACAGGGCGGACTATGGCTGTTCACTACCGGAACCGGAGCCGGAACCGGACTAAAAGCCGAGTACTACAACAACGCCGACCTTACCGAGCTTGTCCTCGAACGCACAGACCGAACTGTAAACTTCGACTGGGACACCGGCTCACCACATCCCGCCGTCAACCCCGATTCCTTCTCGGTCAGATGGACAGGCAGGGTCGAACCGCTTTACTCCGAGACATACACTTTCTACACAAACACCGACGACGGTGTCCGGCTCTGGGTCGATAACGTGCTCATTATTGATAAATGGATTGACCAGGGCCAAACCGAGTGGAGCGGCTCAATCGCCCTCACTGCCGCAGCCCTGTACGATATAAAGATGGAATACTACGACAGCAGCGATACCGCGCTGGCGCAACTGAGCTGGGAAAGCACGTCACAGGCAAAAGAGATTATACCACAGGCTTACTTGCACAAATATCTCGTTACAGGCGACCTTCAGCTTGACTATGATGTTGACCTCAGCGACGCCGATATCTTTTTCAACCAGTGGCTTGATACCGGTGACTGCTCCGCCGATCCCAATTGCGCCGACCTCGACGGCAACAACGATGTCAACTTTATCGACTTCGCGATGCTCGGGGAAAACTGGGGATTGTAAAGACGGTTCTCTCGGCAGAGTAAAGAACCGTCGTTGCTATAGAAACCGTGATTGAGTTAGTAAAATCTGAAAGGTGTATGATGTACAAAAAAGTTTTCACAGTTTGTGTGGTTGTATTGATGTCTCAGATACTCTTTGCCGCCACAGCAACCATAACTATCAACGAAACCACCCGATACCAGTCCATCGAGGGCTGGGGAAGCTGCGTCGGCGGCATTTATTACTGGGACCCTTACTATAAAGACTACTGGCAAACCGCCTTTCGAGACCTCGGCTGTAACATCCTCCGCCTGCCGATGGGCAAAGAGGTCCTGGTCGCACCCGACGGCAATTACGCCACGGAAGTCGGGCTTGTCGATGACCTGCAGACAAACATCGACGAGATGAATTTCTCCGGGATGCAGCACTTTACAGAGCTGGCTCAGTGGCTGATGGATAACGCCTACGAACCCGACGAGGTAAGAATTGTCGGCTCGGTCTGGTCGCCCCCTCACTGGATGAAAGGTCCCACCGGACACTCACAGTATTTCGTCGGTGACCCGACTCAGACCCCATACCCAACGCCGTGGCTTACCGGCTGCGGCGGAACCTGCGGCTCCAGCGTCGGTGGCCGGCTCATCCAGACTCCCGACAACCTCGAGCAGTTCGGCAGATACATCGCCGCCTGGCTCATCGGCTTCGAGCAGTACTACGGAATACCAATCTACTCGGTCAGCTTGCAGAATGAGCTGGCCTTCGAGAATCCCTTCGACAGTTGCACATACTACTCAGGCCCCAACGGCGAGAGCGCCCAATACTGGCAGTACGCCGCCGCCCTCAAGGCCGTCAAAGACGAATTCGAGCAGAAAGGCATCGACATAAAGGTCCATGGCCCGCACCACGCCTCGCTCGGCGACAGCCCCTCGAACCCCTGGTCGCTGAACTGGCAGACGGGCTTCATCCAGGCCATAAAAGACCACAGCGACCCAAACCTGATTAACTTCCTCGACTTCTACGGCTCGAACGGCTATCAGCCCAATAACGAAGGCGGCATCCAGTGCTGGGCAGGATACTGGCTGGGAAAAAATAATGTCCCCGCGCCATGGGCTTTCTGGGCCTTTGTCCCCGGCATATACCAGGATGGAATACCCGTCTGGTTCAGCGAGTGCGGCGGACCAACGGCGCCCTGGCTTAACGGCGCAGGCGGCACAGCCGGCGACGGAGCTATCTGTGTCGCTCAGAAAATACACTCCGCTCTCGTACACGCAAATACCTCGTCCTACGTCTATTGGCAGTTCTGCGACGACAGCGCCGACGAAACAGTGCATACCCTGCTCGGAATGGACGACATACTCGACCCGCTCGGCAGCAAAAAATACTGCGCCTACAAGCACTTCTCGCGTTACATCAGACCCGGCTCGCAGCGAATCGGCGCAACCTTCGCTAATGGAATGACCTCCACAGGCGGCGCCAGCGAATACGATACCTACAACTCGCTAAACGTCAGCGCCTTTTTCAACGATGCAACCGGAATGCTCACCATCGTCCTGGTCAATATGAAGGCCGTGGAGAACTCCGTGACGGTTGATTTGCCCGCCGATGGGAGCTGGCTGCCGTTCAGCATCTACCGCACAAAGCTCGATGAGAGCTTCAACCACATCGCCGACGTCAATGCGGTGGACAGCCAACTGGCCTTGACGGTACCCGCTTACAGCGCTGTAACGATTTATGGAACTGCCCAGCCCGCCGGGCAACCTGCAAATCCCTGGCCGCTCGACAGCGTATTCGGCGTGAGCAGAAATACCAAATTATCATACTCGCCCGCTTCCAACGCCGTCTCCTACGATGTCTGTTTCAGCAAGACCGCGCCGCCGGCCTTCCAGTGCAATCAGACCGAGACAACCTTCGACCCCGGCACCTTAGACGAGAACAGTTTCTATTACTGGCGGGTGGATGCCAGAAATGCCTACGGACTCGTAACACCAGGGCCTCTCTGGAGATTTATGACCGGCTCCGACGAAGGCACCGGCCTTGCAGGCGAATACTTCGACAACAACGACCTGACAAATCCGAAGCTGACCCGCCTTGACCCAATCGTAGATTTCAACTGGGGCGCCGGCTCGCCGGCTCCCTCGATTGACGCAAATCAGTTCAGCGTCCGATGGACAGGCCTGGTTCAGCCGAGATACTCGCAGAGCTACACGTTCTATACAAATGCCGACGACGGCGTTCGGCTGTGGGTCGATGACAACCTTCTCATCGATAAATGGTTCGACCAGCCGGTAACCGAATGGAGCAACACAATCGCTCTGACCGCCAACGAAAAATACGACATCGCAATGGAGTATTACCACAGCGGTGAAGACGCCGCCGTCGCCCGGCTTTCCTGGTCGAGCACATCGCAGGCAAAGGAGATTATCCCGCAGGGCCGGCTCTTTACCGTCTATCCGCTCGGCGATTTGAACCTCGATTACGCCGTCGATGCGCTCGATGCCGGAATCTTCGCCGGCCAGTGGCTCGATTGCAACGACTGCTCAGCCGAGCCCGACTGCGCCGACCTCGACGACACCAACGACGTCGATTTCGCCGACTTCGCTGTACTTGGCGAAAACTATGGACTTTAAGTTCACCGGTGAGCTACGGTGATTATGAAACAATAACTTGATACCGAAAGAGGATGTGATGAAAGTAAACAACAAAGTTTCGTTGGCAATCATAACAGGCCTGCTCAGTATCACTGCCGTCGCAGCCGCCTCGAATCTTACCAGTGTCGCTGCGCTTACCGACCGCATCATCATTTGCCGATTCGACGACGGAAACGTCACGTACAGGAATCACGCAACCGGCGCCAGCGATACCTACACCAATGTTCCGCTCAACACCACTAACGCCGATAACCCGGCGTCGTACGACGTTACCAGCGGCGGCGATGCGAACTACGCCGCACCTGTGACGCCGTTGAAGGTCGGGCGAAAGGCAAAGGGTGAGGGATACCCAAACTGGCCGCCGGTGGCCGTGCTCGAACACTGGGTCTGTCTCGAGCTACCCTACCCGATGCAAAGAGGCCAGACTTACCGCGTCTTTGTCGGGGCGCTGGCGAACAACGTCAACTTTATGGACTTCGTCTTCGATGACTATCAGGGGCGCAGCGAGGCCATTCACGTCAACCAGATAGGTTTTGTCCCGTCGGCGACGAAAAAGTACGCCTACATTTCGCATTGGATAGGGGGCATCAACGGGAGCCATTCGAACATCTGGCGGCTGGAGCTCGAAAGCTACGCCGGCGCGCCTTTTCACCTTGTCAACACCGCCACCGGCGCCACTGTTTTTTCCGGGACCATTTCCAAACGCAAGGACTATGAGACGGGCAGCGACGACGTCAAGTATTACGGCAATCCGGAAAACTCCAGCTACACCATGTGCGACGTCTGGCAGTGCGATTTCTCGGCCTTCCAGACGCCCGGCGAATACAAGGTCGTCGTAGAAGGCATCGGCTGTTCATATCCCTTCAGAATCGCCAAAGACATCTACGCAGGGCCTTTCTATGTGGCCTGTCGCGGCCTGTATCACCACCGCTCAGGCCCCGCTCGCGGACAGCCCTGGACCGCCTGGCCAAAGGCGGTGGACCACACGCCCGGCGTCAACGGCTTCGAAGTGGTCTATACCACCTGGAGCTTTCAGGACCAGGGCGAGGGCGTCGGGCAGATGATGAACCCGCCGTACCCGACCGAATGGTCTGTCCCTTCGAATCCCGCGGCCTGGATGAACCCCGATTGGGGCTGGGGCGGCTACTTCGACGCCGGCGACTGGGATCGCAACTCCAATCACACTCGCTGTGCACAGCAGTTGCTGCTGGCTTATGAGCTTGCGCCGGATGCGTTCTACGACGGCCAGCTCAACATCCCCGAAAGCGGCAACGGCATTCCCGACATAATCGACGAGGCGCGATGGACAATCGATTTCTTCAGGCGCCTGACCGGGCCGACCGGCGGCGTCTGCGGCGGGATCGAGTGCCTCACGCCGACTGCGCCGGACAACTCGGCCACCGACAGAAACACCACGTGGTACGCATACGCAGAGGAATCCAAGTGCACCATTCGAACGGCTGCCGCGTGTGCGCAACTGGCATACTGTCTCGAGCTTGCCGGCGACACTTCCGAAAAAGCCCAGCTTATCGCCGACGCCGAGGCCTTCTACAATTGGGCCGTCGGCGCTGCCGGTATCCGCGACGACCGCATGTTAGCCGCCGCCTGGCTCTACAAAGTCACCGGCAACAACGCCTATCAGAACCAGTACAAGACCGACAACTTAGTCACCAGCTCGGCCACCGACCTGTTTGTCTCGGGCAGCTACGACCAGCAAATGGCCGTTTGGGCCTATGTCACCACAAGCCAGCCGGGCATAGACACTACTCTGAAGAACAAACAGATTGACGCTTCCATTGCCTGGGGCGGTGACTGGGGAACTTGGCCCGCGTCGGGCAGAAGCTACCGCATGGGTGGCAACTACTGGCAGCCCACCATTGTCGGCGATATCGTCACCACACCACATGTCTGGCCGCTGATTATGGCGTATCAGCTCTCGGGTAGCGGCGATTATCTGAGCTACGTCTATACCTCGTGCGACTACACGCTCGGCGGAAACCCCCTCAATATGACCTGGATAACGGGCGCGGGGACATACGGCGCCGAGCGGGCCGTCAAGCACGCGCTCAACCACGACGCCTACACCGACGGCGTCGCCCCGATAATCCCCGGCATCGTCAGCTATGGCCCGATGAACCCCGGATGGAACCAGGGCTGGTACGCGCACGCAACAAGTGCGGGCTTTGTCTATAGCACGTTCTTTCCCAATGCCGACCCGGATGCGCCGCCCTATATCTGGCCGACTCATGAACTCTGGACCGACAACCCCTATACCATTATGAACAACGAATACACCGTGCATCAGAACATTGCGCCGGCAGCGGCCGCTTACGCGTACCTCTGGGCCATCAACGCCGCACCAGCCGACCATTCCGGCGACGGCGACGTTGACCTCGAAGATTTTGCACTCCAGGCCGCCAACTGGCTCAGGGCAGACTGCAGCTATGACAATAACTTCTGCGACATGGCCGATCTCGACCTGACCGGAGTAATTGACATCCGCGACTTGAAGGCCTTCGCCGACAGATGGATGGAGTAAAGCATATTTGACGTGACTAATTGTACTTAGTGAGGAAAGTGTGATGAAAGTAACCAACAAAATCTCATTGGCAATTATAACAGCCCTGCTCAGTATCGCTGTCGTTCCATCGAATGTTTTTGCCCAGCCGTACCCGTCGTTCTACGTGGACGGCAGATACCTCTACGATGGCTGCGGCGAACGCGTCATCCTTCGAGGCACGGACGTAATGACCGCCTACTGGGACTACGGTGGCGCCACGACCTTCCCACAGCTTGCCAAAACCGGCGCAAACTGCGCACGTATATTCTGGCAGGCGGGCGATTCGTACCTGTCGGCCTCCCACCTCGATGCGACCATCCAGAACTGCATCGACAGCGATATGATTCCGATGGTTGGATTATGGAATGCCACCGGCATCTGGGCGAACCTGCAAACCTGCGTCGATTACTGGACAAGCCCGGCAGTCGTCGCCGTCGTCCAGGCCCACGAGCAGTACTTCCTTCTCAACATCGCAAACGAGGCCGGCGACGGCAGCCAGGGCGATGCTGAATGGCTCGCAGCCTACCAATCAGCCATCACGCAGATCCGAAACGCCGGCATAATATGCCCGCTGGTTATAGACCCTGCCGGATGGGGACGCGACGAGAGCTATATTTTTAATAACGGCCAGGCCCTTGTCGATCACGATCCATTGCACAGTATCATCTTTGACTGGCATCCGTGGGACAGTGTCCCCGAGGGCGGCACGAAGCAGCGCATCAAAGACGCCATCGATACATCGATCGATCTGGACATATGTTTCATCATCGGCGAGTTCTCTCACATCGGCGTTGATCTCTCCAGGCGCTCCGAGTGGGAATACATGATTCAGTACGCAACCGAAAACGACATCGGCTGGATGCCTTGGGTCTGGTGGTGCTGCGGCACCCCCGCCGGCGGCCATTCTGTCGTCTATGACAAAATCTTCGGCCACTGGAACCTGCCATGGGGACGAGAGCTGGCTCTCGACAGCCAATACAGCATCTTCAATACCGCCCTCAGACCCGCCTCGATTGTCAACGGCTCCTGCGGCTCACCAATCTACAACGCTCGAGAGCCGCTGCCTGCGGACACAAGCACAAATGTTGACAGAAACATAAATATACACTGGTTCACTGGCCACGGCGCCACCAGCCACGATGTCTATTTTGGTGCCGACGCTGCTGCTGTTGCTTCCGCAGACCACGGCAGCAATGAGTTCCGCGGCAACACTACCGCAACCACCTTCGACGTCGGCACCATACCCTACAACACCACCTATTACTGGGCCGTCGATGCCGTCAACGATACCAACACCTTTGACGGAAACCTCTGGCAGTTCACCTCCGAAAAGTTCGACCCCAACATCACCTACGACAGGGTCGATCACGACTACAAGACTTATAGCTCGACGTCGCTGAGCTTTGACCACTATCTCGGCGACGGCGACAACAGAATCGTCATCGTCGGCCTGGCCGGCAAGGATGAGTCGGCGACGAACCTGCAAATCAACTACGTCAACTATAACGGCGTTGCGATGACCCACGTATCCGGCTCAACGTCCGTTGTCGGCACAGCGATGCTCCAGAGAACCGACCTCTATTACATCCTTGAGAGCGGCCTGCCGCCCGCCGGAACCTACAATGTCTATGTCAAACGCGCCGGCAGTTGCAACGAAACCGGTGGAGGCGCGATTTCACTGTTCAACGTCGCCCAGCAGCCGCCCGAAGCCGTCGCCACAAACACCGCAACATCCCAAAACTCAATCTCAACCGGTATCACCACGCTCACCGACAACGCCTGGCTCGTCGATGTTGTCGGCTGTGGCCACGAAGGCGAGTTCTGGCCCGGCTCGGCAGGTATGCTTCGCAGATGGGTCAGAGTAGGCGGCTACGGCACACCAAAAAGTTCCTCCGCCGGCGGCACAATGCCCGCAGCGAACCCCGGCCCCGTCACCGTCACCTGGGACCACCCCGATGTCAACGACATCACCCATTCGGTCGCCGCCTTCGCACAGGCAGCCGTCACCTATAAGCTGGGCGACCTCAACCGCGACCACGCGGTCGATGCGCTCGACGTCGCCATCCTGGCAGTACAGTGGCTCACCGCAGGAACCTGCCCCAGCCCCGAGTGCGCCGACCTCGACGGCAGCAACAAAGTTGATTTCAAAGACTTTTCGCTCATGGGAGCGGATTGGGGTTCTTAAGAAACAATATCTTTTGAAAGGACAAGCTATGTGCAGCAGAAAAAGGTTTTTAGTATCCATGATGCTCTCGATCGTGCTTGTCAACGTCGGTTGGTCAATGGAGATGGCGACGAATTTCTGGAACATTCAGTGGGGTAACACATGGCATGATTACTTCGCTGAAGGCGTCGATTGGAGCACGACCACCAATCCCTGGCGGCAGGACTTTCTGAGCGATATGGCCCCTTACACAGCTCTTCGCTTCATGGACTTTGTGCCGACGAACAACTCGACGGTGCGTTACTGGAGCGAGCGAATCGGCAAAACCGCCAACCACTACGCCACCGGTGGAGTCGCCTACGAATGGCAGATTGACTTATGCAACCGCGTCGGCGCGGATATCTGGATAACGGTGCCGCACCTGACGGTCGAGGACTACGAGGCCAACCCGAGTTCCAACTACTGGGTTTCGCTTGCCAACCTCATCAAGCAGCAGCTTGATCCGGACCTTGACGTCATCGTGGAGTACTCGAATGAGACGTGGAACAACCAGTTTACTCAGGGCACGTACTGCGCAAATCGGGGCGTTGCGATGGGCTTCGACCCAGACGGTTACAGCGCATCTTTCCACTTCCACGTGTATGCGGCCCTTCGCCTGCACAAGGTTTTTCAGGACGTTTTTACCGACCAGCCCTGGCGGGTAAGGACGGTCATCGCCGGCCAGGCTGGAAGCGGCTGGCAGGGCGATAAGAACTGGGGCACTTATTGCCAGATACTGGCCCTGCAGAATCCGTCCATCAATCCCTGGGGCCTTGTGCCCGATTTCTATTCAGTCGCGCCGTACGCCGGCGGGGGACTTAACGGGGCAAGCGCGACTATTCAGTCGGAATGGACGGCCTCGGTTGCGCAGAGCGTCGCTGCAATCCAGGCGCCGATCAACACGATGGCCCAGCACTATACTACTATTTTGCCTATCTGTCTTTACGAGTGCGGCCAGCACATCCTCAACAACTCCGATGTCTTTGCACGTAATCCTCTGAGCTACGATATGTACACCGAGTACCTAAACGCCATTGATGATAACGTTGTGTTCGCCGCGCACTATAACCACACGGGTACGTGGGCGTCAGGGGGGGCGTGGGGAGCGAAAGAATCGACGTGGCAATCGCTGGCCGATGCCCATAAGTACCGTGCTCTTCGCGACTATGCATACAGCCAAACTACCGACCCGCCCGAACATGCGGACTTTCCCAGCCCAACCAATGGAGCTACCGATGTGATAGTTACGACTGTATTGAGTTGGGCAGGCGGAGCAGGGACTGCCTCACATGATGTATATTTCGGTACAAACGCCACCCCCGGCCCGGGAGAATTTCAGGGAAACCAGCCTTCAATATCATTCGACCCGGGGCCTCTCGCCAATAGCACTACTTATTACTGGCGCATAGACGAGGTCAACCCTCACGGTACAACAACCGGTCTTGTCTGGAGTTTTACTACTGAATCTCCAACCATAAGGATTAATCCAATCGCAGACGCAAGCTCTCAAAGCGGCGACTGCGATACCACTAACCTGAGCTTCAGCCAGTGGAATTATGCCTTTATCAAGTTTGACCTCTCAACTATTTTCCCGCCGATAGTCTCGGCCAAGCTGCGACTTCGCTACGAAAGTTCGCAGCCGTTGACAATAATCGTTAGCGATGCCACGACGGACGACTGGACAGAGTGCGTCTCAACGCCCTCAGGGCCGGGGGGCACTGTGATGGATTCCAATTACGCCCCCGGAGCCGGGTGGTATGAGTTCGACGTGAACAGCTATGTGGAAGCCGAAGCCGCCGGCGACGATGTGATTACATTTACAGTGACCTCGGACTACGGCGGTTGGACCAGCTTGGGCGCCAGGGAAGGTCCAAATCCTCCCGAACTCGCCATTGTCCAGCTCAATCCGCCGCCCGGACTTCCGAGCAATCCGAGTCCCGCCAACGGTGCCGCCGGCGTCAGCACGGATGCGGAACTCTACTGGACCGCCGGCGCTGATGCGACGAGCCATGATGTCTATTTCGGTACTGCATCGCCTCCACCATTTCTTCAAAATAGGACCGAAACAAGCTTTGCTCCGGGACCTTTAAGTGCGGGTACAACCTATTACTGGCGTATCGACGAGAGAAATGACTACGGCGTCACGACCGGCGTCACCTGGAGCTTCGCTACCGCCTTCGCACCCGTGGCTCCCACGAACCCGAGTCCTGCCAACGGCGCTACGAACGTCAACAGAAACTCCAATCTGAGCTGGACGCCGGGAGCACATACGACAAGCTACGATGTCTATCTCGGCACTGCCGCGCCGCCTGCTTTCGTTCGCAATCAGACATCGAACCAGTTCGAACCCGGCACGATGGCCGCCAATACCCTCTACTACTGGCGCATCGACGCCCGCAACGATGCGGACCTGATGACTACCGGAACTCAATGGTCGTTCACTACCGGAATCGACGAGGGTGACGGTCTGGTCGGGATTTATTACGACAACAATGATTTCACAAATCACAAGTTCACACGTGTGGACCCCCGTGTGTCTTTCAGTTGGGGTGCCGGCTCGCCTGATGCGGCGATTGGGCCCGACACCTTCTCGGTTCGATGGGTGGGGCTGCTCCAGCCGCGCTACTCCGAAACCTACACCTTCACCACATATACCAGCGACGGCGTCCGCCTGTGGGTGGACGCGAATCTGATAATAGATAAATGGTTCGACCAGGAGCCCATGGGGGCGTGGAGTGGAACGGCCGAACTGCAGGCGGGAGAAAAATACGATATCCAGATGGATTATTATGAGAACGTCGGCGGCGCAATGGCGTACCTGCGGTGGTCGAGCGCCTCTCAGGCGGAAGAGACAATACCGCAGGGCCGGCTCTTTTCCGTCTGGCCCGAAGGCGACCTCAACCGAGACTATTTTGTTGACTGCGACGACTTCGATATATTCGCCGACCAGTGGCTGACCACGCCCGACTGCAATGACCCTAACTGCGCGGACCTCGACGGCAGCAACAATGTCGATTTCGCCGACTTAGCCCTGCTCGGACAAAACTTCGGCCTCTAACAAAGACCGTACTTGACCACAGAAACATCCTGTGTAGAATTGGCAACGGTAAGTTCGCCGTTGCCGGCTGAAGGACGCCTGCGCAGCCGCTGCCCTACACACTCAAATAGTCAAATCCCAATGTATTCGGAACTAAAAAATGAATGGAGGACTACCGTGAACAAACTCATCGCTATCTTGTTCCTGATTTTCACCCTGGCCGGCACTGCTTTTTCAAGTATATTCTATGTCTCCAATTCCGGCAGCGACGACAATGCCGGCCTGAGCAAAGATAAACCGCTGAAAACCCTCGCCCGGGCCGCGGAAAAAGTCACCCCCGGTGACAGAATCCTCCTTCGCCGCGGCGACGTATTCCGTAAATCGGTCGCCATCGAGACAAAGAACATCGAACTAAATGCCTACGGCCCCGCCGACAAAGACTTGCCCGCCGGTCGTTTGGCGGACCTGCCCGCCATCAGCGGCTCAGTCGAAATCACCGGCTGGCAGTATTACAAAGACAAAATCTACGTTGCCCAAACGGATGCAGATGTCGGCTACCTCTTCGTCAACGGCAAAATGATGACAATCGCCCGCTATCCGAACGCCGGCTGGCTGCGAACTAAATACTGGCAAGACAAGCAACTGCCGCGAAGAGCGGACCCCAACCAGCTCCGCCAGGCAAACACAATCATAACCTGCCCTGCGCTGGCCGAACATCCCCGCAACGCCGACGACTACTGGGTGGGCGCCAATATCCGCTGGCGACACCACAGCTGGTGGTACGAGACCCGTACCGTCATCGGCTATGACCCTAAGGGCCGACTCTCGCTCGACGACCGAAGCTTCAGCCAGCAGGGCCCATTCGACTGGGACAAAAAGGGCTGGGGATTCTACCTCGATAACAAGCTTGAAGAACTGGATGTCCCCGGAGAATGGTACTTCGACCGTGATACGAAGAAAGTCTATCTCTATGCTCCCGATGGCGCAAATCCCAACACCCTTCTCGTCGAGGGCTCGTCCCTTTCCAAGGGCCTCTCTGTCACCGACGTTACCGTTAAGAACATTTGCTTTCGACACCAAAAGGACATCGGCCTTGAAATCGACGGCACTTCCGTCGTCCGGCATTGCCGCTTCGAGGGTATAGGCCGAGATGCAAAGGTGAGCGAACGTGACGCCGGCGGCGCCGCCCTTCGCGCCGCCGGGGGCGCCCGCAATGTACGCATCAGCCACAATACCTTCCGCAATAACTTCAACCTCGCCATTACCTTCCAGCAGGACCGTGACGCCGCCGGCTCGTCGATTATTGAGCGAAACGTCATCGAGAATACCGGTATGGTACCCGGCTATGGCGGCAGCGGCTCCTGGCACGCAGTCGCCATTCGAATCGCCGGCGGCAAAAACGTCCACGTCCGGTACAACCGCATCGAAAACACCGGATACGTCGGAATCCTTTTCGGCACCGAAGGCAACTTCGCCGAATACAACATAATCAAAAACGCAATGGCAACACTAAACGACGGCGGCGCCATCTACACCAACTGCTCCCGCTCAACCATCCGCCACAACATCATCCTCGATACAAAAGGCGGCATGGAATCCTCCGGCACCTGGGCCAACATCTCTCACGGAATCTGGCCCGAATTCCTCCGCGAGTTCAAAGAGAACGTTATCGAAGACAACACCTGCGCCGGCTCCGGCGGCGACGGCATCTTCCTGCCCAACAACTTCGACTGCATCGTCCGGGGCAACGTCTGCTACAACAACGAAAGATACCAGCTCCTGCTCACCGGCCGGGGCCAACAACAAAATGCAAATCCAAACCAAAATCACATCATTACCGGCAACGTCCTCTACGCCGCCAAACCCACACAAAACGCCCTCTACTTCGACCCCCGCAACGACTACGGCACTCTCAGGGACAACTACTTCTGCAAACTCTCCTCCGCCGAATTGATTCACGAAGGAAAAAGCTGGCCTGGCACCAGCAAGATAACACCATACACGCTCGACGCTTGGCAGGAAAAATACCCCTGGGCCGACAAGTCCGCCAAAACAGATATTCAAAAAATCTCTCTCGACCCAAATCTGCCCAACCCTGCCGACAGCTCACAACTGTTCATCAACGACACCGAACAGACAAAAACAATCCCCCTCGCCGGAACCTGGCGCGACCTCGACGCAAATACCGTAACCAAATCCATCACTCTCGAACCATACACGTCTCGCATCCTAATCCGCACCAAACCCTAAAATTAACATAAAGACACCCACGAATACTTTAATACTACTACGATAGGTGATAACCATCGTTTTTTATCACCATGAAGGCACAAAGACACGACAAGATGTGAGATTGGCAATTGCCTGTTGTCAACTTATGTCATCTCTGAAAGCGTGTCGTTTGTCAAGTACGCCACATAATTATTCCTC
>CAYMYK010000021.1:0-22147 GCA_964394625.1 uncultured Pirellulales bacterium
GGGCCTGCGAATCTACTTTAGATTCTGAGCAGCAGTGTTTTATCCAGGAGATTGCTATGACTAACGGAGCGTATGTGGGGGGGGCAGCGGGTGGGGCGGCGGCAGCGATGATTGCGCAGGCGATAAAGGCGTCGGGTGCGATAGTGCGGGTCGAGCCACACGATTTCGAGGAGATTTTGCGAAGGTCTGAGCGGCCTTTGGTGGTGACTGCTCAGGGTGGATTTATTTCCAAGAATTATCAATACCTGACCGGATACAAGGGGCTGGCCTTTTATACCAAGAGCCCGACACCTTTGATTCTGCCCGGTGCGGCGGAGATTGTTTCAGCTAAGAAGATATGGATTCCGGGCTAAATGGCCGGCCAACAGGAAAGTAATTTTTTGTCCATAGGAGGCAATATGAGAGCCGGGTGTGTGGTTGTTATCGTTTTACTGTTGCTGTTTGCGGGCTGCGAACCGGCAGATAAGCCCGCCGGCGGTACCGGCACTGCGCAGGTTTCACCCGTGGATGCCCTGGCAAAAAGCGGCGTGGCCTTTGGAGGAGGCGACGGCGGCTCGGTTAAAAAGGCGGTTCTAATCAAGGCACCCCACAAGATGGACGGTATTCGGGCCGAGTATATCTGGGTAAGGCAGGAGCATCCCGACTGGGAATTGAAACAGCAGCAGACAGTTTCGATTCAGGGCAGAAAGTACGACGTGATGGCGTTCACAACGCCCGCCGGAGAAGACAGGACGTTATACTTCGACATTACCGAGTTCATCACAAAGCCCTAATTAAAACGGGCATCAGTGTTTTTAACCGCAAGTGCCCGGGGCGGGTCTCTTACCCGCCTTTTCCGGTGAGGGACAGTTTGCTCTGCCTGCCCGTGGCTTCGTTGACTACGATAAGCTCCCCCCCGTCTTCGCGTTGGAATTGGTCGTTTGCGTTCAGCAGCTCGATGCCGTAAATAGTCCCATCAGGAGCAATATCAACCACTACTTCATCGCTTAGACGTATTGCCTCGACCTCGGTTGTTTTTTCGCTGAAGCGGATGTAGGCGATATTATATCTGGGGTCATACGTAAATCTCATAACTTTAGCACCTCAGAAAAACCGTGTAATCACGGAAATAACCAACCAATCATCGTTTTCCCTGACTACGAAGGCTTCGACCTGTTTAGTTTTATAATACCTATTTTGCCACTGTTTTTCAAATACAAAATTCCTTCGAAAAGCGGTTCGGCCGAATTTGGCCTTGAAACGCTCCCCTTTTTGGACGGTGACGACCACTTCTTTTTGTGTAGCTCCTCTTTGTGCCATCCGTTCTTGAGCATGTGGGTGAAATCTAATGGCCATTGGATTATTTTCCCGCTTTTATTTTTGCGAATTTTCTTTTGCCTACCTGCAGGGTCATTCCGTTTGTGGGGGTGATTCGGGCGTTCGGGTCGGCGATTTTTTCGGCGTCGATGGTGACGGCCGAGGCGGCGCACATTCGTTTTGCCTCGCCGCCCGTGGAGACGAGCTTGCAGGCCAGCAGCAGCTGCTTTACCGAGACGGATTCGGTGGGCAGGGTAAATTCGGGGATGTCGTCAGGAAGCTGCTTTTGGGCGAAAACCTTCTCGAAGTGTGCGGCGGCGGCCTCGGCTGCGGCATCATCGTAGAATTGCGAGACGATGGTTTTGCCCAAGAGGACTTTGGCTTCTTTGGGGTGGGTCCTTTCGGGGTCGGTCAGCTCGGCGATTTTTTCGGCGGGCAGGTCGGTCAGCAGTGTGAAGTAATTCTCCATCATCTCGTCGGAGATGCTCATAACCTTGCCGAACATATCGTTCGGCTCATCGGTAACGCCGATGTAGTTGCCTTTTGATTTGCTCATTTTTTCGACGCCGTCGAGGCCGACGAGAATCGGCATAGTGATAACGACCTGCGGCTGTTGGTTGTAGTTGCGCTGGATATCGCGGCCGACGAGATTGTTGAAGGTCTGGTCGGTACCGCCTAACTCGACGTCGCTTTTAACGACGACCGAGTCGTAGCCCTGCATAAGCGGGTAGAGAAACTCGTGGGTATATACGTCGATGTCTTTTTGCAGACGCAGCTTGAAGCTGTCCCGCTGGAGCATCTGGGCGACGGTCTTTGTCGCCGCAATCCGGATAAGCTCCATAAGGGTAAGTTTTTCGAGCCATTCGGAGTTGTATCTTACTTCGAGTTTTTCTTCGGATGTATCGAGGATTTTGCCGGCCTGGTTAAAGTAGGTCTCTGCATTTTGCCTGATTTGCTCTGGTGAAAGCATCGGCCTGGTGGCGTTCTGGCCCGTCGGGTCGCCGATGCGGGCGGTATAGTCGCCGATGATGAGAACCGCCCTGTGGCCAAGGTCCTGGAACTGCCGCATCTTGCGAAGCACAACGGTATGACCCAGATGTATATCGGGGCTGGTCGGGTCCAGGCCCAGCTTGATACGGAGCTGCCTTCCGAGTTTTTGGGCTTCGGTGAGCTTTTCGGCCAGCTCGGCTTCGGTAAAAACCTCGACCGAACCGCGTTCGAGTATTTTTAGCTTTTCTGAGATTGATTCAGCCATAATATATTTCCGAAGACGACGTTCGCGGATTATAAGGCACGAACCGGGAACGGACAAGGCCATTCTCATTTCGCAGCATTGGCGGCACGAGAGATTACCGGTTCGGCTTTCACCCGTGATTGTGCCGCTGGGAGGCGGTGCGCCTTCGCTTAATGCGGTGCAGATATTTGAGGTCTTCGATGTCCTTTGCTCGCCCCGCGGCCTTTTTCATCTTGATAAGGTCCTCAAGTGAGGCAAACCAGGAGAACGTGCTTCCCAGCTTCGCCTTGACCTTGTTTGCCCAGATCGCTTTGAAGGTGACCCCACGGACGAACGGATGAATATCGGTCTCGACCATATACTGACGCAGGAGGACTTTCTTTTGAAGCAGGTCCTCGACGGTGACGTCGGTTACGTCATAGCCGAACTGGGCCAGGGCGCTCTTTGTTTTCTCGGCATTGGAGCGTTTCGGCTCTATGAAAATATCGATGTCGAGGGTGGCGCGGGCATAGCCGTGAACGGGAAAGGCGGTCGCCCCGATGATGACGAACCTCACCTTATGTTCTTTTAGTAATCTGAGTAGTTTTTCGACGTCCATTTCTCTTCAATAAAGAAACCATCCGGCGACTTTTCTCGAACATCATACGGAATCGCTGCCGGGTGCTCAGCGACATCAGGTATTCCAGCTCGAATCGAATCTGCCTGTTCTCGTTTGGCTCTTTGAGCTTCAATACAGCCATATCAACATTACACTCCCGGACAACGCAGGATATAAGGTTCAGGTACGAATGATAGCATAAGCCAGCCGGGATTTCAACAACCGTTTTCACTCATCGGGTCCGCTTGCCCGCAACCTATGCTCGGTTTCAATTAGGATAATCTTCGCCGGCGGATGCGTTAAACGTTTAGGTGCCGCAGATACATAAAAAAACCGCTCTACACCGAGCGGTTGGAAAGGAACAGAAAAGGTCAAATGTTTTTCTACATCAAGGCGATATAAGTTGCAATCGCCAAAATCAGAATCCTCCTTTTGTTGGCCGTGAACGGAAGCCACACATTGTAGTACAACTTTCTCATCACCTCTTCGCCGAAGCCGGAACTGTTAAACTCCAAATGTTCTGACTATATCATTATTATATCCGAACCGGCGCCGCGGGCCAAGAAAAAAAGTGTCCGGCAAAGCGTAAGTACTTGTTGTATAGGTGCTTATGGTTTGTGGAATGCAAAGATTTTTCGGCAGGGCTTATTTTTGATACACCGCTGTAAAAGCAGTACCGGTTAATCAGGGCAAAAACTTTGTTTTGTTCATTGTGGGAAGCATTGCTTATTTTCCTTGCGGCTTTTTACGGATGCTTCGCCACTTGCCGCCGGGCACGTCGAATACCGACTTGTCAGCGAGTACGTTATAGTCTGCGAGCGTCTGCCCGGCATCCGCAAACGGGACCATCGCCAGCCGAACGTGCCGGTTGTTACTATCGGCCTCGAAGATATACAACTGCTCACCTATCCAGTTGTCGGGCAACTTTGATAGGTGGGGAAAATTCTCGTCCGCCGCCAGGACCTGAGGTCCCCGCTGAGCCATCACCTTGTCCGGGTTTCTTTTGCCTGCGTCCACGACCACGAAAGGCATCTCCATCTGCACCAGTACCTTCTGTTCGTTTTTGAACCGGTATTTAAGTCCCAGGAAGGTACCCGCATTGCCGTGATAATCCCGGCCGGCGAGCTGAGCCGTGAAGTTGGTGCACCATTTCGGGACCAGCAGCAAAAGGGTGAATTCATCTTGCCGGTCCGGCCTTATCGTCAAAGACACATTCGGCTCGGCCGGATAGTCGCCTTCAACTTTAATAGTTACGCCCAGGCGTCCCTGAGTGCCCTGCACCGTCAGCCGATGCTCTGCCGGATTGTAAAGTATCACGGCCGCCTTGCCGTTTATCGCGCCCGCCATAAACTCCGGTATCAGGGCAATTCCGCGCGGCACGCTCGATGAGCAGCAGCAGATGTCCGGCTTTATCCCGTGGTTCACCTCGCCGTAACGCTTTCTGCCGACAAGCGGCACGAAATAACAAACGCTTCCGTTTCTCGGCGACTGTGCGCCGAGAAGGGCATTGTAAACGATGCGCTCCAGCTCATCGGCGTATTTGGCATCACCGCTGAGCCGCAGCAGCTGCCGGTTGAACTGCTCCCACGTTACCGTAACACAGCCCTCGCTCGGCCCGGAATAGATATCGCCCCAGTAATATGCCCCATCCGGGCGGAGGTCGTAATCACCCTTGAAGAACTCGCCCCAGCTCGTCGTGCCGATTATGTAGTGCCTGTAGGTCATTATATCCTGCCAGGCCAGCTCGCACGCACGCAGGTAATCGGCTTTGCCGGTCATTCGATAAAGCTCCAGAAGACCGGCCAGATTCGAGAGCATCTCGTATGCCTTGCCGTTTGCCGTTTTGTACACGTTGCCGTTGCGCCTCAGCAGAGCTCTCAAAATCTTCGGGCCGTTCGGCTGGTCCCACGACTTCACTATGTATTCGCAAAAATCCAGGTACCGCTTTTCACCTGTATAACGATACAAGTCCACCATCGGCTCCAGCACACTCGTTGCCGCCATCCCCACGTGCTCACCGGACTTTATAATGTCCCTCTTGCCCGGGCCGAAGGTATTGCACAGTAAATCGCCCATCTTCCTGCACGCCTGCAGGGCCGGCTCGTAGCCCGTCATTTTGTAATACGTCAACAGCCCTATCATATTATACTTGTGTGTCCACACGTCCCAGCCCGTCCAGCGGTCCTTATCCAGATACGTTCCTAAATACCCGTCCGGCAGTTGCGTCGATATTAACCTTCGCACCGTATCGTCTATTCTCTTTTTGATGTTTTCGTCGCCGCCGTATTTCCACGCATAACACGCAGCATGAAGAAACTTGCCCACGTGCTCGCCGGCCCATAGCTGCACGCTCGGTCTGTGAATGAACGGCTCTAAGATACTGTCGATGTTCAGCTTCAAAAGACGCTTCTGAAGGTTTATCCGCATTCGTGTACCCAGGTAGCCCTCGAACGGCTCGTTGCCGTAATCGGCACCTGTAAAAACGTCCCTGACTGCATCCGTGACGACCGGTTTAGCCGGCCCTGCAGCCGCTGAACACACGATAAATCCACACACAACAAAAAAAACCAGAACAAGACCTTTGTTTATGCCGCCCGCCCGCTGTGAGAACATTTGTTATCCCTTTCTTGATTTTTGATACAGCCGTTTGTTTTTCACTTCGGCCCTGCCGGCCGAGCTGCGCTAAATTCGCCTTATGCTCATCAATTATACAGTCACATTATCGTATCCGTCTTCATTTTCACCGTCAATAGCAACAAAATGCCGTTGTGCTGAGGTGTTAAATTAAAAAGCTGCTTGACCTGCGAGTTTCGCCGGCTACATTAAAAAGCTACAAGACGATGTGAGTGGAAAGTAAAGTTCCGCCCGAGCAACTATGCACTTCCACAGACAGGTGCCGGCTGATTTGAATAGCTTATTGAGGAGACGGCGAAATGGCAAAGAAAAAATTCGTTTCGAGGCGAAGCACGCTCAAGGGTATCGGGGCAATCGGAGCATCGGCTTTTATAGTTTCAAAGCCGGCCTATGCAGGCGGAGCAGCCGGCGGCGGAGCCGAGCAGCTTACGTCAAGCGACGTTAGAAAGCAGATATTAAAGAGGGTTTTTGAGACGCCTTTTACAGACACGCACGAACATCTGATTGAAGAAACCAGCCGGCTGAAAGACCGCAGCCGCAGGGGCCAGGCGGATGACTGGACTTTTATCTTCACCCACTACCTGAACTCGGATTTGCTCACGGCGGGTATGCCGAAAAAGTCATACGAGAAGTTTTTCTCCGAAGGAGTTGACCCGGTTGAAAAATGGGCGCTGCTGGAGCCCTACTGGCCCGCGGTGAAAAATACCGGCTACGGCCAGGCGGTGAGTATCGCAATCAGCCGGCTCTACGGTGTCGATGAATTATCCGCCAAGACGGTTGCTAAGGTGCAGGCGGGATATGAGGAAGTTCGCAGGGCGGGTTTCTATAAGCGTATTCTGCGCGATATGGCGAATATAGAATCGTGCCAGGTGAACTGTCTCGAGGGCGTGCCTTTTATGGAGTCGGCCCAGCCGACGCTCTTGATGCAGGATTTGAGCATACTCGGGATGCTTGACGGGCCTGACTTCAAGCAGTTCGGCAGACCTACGGGAATAAAAGTCAAATCCTTGGCCGACTGGCACAGGGTTATGGACTTCTGGTTCGATAAATATGCGAAATATGCCGTGGCGGTGAAGTCGCAAAATGCGTACAGTCGTGACATCAACTACGAGCAGGCGCCGGCGGAGAAGGTCGAGGCGATATTCACAAAAAAACTGAACAAACAGCCGATTACACCCGCCCATCAAAAGGCACTTGAGGACCATTTGTTCTGGTATGCCGTCGGACGGGCGACCGAAAACAACCTGCCGGTCAAGCTGCATACGGGCTATTATGCCGGCCAGGACTATATGCCGCTGTCCCGGCTGATTAAGAATGTCGGCTCGGCGACGGATTTGTGCCGCAAAGCGAAAAAGACAAGATTTGTTTTTATGCACATCAGTTATCCGTACTACGAGCCGCTGATTGCCGCCGCCAAGCACTATACCAACACCTACGTGGATATGTGCTGGTCGTGGATAATCAATCCCGTGGCGGCGAAGGATTTTTTGAAGAAGTACCTTGTAACGGCTCCGGCAAACAAGCTCTTGACTTTCGGCGGCGATTATATTCCTGTTGAGCCGGTGCTGGGACATGCTACGATAGCCAGACGCGGAATAGCCCTGGCACTGTCGGAATTAGTCGAAGATGGATGGATAAACCTGGCAGGTGCACTGGAGCTGACCGGGCCGATAATGCACGGCAACGCTCGAAGAATCTTCGACCTTGATACGAAGACTAAGGCGCTGAGCAAGGTCAAATGGACATAGCGGTTAAGAACAACTAACTGAATCTACCGGAGACGATGGAATGTTAGGTGAAGGAGTAAAGGGCACAATTTCTGTGTGGGGCATACTTTTGGCGGCGCTTATCGTATTGGCGATTGCCGTAGAGGTTTTCGCCAAGGCCAAAGGCGTCAAGGTCGCTATGTGCCAGATATTCGTACTGGACGGCGACCGCGAGGGCAATTTCGTAAGAATTGAAAATGCTGTAGCCGAGGCCAAACAAGGCGGCGCCGACATCGTATGTATTCCCGAGATGGCCATACTGGGCTGGGTTAATCCCGATGCGTACCACAGGGCCTGCCCCATACCCGGCGCCGATTCGGACCGGTTTTGTGAGCTGGCGAAGAAATATAAAAGCTATGTTTGCGCCGGATTAGCCGAAAAGGACGGTGACAAGCTGCACGACTCGGTGATACTTATTGACGATACGGGCAAGATTCTACTCAAGCACCGCAAGATGAACATTCTGACCGAGCTGATGGACCCACCTTACACGCCGGGCAGGGATGTCAACGCCGTCGATACGAAGTTCGGCAAGATTGGTCTTTTGATTTGTGCCGATACACACAGGGACCCGATACTTCGGCGGATGGCGGATTTGAAGCCGGATTTGCTTCTGGTTCCTTACGGCTATGCCGAGGTGGAGCAAAAGTGGCCCGAGCACGGCAAACGGCTCGAGTTTGTGGTGGGAAAGGCCGCCTCACGGACGAAGACGGCGGTGATTGGGACGAACGTTGTCGGAGAGATAACGCACGGGCCCTGGACGGGATGGGTTTTTGGAGGCCAGAGCGTTGCCGCCGACAAGGACGGCAAAACGATTGCGACCGCCAAAGACCGCGACAGAGATGTAAAAATCGTTGCGATAAAGACAGGCGGGTAAGGCGCTAATTAGTGACCGTATGCGCGTCGGTATCGTGCGGCACAAATGCAGGATTTTGAAGAATTGTCGCCCTTGACGAACAGAGGCCGGCTGTGTTATAATGGCGTAAAATTGCAAGGAGCTTGAAATGACCGAACATATACAATTGCTGGGATTCTGGACGCCGGGGCCTTTTGAGGTTATCGTCATCCTTGTTGTCGCTTTGCTGATATTCGGCAGGCGCCTGCCTGAAATCGCCCGCAACATAGGCAAGAGCTTAACCGAATTCAAGAAGGGCATTAACGAAGCGAAAGAAACGAAGGATGATGTAGAGAACGATGTTAGAGAAATCAAGGATGATATATCGAAAGAGGTCCGCAAGGCATCCGGCATAGACGAAATCAACAGCGATTAGTGCCTGAGCGATGTCCTTTATTCCTACCTGTTGTTAGTGCGCAGGAGCATAAGAGCACAAGAAGGGTTCCCATTTTGCGATGAATCGCAAAATGGGGCCTGAGCAAATGACCGAAACAAGCTCGAACTTTTGCTCTTGTGACTTTTGCACTTGTTTTATCCGCTAACCACGAAGCGGCACAAGGTCACAAAGGGGAAAAATTGAAAAAGAGCTTGCCACAAAGACACCAGGCCACAAAGGGGTAAAAAAGAAATGCTCTTAGTGTCTTTGTGACTTCGTGGTAGAGTAATACTTTGGCACTCTGATTGCGAAATGGGCGGCAAGAAGAAGCAATATGACCCTATCGTCGGCTCTACAATGAGCTTAGGCGACCACCTCGAGGAGCTGCGCACGCGGCTGCTGTTGGCATTCTCAGGCCTTGCCGTCGGCTTTATCCTCTGCGCTGTTTTCGGCAAATATATCATAGAGTTTATCAAGTGGCCTTATGCCTCGGTAATGAGCCGGCTGGGCGAGAACCCTGTCCTGACGACGCTTGCGCCGGCGGAAGTGATTATAAGCTATATGAAAATATGCCTGATTTCCGGTCTGATTTTGTCCTCGCCGTGGGTTTTTTATCAGTTGTGGATGTTTATAGCCGCCGGTTTGTATCCGCATGAAAGGCGATATGTTCACCTCGCGGTGCCGTTTTCGGCGGTACTGTTCGTGACAGGGGCGATGTTCTTCCTCTTTGTGGTGGCGCCGCTCTGTCTGCGTTTTTTCATTAAGTTCAGCAATATATTAGGTCTCAGCCGTACCTGGACACTGCAGTACTACGTATCCTTTATAACACGGCTGATGCTCGTCTTCGGAATCGCCTTTCAGACGCCGACGGCGATATTCTTTTTGAACAGGACAGGCCTGGTTTCTCTCAGGGCGCTGACCCGCGCCAGAAAGTATGTTCTGCTTGTGATTGTTATCGCAGCGGCGATGGCAACCCCACCCGACGTTGTCTCACAGATAGCCCTTGCGATACCCCTGTACTTTCTGTACGAGCTCGGAATACTGCTGAGCTACATCGCAAGCATCAGGCAGAAGTCACGAAAGCGTCAGTAAAGCGTTAATCATCTGAAAAGTCTCAGGGACTGCTGCAGTCCTGCATCCACCACCAGGCGATTTGGGCGATGTCGAGATAATCGACCGTTCCGCTGCCATCGACGTCACCGGCCAGAGAACCGCCGCTTTGTTTCCAGTCGGGCGCCGCTAAGGCGAAATCCTTGAAGTTGACCGGGTCTGTGCCGTCAAGATTTACCTGGCTGCAATCGACGGGAACCATACGCTTTACCTCGTAGTAGTACGTGGCGTATCTGCCGTCGATAGCGAAGGTATTTCCCGTCCGCTCAACCTGCTGGTCGATGGGGACGCCGTAGATATCTACAGGCCTGACCGAAATTACAGGCCCGCCCTTGAACGTAATAGTCGCCTGCACCGGTTCGAGCTTCAAAGGAGGCCCGCCGGTCGCGTCGAGCTGGTATCCGTCCTGGCTATAGACCGTCCCGTACTGTTTGTCTCTTGCCATTGCCGTGATGAGGATGTGGGACGAGTTGAGCAACGGCTGATTGTCAAGCGGGGTGAACAGCAAATCGATAAACGGCGTCGAGCCGACCACGACATTGACGTCAGGCAACTCAAATGTCCGGCCGGGTGCGAAGCCGATAACGCCCTGTGTCTTGTCCGAGTGGACGGTGACAATGCCGTGGTGGTCGGCATCGCCCACCGAATCGGAATAATCCCAGGTAAGCTGGCCCGTCGTGCTCTGGACTATCTTGTGGGTTATGTCAACGTAGCTGTCCCAGCCCCTGATGGAATTGGACTGGCCGTCTTCTACCTTGGTAGTCAGCCGGCCGGCGGCAACGACCTGTTTGGGCGTATTGAGCGTTCCCGTGCCGTTATAACCGTAGCCGCTGTAATACCAGCTCAGCGGGTCAACGCCTTCAAACGCCTCATCGACCGAAAGCCGTCTGGCGGCAACAGCGCTGCCTTCTGCAAAATGATTGTTGTACACGGCGAAGACAAGCGCGGGGAACTGGCCTATGTAGTGAGGTGTCTCGGTTACGTACGACCTCATACTGGGCCAGCCGTTGCCCATCTGGGAACGCGAGCCGGCAAAATGGTACAGCGCATCCCAGCCCTGCAGGCCCATACCGTAGAACGCCATAAGCGGAGAAATCTCGGCCTTCCACTGGTTCGGCGGTTTCTGGGTCCATTCGGTAACGGCAAACGGTTTGTCTTCGACCTGCTGGAAACCTATGCCAAGGATGCCGCTGCCGGGCATAGTAAGGTGGGTATCGTTATAGACCTCGCCGGTGGTTATTCCGTGTCCCCCGACTCCGCCGCCGAAGTAGCCGTGGCGGTCGATGGCCTCCATCGCATCGTCTGTCCAGAGGTTGCCGGTGTCGGCGGCCGGCCCGCCCGCCAGCCAGGCGGTGCTGATTGTAACTGCCTGATAGCCGATGCCGCGCAGCCGGCTCTGGTAGGTTTCATAGGTCTGGCGCTGCATCTCAGCCAGGAAGCGGATGAAGTCACCCATACGGGCCTTCTCGGTCGATTTGTTGAAATATGGCCCGTCGGCAAGCATCTCCCAGGCCGCGTACATATACATCGGCTGGGTTACCGGGTCGGCGTTGACCGAGTCACCGGGTCTTTTGCCCGCTCCCCAGGCGGCAGCAAGGTTGACATCGGTTACATAGCGGTCTTTGACCCACTGATGCCACATCTGCGTAAGACGCAGACGATGGTCATCAAAATTAGGGTCGTCGTGGACAAAGCTGTGACCGAGCGGGAAGTGCCAGAACACGCTGTCTTCGTTTCGGCACTCGACAGTCGCAAGCGCCGGGTCATCCTTGTAGGCAATGCCCGTATATGGATTGACATGACTGAGCAGCAGGTTTGCATACTCCCACTGCGAATCCTGATATTCCTCTATGAGGGTGGCATAGCCGTATGAGTCCTTACCCGCACCGCTGTCGGGAAGCTCATTGTAGAGCGCATCCGGGATAGTGCCGCCCTGAGAGACCCTCTGGTCAGGCAGGACAACGTGATGGTAGAATATCGACCACGTCATGTAGATGCCGTTTTCTTTTAGAATTGAAAACCACTTGTCTAACTTGTCGAGCTTGGCGGGGTCGAAGTATCGCCCTCCGGGCGGGCCCTGTAGCGAGCCGAGGATACCCTCGACGGGGTGCCGGCGCACCATATTGATGCCGTACTTGGCGTAAAAACGCGCCTGCCGCTGCTGAAGCTCGACCGTACCTGCCATAGACGCAACACAGCCCCAGAACTTTACGGGCGTACCGTCGTTGAACTCAAAGCCGGCGCCGTTTCGCCTTAAAACACCGTGGATGCCGGCGGGTTTGTCTAACAGGTCGCAGACGTCGGTAATGGAGCTTGAAGAAAATGCGTCGGGTCCCGCGGCGAGGACAAACCATTGGCTTGGCCCGGGAGGCGGTGCGTTCGGGTCGGGCGGTATAACACCGGTCGGCGCCCAGGGGTAGTTGACAATCGCCATAACGTCGATGGCGCCGTGGTTTTCGATATCGCCTTCTTGCAGCTCGACCTTGACACTCAGCGAATGATGAGTCCCCGGCTGAAAACCAAAGACCGCCCCATAGGACCAGGCGATGAAGCGGATATCTATGCCGGGGTCAACGAGGTCAATCTGGTTTTTCTGCGCCTCGGAGACGTCTATGAACTGATAATCGCCGCCGTCGATACTGTAGAAGTAGTTTCCGCCGCCGTTGGAGTTTCTAAACGGGTTCAGGCGAATCCACCAGGTGTAAGCGCCGCCCTCGGATACGTCGAATTCGTATGTCGCGATGCGGGCCGACTGCACGCCGTAGGTCGTGTGCCATTCGCCGTCAGAGACGCTGGGCGTGCCGGGTGAAAGCAGCGTTTTGTCTATGTTGTCATTGTGGTACCAGGCACCGGCGCCAAAAGTTTCCGAGAAGTTGCTTGACGTCCTGTAGTTCGGGTCTTCTCCCTCAATCCACAGGGCCTCTTTGGCGAAGACCTCACCGGCAAAGAAACCGACCACCGCCAGAAACCATAAGAAAACAGAGACGGTTGTTCCTGCATTTTTTTCTGGTAACATTATTGTGTACTCCTAAAGTGAAAAACAATTCATTCAACATCAAGTGAGTGTGGCAGATTAGCGTCCGGCTGCTCTTTGAATGATTTTGAGCTAAGTGCTGATAACGACTGTAGTTAGAAGCCATCCAGCCCCCAGACCGGCAGGCCCTTCATCACCCAAAAAAACAGCCCTTATTATGTATTCATATTACTTTATCGAACCGGCCCTGTCAAGGAAATTTGGAATTGTCGATGGGATGGCCAGGGAACATCCCCGGCCACACCCCGATGATAATGAATAAGGCGGACAGTCATTTTTATTTGGTATTTTAACTTCTTCGCATCTTTTTTTCAGTCCCGCCCTCCCGCCCCGGCTCAACATCATCGGCCCTTTTGCCAAACCAGATATAAATCCCCTTCTTGCCCACCCGACCATAGAATGTAAATCCTGTCTAAAACCTTATCTTCGTGTCTTTGTGCCTTAGTGGTAAAAGGGCCGAAATCGCCCGGAATTTCTGTAAATTCCACCTCATTTTTTGAAGATTTTCGAGGATTTTCGCAATGTTTTTGAGAGGATTTGAACGTTTTTGTAAGTTTTAGCACGTTTTTGCGACCCTGACCCGCGTTTTTCAGCCCAAAGACAAAGGTCGAATCTCACTCGCCGGCTGTCCACTCAAGCCCTCAAAGCCGAGACCACAAAGCCGACTGTCAGGGCGAGTGAGCCGAGCAGGTGCAGCAATATGGTAATGCCACTGAGACGGTGCTGCGTCTTACCCGGCTTTGTTAAGTCACTGCCATTAGCGAACTTAACGGCCACAATTGCTATCGGCATCGTGACTAAATAAGCCAGGCCGGCCCAAAGAAACGACGTGTAAATAATGACAAACAGGGCCGCCAGAAAATAGCTTGTAATCAGTGTGATTCTGTAAATCCAGCCGGAAAAGTGAGTTCCGAAAAGGACAACCAGCGTGTTTTTTGCGACGGCGGCGTCGGCGTCTCTGTCCGGGAATTCGTTTGCAAGAATGATGAGAAAGATGAGAATGCCGACGATGGAACCGGGCAAGAGTGCCGTAAGACAAAAGCTTTGCGTTTGGAGGTAGTAGGCGCCATAGACGGGCAGCAGGCCGAAGAGGAACCAGATTACGACTTCGCCGATGCCGCGATAGCCGAACTTAAACGGCGGTGCGGTATAGAAGAACCCGCCAAGCAGGCCGGTCAGGCCAAGGGCGAAAATGAATAAACTCTGTGTCAAGACCAGGATGATGCAACCTATTGCGCAGCCGAGAGTTAAGAAAAACAGGGACGCCAGTAACGTTGCTTCAGGCGACAGGAGCCGGTGCTGAATGAATCTGCTGCCGCCTGAAAATGGGGTTACGTTGGTATTTAGCCAGTCGTTTCGGGAGAGGTGGTCGAAGTAGTCGTTTGCGATGTTGGCTCCTGCGTGGAGGGCCATAATCGCAAGTGCCGCTAAAATAAACAGATGTAGTTGCAGTGAGCCGGCGACGGCGTAGCCGAGTGCGGTGCCGACAACGACCGGGGCGACGCTTGCGGTGAGAAATTTTGGGCGAGATGCGAGAAAGAGGGTGACGAGGGCGTGGCCAAGCGAGGGCTGTCCGGGTGTAAGAGCTTTATATTCAGTATGTTGCATTTGGTTTTCTGCCGGCGGAACTCAGACGGATACGGATGTGTTATTATCGTGAGCCAGGGGCGAAAATGCAAACAGAATATGGAGTTGATTATCGTGCTCGCAAGAAGGGACATTTGCTCTTGACGGTGCTCGGCCAGTTTGTTAGTGTGCCGGTTCCGCCTGGAGTTGTGTTGCGGTTCAGGTCGATTGACGCAAAGAGACGGGCATAATTGCTTTTCAGCGGCGAAGCAGCGATATGAAGGCATTTGGACGGATATTTGCTTATATTTGGCCTCAGTGGCCTCGCATTATTGTTGTGGTGCTCAGCGCGATGGTCGTGGCGGCCTTGCTGTCGCTGAGTTTTATGACGGTGATACCGCTGCTGAAGGTGATGATGGGCAAAGAGGGGCTTCACGGCTGGGTTGACCACAAGAGCTGCGAGTGGAAGTACGGGCTTGACTTTTACGTTCCCGATACGGCGGATTTCACGAGCGAAGACAGCCAGGAGGTTCCATACTACCTTCTTGTCATGGCGGTAGGCAAGAACGGCCTCGGTGAGCTTGCGGGAGTCAGGACAGGCGACAG
This sequence comes from uncultured Pirellulales bacterium, assembly GCA_964394625.1. Lineage (GTDB taxonomy): Bacteria > Planctomycetota > Phycisphaerae > Sedimentisphaerales > Anaerobacaceae > JAUVYV01. Next base: position 15,116 of record CAYMYK010000021.1, read on the forward strand.
GATTATCGGGGCCGGCGAGCTTCTGGTCGGTGAAGAAGCCGAAAGAATACCGTTTTTGAAAATCCTTGCCGGGCTGACCACGACGAGGCAGGAGAAGATTTTGCTTCAGTTGAAGCGTCCGGGCAAAGACGGCGAGTCGGAAAGTGTAACGCTGGAGTTGAATACGCCGGAGAATAAGGCATACATTGACACCCTGCCGTGGAGTCGAATCGAGCGCGTGGGATTCGCGTTTAAGCAGACGGCAAGCAGGTGCGCACAGAGGGCGGTCGGTTTGCTGCCGAGAGAGGAAAACCGGGACACCCGGACAAAGGCCATCGTTATGATTATCTTATTGATGGGGCTGTTCACTGTAATCAGGTGTCTTGCAAAATTCTATCAGATATATCTGGCTCAAAAAGTTATGCAGGTGGGAGTGAACCACATTCGGGAGGACGCTTTCGGGCGGGCGCTCGATATGCCGATGGGGTTTTTCGTTAATGAACGGCCGAGCGACACGGTGAGCAGAATTGTGCGCGATACCAGCGTACTCGGCGGGGCCATAAAGATGTTCTTAGGAAAGGCGCTGCGGGAGCCGCTAATTGCCCTGTTTATGCTGGGCTTTGCGATGCTGCTGAACTGGCAATTGACGTTGATATTTATTGGCGCCGCACCGCTTGTGCTGTGGCTGTTAGGTCTGTTCGGCAAAAAAATGAAAAGGGCGACGCGGAAGTCTCTTGTGGTAAGCTCGCAGATGTTAGCAAAGCTCCAGGAGAGTATGGCGGGCCTTCGAGTCGTAAAGGTTTACAATCGACAGGAGTACGAACGGCGGACGTTCAAGGGGCTGAATCACCGGCTCCTGCGGCAGTTGCTTAAAATATCAAAGGTCGATGCGGCTACGACGCCGGTTCTGGAAGTGCTTGGGATGGCGGCGGGTTCGGCTGCTTTGATAGTCGGCGTGCAGTGGGTGACGGCAAGCAGGATGGACAGCAGTGTATTCCTCGGGCTGCTGATTCTGTTAGGCGCCGCTGCGGAGTCGGTGCGCAAGACAAGCGACGTCTGGAACAGGATTCAGGAGGCGAACGCCGCCGCCGAGAGGGTATTTGCCGTAATAGATGAGCCGGTCGAGCATGAAAGAAGCGGCGCAATCGAGCTGGGCCGGTTAAGCCGGTCCATAGAGTTCGCCGATGTTGTGTTCACTTATCCCGGTTCGCTGAGACCGGCGTTGAGCCGAATCAATCTGACTGTTCAGGCCGGTCATAATATTGCTGTCGTCGGGCCGAACGGCTCGGGCAAGACCACGCTTGCCAATCTGATACCGAGATTCTACGACCCGGACAGCGGGCGAATCCTGATAGATGGTAAGGACATTCGTGATGTAACCTTAGCGAGTCTGCGAAACCAGATTGGGATGGTAACGCAGGATATGGTAACATTCAACGGTAGCATAGCCGCCAACATCGGGTACGGCAAAGCCGGTGCAAGCACCGAGGAAATAATCCGGGCGGCAAAACTCGCCTTTGCTCACGAGTTCATCGAGCCGCTGCCGAACGGCTATGAGACGGTAATCGGAGAGCAAGGGACGGGGCTGAGCGGCGGGCAGTTACAGAGAGTAGTGATAGCGCGGGCGATTTTGAAGAATCCTGCGATATTGATTTTCGACGAGGCGACGAGCCAGGTTGACGCCGACAGCGAGGCGAAGATTCACAAGGCCATCGAAGAGATTATGCAGGACAGGACCAGCTTTGTAATTGCGCACAGGTTCAGCACGGTGATTGCCGCAGATGTCATAGTTGTAATGGACGACGGGCGGATTATCGCCGAAGGACAGCACGAAGAGCTTGTGCGTGATTGTCCGCTATACCGCAGCTTATATGAGACGCAGGTGGTTATAACTTAAAGAGCAAGCGTTTATTGTTAATTGGGGTTTGGTGTATGGCTAATCTTGAGCGTCAAAGAAGGGCCTATGGTCTTTTCAAGCGATATGAGGGCAACCCGATACTGACTACGGAGAACTGGTCCTACGCAGTCAATGCGGTTTTTAATCCGGCAGCGGTAAAAATAAACTCTCAAACCCTGCTTATGGTTCGCGCCGAGGACATGCGAGGTTTTTCCCACTTGACGGTGGCTCGCAGTGCAGATGGACTGACGAACTGGGAAATTGACAAGGCGCCGACGTTTGAGGCGAACCAGAGTTCCCGTGAGGAAAGATGGGGGGTTGAAGATGCACGTATTGTCTGGCTGGAGGAGCAGAAGCAGTTCGCCATTACATATGTATCTTTCAGCGAGGGCGGGCCGGTGGTCTCCCTTGCAGTCACGAAGAACTTCAAGAGCTTTGCGCGGTTAGGTGCGCTTCTGCCGCCGGAGGATAAGGATGCGTGTCTTATGCCGCGGCGGTTCAAGGGCCGATTTGCCCTGATACACCGCCCGATTGTTCGCGGCGAGGCACATATGTGGATTGCTTTTTCGCCGGACCTGAAGCACTGGGGCGACCACAGACCTTTGATAATGACGCGGTCGGCGTATTGGGACTGTCACCGTGTGGGTTTGGGATGTCAGCCGGTGGAGACCGAGCGGGGCTGGCTGATTTTCTATCACGGTGTGCGCATCACAACAGCAGGGGCAATATACCGGGTTGGGCTGGCGCTTTTGGATTTGGACGAGCCGTGGAAGGTTCTCCGGCGCAGCGACGAATGGGTGCTCGGGCCGCAGACGCCTTATGAACGGGTCGGCGATGTCGGTGACGTCGTGTTCCCGAGCGGGGCAATCGTTCATAAAGAGAGTAATGAGCTTCGACTTTACTACGGAGCGGCCGACTGCACGGTAGCCGTGGCTATGGCGGACCTGGACGAAATAATGGATTACGTTATGTCCTGTCCCGAGGGTCGGTAGTGGCTGCTGTAAAAACATCGCTCCGCCGGCGAGTCAATTCCAAAAAGAACCGGCCGCGTTCGTGATGAACGCGGCCGGTTAATTAAACCGCAGTTAAACCGGCAAACCTCAGTAGATGTCGCAGGTCTCGACGTTGTCGCCGCTGTTGTAGCTCAGCGTTGCGTGGGTAACATTATCCACGCAGAAGGCGTATGAAGGTCTCTTTACCTGTGTCGTGGTGGTTATGACCGCTGCGCCGGCGCCGTCGGTGGTCTCGGTAAGCTGCTCATTGAAGTCGCCGGTGAAGGTGCCGGTCACATCGACGCCGGAGACAGGGTTGCCGCAGTTGTCATAGATGGTGACGGTAACCTGGCCGTACCTCGCGCCTTTGTCTCCCTTAACAATATCACAGACAATCGACTCGACGTGCGTGGTCGAGGAAACACAGCCGGCCGCCGTTGTAAAGCTCCAGACAAGGCCGGTGGTCGTGCCGTTGGCGTTGACCTCATCGATGCGCCAGTAGTAGGTCGTACCATTGGCCATCGTACCGGGGTCGAAGGTAGTCGCGGTCTGGTTGCCCTGGAAAGCGCCCGGACTGGTCGTGCCGAAATACACATCGTGTGAATCGGCGCCTGAACCGGCTGTCCAGCTCAAATCGGCATTGATATCCACGCTTGTCGCTCCGTCGGCAGGGCTGGGATTGCTCGCCTGGCCCGGCGGCTGGGGAGCGGCGCCTGTCGTAAAGCTCCAGACGACGCCTGTGGTCGTGCCGCCTGCACCGACCTCGTCGATTCGCCAGTAATAGGTGGTGACCTCAGCCAGGGTGCCGGGGTCGTAGGTAGCTGCCGCCTGATTCTGTACGAACGGAGGTGATGTCACCGTGCCGAAGTAAACATTGTGCGAAGTAGCGCCTGAACCGGCCGTCCAGCTCAAATCGGCATTTATATCCACGCCCGTGGCGGTGTCGGCAGGGCTGGGATTGCTCGCCTGGCCCGGCAGTGCCGCAATGGTGGTAAAGCTCCAGACAACACCTGTCGTGGTCCCGTAGGCATTGACCTCGTCAATTCGCCAGTAGTAGGTGGTGGTGTTGGCTAAAGTGCCGGGGTCAAAGGTCGCAGCCGTTTGGTTGCCCTGGAAGGCGCCCGGGCTGGCCGTACCGAAGTAAACGTTATGGGAATCCGCACCTGTCCCGGCTGTCCAGCTAAGCGTAGCGGTTGTGCTTACATCTGTTGCGGCATCGGCAGGGCTGGGGTTGCTCGCCTGAGCAGGCGCCGGTTGCGGCGTGACCGAGACCTGATTCGAAGAGCCGCTCTCGCCATAGGTGTTGACCGCAGTGACATAGTAGTAGTAGGTCGTGCCGTTTGTCACAGTCGTATCGCTGTAATTAGTCGGCACGATGTCGCTGGCGACGGGGTTGTAGTTGCCGCCCGTGCCGCGATAGACGGTGTAGGTATCGGCGCCTGCGCTGGCGTCCCAGTTCAAATCGACCTGCGAGTCAAGGGGCGTAGCCGAAAGATTTGTCGGCGCCGCCGGTGGTGTCGGTGTTCCCCCGCCGATGGTTCCGTTCACAATCAGGTCGTCGCTGTCACCATTACCCATACCCACTGACTCATAACTGTTGTCATACCCGTGGACATACAACCGGAACTCGACGGTTGTGGACAGGTCGGCATGCCCGCTGAGATTGACAGTGTGGATGGGCGCATTAAAGTTGGCGCTTTCGTCGAAGCTGCCGAGCTCATCGCCCTGCGTAAAGCCGCCGATGCTGGAGAACAGCGTGAACGTCCGGATGCGATTCTGGCTTACCGGTCTGATATCGACGCTGGTAAGGGTCATCGTCAGGCCTGATTCAGGGGTGATGCTCCAGTTTAGATACTCATCCATCGTAAGAGCATCGGCCAGCGTCATGGCCGTCTGATTACTTGCCGTAAGGCCGTCGCCGATATAGTCGATGGGCGTCAGGCCCGGCCCTATGCTTGCGACGCCGCTTGGCGAGGTCATCGAGATATCGGCGTGGTTGTAGTCGGCGGTCGATGATGCCGCGCCGCCCTCTCCTGCAAAATCCCAGGCGAGTAATTGAACCGGTGCAGCCGTAGGAGTAGCCGACGCCTCATTGGAGTTGCCCGACTCATTGCTCGACGCGTCTTCAGCGGTGACGACATAGTAATAAGTCGTGCCGTTGGTGACGCTGTTGTCTGTGTAATCGCTGACCAGGACCAAAGAAGCGACAGGGTCGTATGGTCCGCCGGATGCAGTTGCGCGATATACGTTGTAACCGGCAAGGTCTGATTCGGCGTTGTCGTCCCAGTCGAGGTCCACTGTCGCATCGCCGGCAGCAGCACTGAGGTTCGTCGGTGCTGCAGGCGGGGTCGTATCGGTGGCAGGTGTAGCCGAGGCCTCGTTGCTGTTGCCGCTCTCGCCAATGAGATTGGAAGCGGTGACGACATAATAGTAGGTCGTGCCATTTGTCAGGCCTGTGTCGGTGTAGCTTGTCTCGGTGATGTCCGTGTCAACTGGGGTATAGGGTCCGCCGGAGGTCTCGCTTCGTTTCACTGCGTAGGTTTGTGCCCCTGCACTTGCGTTCCAGGTCAGGAAGACCTGGCTGTCACCTCCGGTTGCCTGCAGGTTGGTCGGCGGCAGCGGCGGCTCGGTCGCCGAATCACCCAGCAGGTCACGGACGACCTGCATCTGGTAATTGCGGTCGGGATATGCCGTGTCGTCGCTCAGACCCCAGCAGCCGTAACGGCTGTAGCCGCCGGCCAGTGACAGGTCCATCGTCAGACCGCCGCCCAGAGCCAGCCAGCAGTCCTCGTAGTTGTACTTGAGCTCGGTGTACATTCTGGCATCACGAACGGCCATGATGCGATTGGCTATGTTCACGGTTGAGCCGCCGCCCGTGTCGGTACCGGTCTCGTAGGCCAGACAGCCCCCTGCAAGATTCCAGTTCGCCGCGGCATTGATCCAGTTTTGACGAGTCGGAATCGAATTCGTCGCCGTCTGGCGCATATCGTCCAGAATCTGGTTCACCGTGTAGGTTTCGGTGCCCGAACCGCCGCTGGCGGCGTTACCACCCATATACGTCGCCAGACCTATACCGTAGAAATAATTCGACGGCGGACCGTAGTTGTCCTGGATATAGGGCAGCATGTAGTTTTCCAGCCAGTCCAGGTGAATTGCCCACCAGCAAAGGACGCCGCGCAGACGGTTGTTCACCTCATTGGCGCCGAAGACATTGGCGAAGGCGTTGACGATGTCCATCGTCCGGTTGGCGTGACGGCGATAGTGCCAGACCTCTTCGCTGGTCGAGCCGTCGTAGTCGTAATCGGCTGTCCCGGCGCCGACCTCTTCCACAGCCATTGCCTTGTTCCAGGAATACTGGTTGAAGCCATAGTTCCACACCTCGTTGGAGTTCTCGAGGTAAACATTGAGCCCCGGATCCAGGTTATTGTAAACAAGCTGAGCAAGCTGGTTGAGGTAATCGTCGTCGGCAGCAATCGGCACACAGAGCCAGAAGTCCTTCTGCGTCAGATTGCACAACTCGATATAGTATTCGTAACACCACAAATCCTTTTTATTCAATGGCGGGATATTGTCCTGAGCTGCGTCGGTCGAGAGCTTGCGGTTCGACCAGGACTGAAAAAGCGGCCCTTCCGCATCCCACTCAGTGTTGCCATTGACATGCAGGTTGCGGATGGCAGCAAAGCTTGCCGTGTTGTAGCAATTAATCAGCTCATCGGTAAAAACCTGCGTGGTATCCCATGCGTAGCCCGGCTTAATCAGGCGAAAGTCGGTAATTCCGGTGTTGGTTGGGCTCGCCGCGGTGCGCTTGGAGTCGGTAAAGGACATGACGATCAAACTGTGGTGGGGCCCCGGTGGGTCCATCGTCAAGTCGAACGTCGTCGTATTCGTTCCCGAACTATAGACTTGATTGGAAATCGTCCACGGCCCCTCGATGTGAGTCAGGGTTGCCTGGCCCTTGAACGAACCCTCGTAAACACCACTGTAGTCCTTTCGGTACACTTCGGGGTCGTCAATGCTGCCGGCCCATTCGGCTACCGGTCGGTTGTCGAAGACCCATCGGCAGTCGCTGGTTGGCCAGCCGACAGAGTCAGTATCGCCGGCCCCGACATCGATCCAGCCACCCTGGCCGTCAGATATGGCCCATCGATAGCGGTGGTCGGCCAG
>CAYMYK010000022.1:0-9552 GCA_964394625.1 uncultured Pirellulales bacterium
AATAATTTGACAAAATGCCGAATTTTCTTGACACTACATAAGGTGATTCCCTAAACTATGTTTTGTTTAGCTTTGTGAATGTGAACACAAGTTCGTAAGCTTCGTAACGATATTATGAGATATCACAGGATTTCTGACGAGACTGTTCACCGGCTGCCGCGTTACCTGCGGGGTCTGATGCTGCTTGCCGAGCAGGGCAGGCAGAGTGTCTCCAGTCATTCTCTGGCGGATTTCGTGAATGTCAATCCCTGGCAGATAAGAAAGGACTTCTCGTACTTTGGTGACTTCGGTACTCGCGGCGTCGGCTACAACATTGATAAGCTCGCAAAACACATCAAGAAGATTTTGAGACTGGATGTTGTCAACAAGGCGGCCCTTGTGGGCGTGGGCAATCTTGGCTCGGCTGTTCTGGCCTATCCGGGATTTGAGCCCTACGGGTTTCACATCGTCGCCGCTTTCGACAACGACCCGGCAAAAATAGGCAAAACAGTGGGGACAACAAAGATAGAGGATATATCGAAAATCCGCACGCTCAGGAAGCGGGGCGTCAACATAGCGATTGCTGCCGTACCGGCAAGCGCCGCTCAGCAGACCGCCGAGGCGCTTGTTGAAGCCGGCGTGAAGGGTATTTTGAATTTTTCGCCTGTGCATATTACAGTGCCAAAAAAGGTTAAGGTCATAACAATTAATATCGCTATAGACCTCGCTCGCCTGCCTTACTATGTACCCGCGGGCTGAGCAACCGGCTCTAAAGTGAGGAAGATTAAGCTATGGAAACCGTTTTCGCAAGCGATTTGAAGCCGATGCTCGACGCCGTCTCGCAGCAGATGGAGCTTTACGTGCCGAAAAAAAGCGGCGAGTTTTACGTTTTTACCAAGTACGACCCATCGGCCGGTCAAGCGGTTGAGTTCAACAATATACGTGCCTGTACTCCGGTTAAGGATTTTCTTTTTCCCGTGCGGGAGTTAGCGGCAATATTCCCTGAGTCGGCAGAGCCGCAGCAAGTCAAGCCCTTCGGTATCTTCGGCCTGAAGGACTGTGACCTGCGGTCGCTCGAAGTGCTCGATAAGGTCTTTATTGAAGATGACTTCGAGGACCCGTTTTACGTGAAGAGGCGGGAAAAGATTTTTATAATCGCCTCGGACTGCTTCGAGCCGGGCGTGAGCTGTTTTTGCAACGTGATGGGTGGTAAACCCTTTACTGAGAAGGGTTTCGATTTGAATATCTCGCAGGTTCAGGGCGGCTTTATTGTCGAAACCGGCTCTGAAAAAGGCGGCGAATTTGTTGAAAAACATTCAAATCTGTTCAAAAACCTGCCGGAAAACGCCCTGAATGAGCGGAAAAACAACAGGGAAAAAACAGAAAAACAGCTTGCCGAGCAAAATTTTGATATGAAATTTGATTGTCCGGTCCGGGAGATTTTTGACGGCAGCGATGACTCGGAGGTCTATGACGTCGAGGCAAAGACCTGCGTCGAGTGCCAGGCCTGCACGCGAATATGCCCGACCTGCCACTGCTTTTACTTGTACGATACGAAGCAGAAAGAGTATTTTGCCAAGATGAAGATGTGGGACAGTTGTATGCGTTGGGCGTACGCCGAGGTAGCCGGCGGTGCAAACCCCCGCAAGGTATTAGGCGATAGAATCAAGCATCGCCTGATGCACAAGTTTGTCTATTTTTTAGATAGGTACGGCCTTGAAATGTGCATCGGCTGCGGCAGGTGCGTCGATGCCGAGGCGGGCAAGGTTGATATAAGAGAAATTATGAAAAAGCTCTACGAAGAAATGAAAGACAGAGACAGCAGTCGAGCCGGGGTAGCAAAATGAGCGAAAACCCATACCAGCCGATAGACAGTGAAATTGTGGATATAATAGACGAGTCATCGACAATCAAGAGCTTTGTCGTTGTGACGAGCGAGCCGGTTTCGTTTCGTACCGGACAGTTTGTGGAGCTGACGCTGCCCGGCGAGGGTGAGGCGCCTTTTACGCCGTCCTCGTCACCCGCTGACACCAAGAAGATGGAGATTACAATTATGAATGCGGGGCGGGTAACGAATTTGCTTCATAATTGCGGCAAGGGACAGAAGGTCGGTATTCGCGGGCCTTTCGGCAACGGCTATCCGGTGGATGATTTTGCCGGCAAGGAGATTTATATCGTGGGCGGCGGTGTCGGCTTAGCCCCGATACGCTCGCTGTTTCTGACGCTGGTCGAGAGGGTAAAGGACTTCAAATCCGTCGTTTGCAGGTATGGTGCAAAGACGCCTGAGGATTTCATTTATAAGAAAACGCTTTTCGGTGAGTGGCGGAAGATCGACGGCGTCGATATCAAGCTGACCGTCGATAAGGCCAACGGCGACTGGAAGGGCAACGTGGGTGTTGTTACGACGATTCTCAGGCCCGGCGACGTCGATATCAAAAACGCGGTTGCAGTGGTGTGCGGGCCGCCGATTATGATGAAGTTTGCAACGTTGAAACTGCTGGAGTTCGGCTTTGCCGACGAGCAGATATATCTTTCTATGGAAAAGAATATGAGCTGCGGCATCGGCAAGTGCGGCCATTGTATGATTGGAAAATACTACGTGTGCAAGGACGGGCCGGTCTTTACCTACGACCAGATAAAAAAATATCCGAAAATTTGGGAATAATGGTTCAAGCCGACCGACTGTTGACTTTATTAAATTTCTTGTGATACTTGGAATCAGAGAAAAATATGAGTGCAAAGCTGATAATAGACCTGGCAAAATGCCGGCTTCAGGAAGAATCGGGTGTGCAGTGTTCTTACAAGCACCATCCTGCAAATCGCGGGATAGATGCGCTGCTCGAGATGATACGTTTTGCACTGATTTGCCGAAGGTGCGAGTCGGCGCCGTGTATAAAGGCGTGTCCCCAGGGCGCTCTGGAGAAGGTCGAGACCGAAAAAGACGACTACGGGATTCTCAAACGCGCGAATATGCTGTGTACGGGCTGCGGCTGTTGTGCGATTGCCTGCCCGTTCGGGACGATTTACACGGACTTGATTGTCTATCCGAGCAGCGTCTGCGACCTGTGCAGGGGCAGATTGGCGCCGGGTGAAAAGCCGTTGTGCGTAGAAACCTGCACCGACGGCAGCATAGATTATAAAGAGGTCGATGTTGAAAAAGAGGATGATTTGACAGAGGTCTTCGAGGATATCGTCGTGCGGGTCGAGGGCGGCCAGCTCTGGGAGCCGATGCTCAGGGAGCTCGGCAACGCGCGTGCCTGACAGAAAAGTAAGGAAAACTTTAAGATGACTGAAGTGTTCTGGATACCGTTTTGGATTTTGGTCTTTCCGGGCTTTTTGTTTACGCTTGGGCTGGGTCTTGTTGCAAGTTATCTCGTCCGCAAGGTAAGCGCACTTGTTCAGTATCGCGTCGGGCCACCCGTAATGCAGCCCTTCTACGATATTATGAAGCTGATGGGAAAGGAAATCCTGATACCGCAGGATTCTCAGCAGTTTGTTTTCAAGGCGGCTCCGGTTGTCGGCCTGGCCGGTGTGCTGCTTCTGTCAACGATGTTAGGGGTCAATGCGTTCTGGCCTGAAAAGACTTTTGTGGGCGATATCATCGTGGCCATTTACCTTATGGTTCTGCCGTCGCTGGCGTTGATACTCGGCGCCAGTGCGTCGGCCAGCCCGCACGCGGCCATAGGGGCCGCTCGCGAGATGAAGTTAGTAATGAGCTACGAGCTGGGACTGGTGCTGGCCTTTGTGGTGGTAATCATAAGAACAGGCGGGACGTTGAGCTTGGCGGCGATTAGTGGGCAGGGAGCGGTTATAGGTATATCCAATCTCATCGCATTCGCGGTCAGCTTGCTGTGCATACAGGCAAAGCTCGGCTATGTCCCGTTCGATATCGCCGAGGCGGAGACCGAGCTTGGCGGCGGCGTTTTGATGGAGTATTCCGGTGCGCTTCTGGCGGTATGGGAAGTTATGCACGCGATGATGCTTGTCGCTCTGCCGATGTTTTTGGTTATGGTTTTCCTTGGCGGCTTCGGCGCGGGCGGCTGGGGCCTGCTCTGGGGCGTATTGAAATACGTACTCGTACTGGTATTGATTATCCTTATAAAAAATACGAACCCGCGGATGCGGATTGACCAGGCAATGAAATTTTTCTGGGTCTATTGCGGCATTGCGCTGGTGGCTGCCATTGTTCTTGCGACAATCGGCAATATTTACGGCATCGCCCGGCTTTAAGGTGAAGTTATGAACTGGATAAGATGGCTCAAGAAATCGCCCTGGGTGTTTCACGTGAACACCGGTGCGTGCAACAACTGCGACATCGAAATCGTTGACTGCCTGACACCCAAACACGACCTTGAGCGGTTCGGTATAAAGCTTGTGGGAACACCGAGACATGCCGATGCGCTTCTGGTAACCGGCGTGGGGACGCGTCAGGCGGTGCCCCGGCTGCTTGAAATCTATCGCCAGGTGCCCAAGCCCTGCGTCGTTTTCTTAATCGGCGCCTGCGCAATCGGAACGGGCATTTTCGCCGGAGGGTATCACGTGGCAGGGCCTGTAGATGAAATACTCAAGAAGGAAGACCCGAACGCTATTATCGCCTACGTGCCGGGCTGTCCGCCGAAACCGGAGGCGATGATTTCCGGCATTGTAAAAGCTCTGTCGATTCTGTAACGGAACTGTGATATGAAGCAGGAAGAACTGAAAACACGGCTCGAAGAAATCAAGGACAAGCTAATCGCAATCGAGCAGCCCAGGGAGAACAGGATATATCTTCTCTGTGAAGCCGAAAATGCTTATGCCGTGGACAAATTCCTCTTCGAGGAGATGAACCTAAGATTTGTTATCGCAACCGGTATCGATTCGGACGATTGTTTTGAGGTTCTGTACCATTTTGCGAACGACGAAACCGGCACGTTTGTGACGACCAGGGCGTTCATACGCGACCACGAAAACCCGTCCATCGAGTCGATTACGCCCTTGATACCCGGGGCCGAATGGATTGAAAGAGAAACGCACGACGTACTGGGAATCGATTTCAAGAATCATCCCAACCTGAGACGCTTGATTCTGTCCGATGACTGGCCTGAGGGTGTTTATCCGTTAAGAAAGGCCTGTGTTTTGAGCGAAGCGAAGGAACTGAAAGAGGAACTGGAAAATGAAAAAAATATTGAATAAACCGGTTCTTGCAGTGGGCCCGTTTCACCCGCTGCAGGAAGAGGCGGAGTTCTTTCAGCTTACCATCGACGGTGAAATCGTCACGGATATCGACATGCGGATTTCGTACAACCATCGGGGCATAGAGGCAATCAGCGAGACACTTCAGTTCGACCAGGTCCCTTTTCTGGTCTCGCGCGTCTGCGGGATTTGCTCGGCGTCGCACCCGTTAGCGTATGTGAACGCGGTGGAGGAGATTGCCGGCATAACACCGCCGGAGCGTGCTCAGTATGTCCGTGTAATCATAAATGAGCTTGAGCGGATACACAGTCACCTGCTGTGGTTTGGTCTGGCCGGCCATTTCATCGGCTATGACACAGTTTTTATGTGGACCTGGAAGTATCGCGAGCCGGTGCTTGATATCCTCGAGGAAATTACCGGCAACAGGAACAACTATGGCAACGTCAAGGTGGGCGGCTGCCGGGAGGATATCCCCAACGAGATGCTCCCGAAAATCAGGCAGAAACTCGACGAACTCGAAAAGAAGGTGGAGATGCTCGTCAAGGTCGTGTTCGATGACCCTGTTATACACGCCCGGCTCAAAGGCGTAGGGATTCTGACGAAGGAGGCAGCCAGACAGTATGCAGTAACCGGCCCGACAGTCAGGGGCAGCGGTATCGCTATCGACGTAAGGCGCGACGACCCGTACGCGGCCTACGCCGATTTAGACTGGAACGTGATAACGCAGGAAGAAGGGGATGTTTTTGCCAAGGCGGTCGTGCGGCTGCTCGAGGTTCTCGAATCGGTCAAGATAATAAGGCAGGCCGTGGACAAGCTGCCCGACGGGCCGGTTGATATGGAAGTAAAGGAAATCCCTGCCGGGGAGGGATGCGGTCATGCGGAGGCGCCCAGGGGTGAAACGTTTCACTATGTTCGCAGTGACGGCGGCAACAGACCCGTGCGGCACAAAATCAGGGCGCCGAGCTTTGTCAACGTGCCGTCATTCAGGGCATCGTGCATCGGCCAGCATATTGCGGATGTTACGATTACGCTGGCTGCGGTTGACCCCTGCTATAGCTGCACCGAGCGCCTGGCGGTGGTTGACGGCCACAATAAGATTATACACGACTACGAGACGCTGCTGAAGCTGAGTCGTGAAAAAACAGCAACGATAAAAAGGCAAGTTCTATAAGGGAAAGGAAGGTTTCAAATTGGCTAACTGGCTTTGCAACTTTCTGAGCATTGCGGTGTTTTTGCCGATGGTGGTCGGCTTTGCCCTGCTGTTTACCCCCAGCAGGTGGAAGGTTCTGCCTAAGGTTCTGGCGCTGTTAATCTCCGCCTTTGCCTTTGGGCTGTCTATCTGGATTTTCACACTCACCGGCTACGGGGCCTACTGGCCTATTATGAAAATCGGTACGCTTGACCTCGAGCTGGTGCTGTTAGCAAGGCCGCTTGGGCAGCTCATTTTGATGTTTGCCTGTGGGTTTGGTTTGCTGATAACACTTTACTCCTTAAAGTCAATGGCAGGGGCAAGGCGAACCGGGGAATTTTACGGCGCCGTACTGCTGACTATAGGCGGCTCGGCGGGGATATTGCTCTGTGATAACCTGCTGGTGCTGCTCATTTTCTGGGAGATTGTTACCGCGTCGCTCTATGTGCTGATAACAACGGGGGGCAAAAACTCCAACTTCGCGGCGACCAAGAGCTTTGCAATGATAGGGGCATCAGACGCCGCTTTTTTGTTAGGCATTTTGATGGTCTGGGCGATTTCACACAGGTTGTCCATCTCTGCAATTAGTATTGAGCCATCTTCGGCGCTTTCTATAATCGCCTTTTTGCTTCTTATGACGGCGGCTGTCACCAAGGCAGGCGCTATGCCGCTGCATACCTGGCTGCCGACCAGCGGCGAGTACGCGCCCACTTCCGTGATGGCGCTGCTGCCGGCCGCTATCGATAAACTTCTGGGGATTTACCTGCTGGTTCTGATAGTCAAGGGCATATTTGTTCTCCAACCGGGTGTTTTGACCGTCATTTTGGCAATCATCGGCGCCGCGACAATCATCATTGCCGTTATGGTTGCGATGGTGCAGCACAATCTCAAGAAACTGCTGTCATACCACGCTATCAGCCAGGTTGGCTATATGGTGCTCGGTATCGCGACGTTGACACCCATCGGTATCGCCGGCGGTGTGTTTCATATGGTTAACCACGCGATATATAAATCGTGCCTGTTCCTGTGCGGCGGGGCGGTCGAACAGCAGACCGGTACGGCCGAGCTTGAGCGTCTCGGGGGACTCGGCAAAAAAATGCCCATAACCTTCGTCACGTGCCTTATAGCCGCCCTGAGTATTTCCGGCGTCCCGCCGTTCAACGGCTTTGTTTCCAAGTGGATGGTATATCAGGGCGTTATCGAAATGGGCACCGCACACACCGGCGCGGCGAGCGGTTTCTGGCCTGTCTGGCTTGCTGCCGCTATGTTCGGAAGCGCACTTACTCTTGCCTCATTCGTAAAGCTCATTCACTCGACTTTTCTCTCTCGGTTGCCGGATGAGCTTAAGGATACCAAAGAGGTAAGCTGGCTGCAGTGGCTGCCGATGCTTGTCCTTGCCGGGCTGTGCGTATTCTTCGGAATCTTCTACTTTGTACCGGTTCAAAAACTGATTTACCCGGCCCTGGGAATAGCGTCTGGAACGTCATTGCTGGGGACCTGGCAGTCCGGCCTTGCCACCGTCCTGATTATAGTCGGAATCCTGCTCGGCTTGGGCATCCTGCTCGTCGGTGGTCTTATGGCGAAGAAAGTCAGAATCGTGCCGACCTGGTACTGCGGCGAAGTTCAAAACAACGAACAGATGATTATTCCGGGGACGCATTTTTACAAGACGGTCTCGTCTATGGGCGGGCTCAGGCAGCTTTATAGGGGCCAGGAAAAGGGCTACTTCGACCTGTACGACCAGGCCGGGCGGGTCGGACTCGCCCTGACGGCGTTTCTCAGATGGCTGCACTCGGGTGTGCTGTCGATATATCTGACCTGGGTAACTCTCGGATTGTTGATTATTCTCTTTATTCTTTGCGATATTTGGTGAGGTGGTTATGGAACTCTTCATATTCTATGCCCTGCTGGCGTTTGTGCTCATCGCCGCATTTATTGCCGTGGAAACGCAAAACCTGCTCAGTTCCGTCATCTGTGTCGGCGCCATCGGTTTCGGCGGCTCTTTAATATTTTTATTTCTAAAGGCCCCCGATATCGCTATAACACAGATCGTCGTCGAAGTTCTGGGCCTGGTTATCCTCATCAGGGCCACCATATCCAGAGACCTCACTTTCATAAGCGGCGACAGGGAATTCTTCGGAATGGTTGTCTCGGTCGTTATCCTCTTTGCAATCTTTATGGCCGGCATCGGCATATTCAAGACACTGCCTGATTTCGGCACCGCGATTTATACCAAAGCGCCCGATGCGGCCTCGCAAACATACGTGAGCCGGGGACTCGAACAGACCGGGGCGTCGAACTTAGTCGCTTCGGTTATCCTCGACTTTCGCGCTTATGACACGCTCGGCGAGGCGACCGTCCTTTTCACATCGATTATCGGCGCGACCGTCATCCTGAGAAAGAAGGCGAAAAAGCTTCTGGAGGAACCCGACGTATGAAAGGTATGACAGTGATAGTCAAAACGATAAGCAGCTGGGTCAAGATGCTTATCTTTCTGTTCGGCATTTACATCACCATTACGGGCCATCTGACGCCCGGCGGCGGCTTCGCAGGCGGCGTGATTATTGCCGGCTCTTATGTTTTGCTTATGCTCGCTTTCGGAAGGGAATTCGCCGAAGAGAACCTGTCTCTGGGATGGGCCTCGAGATTTGATTGCATCGGCGCGCTGCTGTTTGCCTTCGTCGCCATTTTCGGGCTGATAATCGGCGGCTCTTTCTTCGTTAATTTCCTGTATCAAAAGTACTTGCCGGGGGAAGCCTTGAGCCTTATAAGTGCCGGTACTATACCGCTGTCTAATCTTGCTATTGGTCTGAAGGTTGGGGCATCATTATTTTTGATTATTCTTTCACTTTCGATATGCTGTAAAGATTTTAGGCCTGATATATCAACTGGTGAAAAGGAGTAAAATATATGGCTTATGCATGGTGCTTCTTATTGTTTATGACGGGGCTGTATTGTGCGGTCGTCAAAAAGAATATGGTCAAGATTGTCCTCGGCATCGTCATAATGGAATATGCCGTCAATATCTTTTTGATTATGCTGGGCTACCAAATCGGCGGGGTCGCTCCGATTGTCGGCAGGGCTGAGCTGGGACCAATCGACAAGGTCAGCTCCGCATTCGTAAGCAACTGCGTTGACCCGCTGCCGCAGGCCCTGGTGCTTACCTCTATCGTTATCAGTCTGGGCTCGCTGGCCCTGATGATTGCCATTTG
>CAYMYK010000022.1:9562-14862 GCA_964394625.1 uncultured Pirellulales bacterium
ATTACCGAGATTAGGAGGTTGCGAGGATGAATATACCGCTGCCCCTCTTTGTTGCCATACCACTGGTGGCCGCCTTTTTCCTGCCGATTCTCAGCCGGTTAGGCAGAAAGGCAAAATGCTTTGCGACGCTGTTAGCTAATCTGGCAACACTGTCGCTGCTCGTAATGGCTGTTCTGGCCCTCGGACGAAGCGAGGATATCCAGGTATATGAAATCGGCAAATGGCCCATTCCCATCGGCATCAATCTGGTGCTTGACGGGCTGAGTTCACTGCTGCTTTTAGCTATCGGCGTCGTCAGCAGCGCTGCAATGCTTTTCAGCACTCGCTATATGGAGCAATATACCGCCAGGGCCAAGTACCTCAGCTTGTTTATGCTTATGATAACGGGTATGAACGGCGTCGTACTCTCGGGCGATTTGTTCAATCTCTACGTTTTCCTCGAGGTCGCTTCGATTGCTTCATACGCCCTTGTCGGCTTCGGCTGTGACAACGAAGAGCTCGAGGCGGCATTCAAATATATGGTGCTCGGCACCATCGCATCGGCGTTTGTGCTCTTTGGCATCGGCCTTGTCTATGGCAACACCGGCACATTGAATATGGCATACGCATCAAAGCTAATCCAGAGCGCCGGGGTGAACCCCGGCCTTGGCTTTGCACTGGCGCTGTTCGTGGCCGGCTTCGGGTTAAAGGCCGCCATCGTGCCGTTCCACGCCTGGCTGCCGGATGCACATCCCTCGGCGCCGGCACCGATTTCCGCGATGCTCTCCGGCGTGCTCATCAAGGCGCTCGGTGTCTATGCCCTTTCAAGAATAATCTTTAACATCTTCGGCGTCTCTGTCACAATCGGATGGCTGCTGGTAGTGCTGGGCCTTATCAGTATGGTTGCCGGGGCATTCCTTGCCATTGGGCAATGGGACTTCAAGCGGCTGCTCGCCTATTCGAGTATCAGCCAGGTCGGCTACATAGTTCTTGGCATCGGCCTTGGCGCCGCCCTGCTCGCTCAGGGTCATCCCGCCTGGGCGTCGCTGGCGCTTCTCGGCGGCCTGCTGCACCTTATTAACCACGCCGTCTATAAGTCGCTGCTTTTCCTTACCAGCGGCTCGGTCGAGATGTCAACGGGAACGAGGCAGTTAAAACAGATGGGCGGACTGGCCGGGAAACTGCCTTTTACGCGCGCTGCCTGTACGGTAGCATCGGCCTCGATTGCGGGCGTTCCGCCGTTCAGCGGCTTCTGGAGTAAGCTCATACTTGTTATCGCAGCCATTCAGGCACATCTTTACTGGGTCGCTGCAATAATCGTTTTCGTAAGTCTCTGTACTTTGATAATGTATCTGAAAGTTCAAAGATACGTCTTCCTCGGCGAGCTGCCGGAAAAGCTTCGGCAGGTAAAAGAGCACACCGGTTCGATGCTTGTCGCAATGGTCTTTTTGACTGTACTTTGTACTTTTATGGGCCTGCTGGTAATTGTTCCTTATCTCAGGGCGGCCGTACTGACGCCGGCCGTGAAGGTGCTGACAGACGGCCTGCTGTACGCGGTAAATGTGATAGGTTAGTTAAAGGTTTGATGATATGAAACCAGTTGTAAGATGTGCAATTTACTTTGTTGTCGGGCTGATTATCTGGATATTCTATACCTGGCCTTTTGTGGACGGCAGGATTGATATTCAGATGCTCACCGCCGGCGTGATAGCGGCCCTGATGGTGGCACTGCTGTTCCACGATATCCTGCCCAAAGAGCATCGCGTCTTTATCTCACCCGTCAGGATATTCTGGCTGCTCGTTTATATCCCGGTTTTCTTTTATTACGTAATTATGGCCAACTTCGACGTTGTCTATCGGGCGCTGCACCCGAAGATGCCGATAAAGCCGGGCATTGTAAAAATCAAAACGAATCTCAAAAGTGAATCCGCTATAACGGCGCTGGCCAACTCCATTACGCTAACGCCGGGTACGCTGACGGTCGATTTGACCGACGACGGTTTTCTCTACGTTCACTGGATTAACGTAAAATCGGACGACATCGAACAGGCCACTAAGTATATCGCTCAAAGGTTTGAGTGGTTTATCGCGAGGATTTTTGAATAAGAAGAGGTTCATATGATAAATGTATTTTACATCGGCTTGCTTATCTGTTGCTTTTTGTGCCTGTATCGCATAGGCCGCGGGCCCACTGCGCCGGACAGGACGGTGGCGATTGATATCCTCGGGATTCTCATCGTGGGATTCTGTGCGATGCTGTCTCTGGCCACCGGCAAGGATTTTTACCTTAACGTCGCGCTCGCCTGGGCGCTTTTGAGCTTCATCGGAACTATAGCACTTGCAAAATTTCTGGAGGGCAGAAATTTCGATGACTGATGTAATAGGGTACATACTGATAAGCATCGGGGTCTTATTTGACATATTCGGCTGCATAGGCCTGGTTCGTTTCCCTGATGTTTATAATCGTCTGCAGGCCTCGACAAAATGTGTTACACTCGGGACCATTATGCTGCTGGTGGGCGTTGCTTTAGTCAGCGGCCTCGGCCCCACCGCCTCGAGGGCTGTTATCTGCGCCGTCTTCATCCTGATAACCTCGCCCACCGCCGCCCACGCCATCGCCAAGGGCTCTTACGCATCCGGGGTCAAGCTGTGGGAGAACAGCGTTGTCGATAAATACGCAGAAAAGGCGGGAAAAACAGGAAGTAGCAAGTAATAGATATGAGCAACGAGTCACGATTGAGGAGTATTTTATGCGGTTGCCAAAACTCAGAGAGCTAAAAGAAGCGGTTACCGCCGTTTTTTCGCCGCGATTCACCTCGCGTTTCCCCGCTGAGCCGGTCGAGGTGCCGGAGAAATTCAGGGGAAAACCCGAGTTCGATACCGATACCTGTATCGGCTGTGGCGCCTGCGTCAACGCCTGCCCATCCAGTGTGTGCCTGCAGATGGAAGACGACCTTGACGCCGACCCGCCGGTCCGCAGGATAACTCTCAATTATTATACCTGCATCTTCTGCGGAAACTGCGAGCAGAACTGCACTACCGCCGATACCGGCGCAAGCATAAAGCTGACCAAAACCTGGGACCTGGCTACCCTCGATAAGTCCAGTGAGGTCGAGACCCACGAGTTCGAGCTGCAGTTATGCGAAAAATGCGGTGCAGTGGTTGGAACAAAGAAGCATCTTCGCTGGCTGTACGAAAAGCTCGGCCCGCTCGCCTACACCAACCCCGCGCTGCTGATTGCAAAAAGCGACGAGCTTGCCAGTGGACGCAAAGAGGTCGCGCAGCTCCCAAAAGCCCAAGCACCCGCCCGGACGCGCGACTTTATGCGCATTCTCTGTCCGAAGTGCAAGTGCGAACTGAACATTAAGCTCTGAAAACCCGGCCGCGCCTGTCTCGTCGCCCGCTGTACGCAAATGAAAACCTACCGACAAATTATCGACCGGCTCAACCGGCTCGGGGGCACAAAGACCCTCATCATCGGAATTGGCAACGCCCTTAAAGGCGATGATGCAGCCGGGCCGATAGTCTGTGAACGGCTGAGGGGCAAAATCTCCGCCGAAATCATCGATGCCGGCACGGTCCCTGAAAACTACATCCAGCCCGTCATAGAAAAGACGCCAGACAACCTGCTCGTCATCGACGCCATAGACTTCGGCGCCCCACCGGGCGAGCTCAGGATATTCCAGCCGGAGCAGCTCAACTCTCTCATTATCTCAACGCACACGCTGTCGCCGAGAATCTTTGTCGATATGATTAAGCAGTCCGTCGATGTCAAAGTGCTTTTTCTCGGCGTCCAGCCCGCAAAAATCGTCCTTGGCCAGCCGCTCTCAGCAGAAGTCAATGATGCAATAGAGCTGCTTATAAAAGCCCTTGTCGAGGTATTTGCCCCGGCAAAATAGCATCCTTCGGCAACTGTTCGTTACGGCAGCGGGGAAAACCCGCCGGTTATCTCGCAATAAATTCGGCATCTGCGCCGTCTAATTGTTCATCTGAGACTTGAGATATGAAAGACTATCTGATAGAAAAGGGCTTTACGCTCATAGAGCTTCTCGTTGTTATAAGCGTAATTACCCTGCTGGTCGGCATACTGACGCCTGCACTGTGCAAGGCCAGGCGCTCCGCCCTGCGCACATACTGTCAGACGAACCTGCGCTCCATCGGCATCGCCTTGAGGTCATATCTCGACGACAACAACAACACAATGCCGTCCGCCTGCAAGTTCCCCTCCCTGCACCGCGATCCCAATGCGCCTGATTATAAGCCGTCCATCGAGGCATTTCTTCTGCCGCTGTTGAAGCAGCCGGACACCTTCGTATGCCCTGCTGATACGGTAAAGAAGTACTATCGCCCGGAGAAGGAAGGATTGAGCTACGAATACAACGCCCGGCTGGGCGGAAAGCCCGTCAGCCACAGCTTCCTCGCTCGAAGGGGCATACCCGAAAGGAACATTCACGTTATGAGCGATTTCGACCCGTTCCACGGCAAAGCGGGAAAGCCCGGTTCAAAAAATTACCTCTACGCCGATACGCATATCGGCGACTACAAAAAACAATAGAAAATGAAACTGAAGAAAAAGACAGTCATTATAATTGCTTTGCTGGCCATAGCGGTATCTGCCGCAGCCGGTGCAATTTTCTGGCGCAGCCGCCTGGCTTCAAACAACCCGTCAAAAAAATCGCCCGAACAGTTAAGAACGTATTTGAGTTCGGAGAAATTCCGGAACCTCGACGAAGAAACGCGGCGAAAGCAGTTTGCATCGCTGTTCCGCAGCAGAATGCTCCGGCCGGTCAAGGAATACTACGCTCTGCCCGAGGACCAGCGAACGGCCTATCTCGATAAAACAATCGACGAGATGCAGGAAAGATTCAAACAGTTCCGCGATAACCCGCCACGATCCCGGCCCCGCCGGGCCGACCCGAACGACCGGACGGCGAGAGACCGCTTGCAGCAAATGCGCAACCCCGAGAATATGCGGGCGCGAAGCGATTATATCGACGCCGAAAGCCGCGCCCGGATGAGACAGTTCCGCCGGGACATGCGAAACCGTATGCGTCAAAGAGGCATCAATATGCCCGGGCGCAGGGGCCGACGCCGACCGATGTAACTATAAGTCCTTTACCCGCTGTATCAATAACACTCAGCAGGGCCGATAGTATCGGGATAAGCGCCTCTGTCCAAAAAGAACCTGCGAATGCTCGTGCAAAGGTGGCACTTACCGGCGTAACGGGCCTTCGGTTGATAGCCCAGCTTTACTGCCTCGTCGAGCAGACCGGCAGGGCCTTGATGAAGTCGTGGGCCTCCCAGTTGGGGAACACGATCTT
>CAYMYK010000022.1:14872-22059 GCA_964394625.1 uncultured Pirellulales bacterium
TGATGAAACAATATATCGACTACTTTTTTACCCTTCGGCCGCCACCTTTTCCAGATTTCGCCCAGTGAATCCTCAGTCACATTGCCGACGATAATCCCGCTGCAGGTGCCGCTGAATACATTGCCGTATGGGTCTATATGCACACCCTTTGCCCCAAGAAAAGCCGTCGTGCAATTTTCCCTGGCAATCTGTTCAACCGTCTGCGTCGCAGCCAGCCCGGCTAATCTGCCTGCCGCCCGCCCCGTGAACCGGCAGGGATAATCCTTCATCGCCTCTTTGTACTGCTCATTCCTCTCCTGCTGAGACAGAGCTTTCATCCCGACCGGCCTGCCAAGATACTTCTCCCATCGCACAAGCACTCGCTGCGGGCCCAGAATCCGCCTGGCAATCCCGGCCAGCCGCTGCACCGGCTCGATATCCACATACTCTTGGTGGAACGGGTCAACGCTCACCTTCAGACGTCTCACGGCAAGTGCATCGAGTGCCCGCAATCGTTCTTCCGTCGTTTTGTCGTCCGTGGCCCAGAACCCGTTCGTCTCGACCAAATCACATTCGCCCAGTCCCTCTTTCTGTGCCTGCCGAAGTATCTGCTCAAGCCGCTGCCGGTACAAAAACGGCTCGCCGCCGGTGATATGAACCTTCGCGTTAGCCCCGGCCAATTCGGTTAAAGACTGCCAGCTCCGTACAGCAGTATCGACCGCCATCAGCCCGCCCTGTGCCGGTGAGCAGTTGTAATAGCAGAACTCGCAGCTCGCATTGCACTTGTACGTCAGCAAAAGTCCCGCCGAGCGCCAGAGTTTGAACTTCGCCTCCGCCCGCCCTGCCGACTTGTTGTAAACATTCTCAGACAATCCCTTTATCAAATGCCCTCCTAATCACCCATATCCGTATCCGTCCGCCCCCTGCCGGTAGCATTTCTTCAGGTGTATTTGAATCACGGTAATATCCGCCGGTGTAATACCGCTTATCCTGCTCGCCTGGCCCAATGTCTCCGGCTGAAAGACCGACAACTTCTCCCTCGCCTCGGCACGCAGATGGCTTATTTTGCCATAGTCAAGACCCGCCGATATTCTTTTGCCGTCCAGCGCACGCAGCCCCGCCGCCAACCGCCGCTGCTTGGCTAAGTAGCCCTCGTACTTGGCGTCGATAACGACCGCCTCCACGACCGTTCTGTCGAAACTCATCCTCTTTACATCCGCGTTATCAGACAGTGTTTGCGCAAGCGTATTGCCCGGCCGGCGAAGCTGCTCCCAAAAGCTCACAGACCCCGACCGCGTTATGGTCAGATAATTTTTCAGCTTTTCAATATCAGAAAGCTTCTTTTCGTATTTCGCCCACCTCACATCGTCCACAAGCCCGACCATTTTGCCGATTTGAGTCATTCTTCTATCCGCATTATCGGCCCTTAAGCTGAGCCGATACTCCGCCCGCGACGTAAACATCCGGTAGGGCTCGTCCACTATCCCCAACCCCTCCACGCCGAGTCCCTTCGTCAGCAAATCGTCTATCATCACACCGATGTACGCCTGGTCTCTGCCCAGCACAACCGGTTCAGCCGAGGAGAGTTTTCTTGCCGCGTTTATCCCGGCCATAATCCCCTGGCCCGCCGCCTCCTCGTAGCCGCTCGTGCCGTTTATCTGCCCCGCCAAAAACAGCCCATCTACCTTCTTTGTCTCCAGACTGCTCCCAAGCTGCACCGGCGGACAGTAGTCATACTCAATCGCATAGCCGTAATGAATGACCCGCGCCTTCTCGCAGCCGGCCAGCCGGCTTATCATCTCGTCCTGAACATCCTTCGGAAGCGATGTGCTTATCCCGTTGCAATAGATAACTTTTCTCTCCCGCTGCTCCGGCTCTAAAAAAACCTGGTGCCGTGTTTTGTCTGCAAACCGCAAAATCTTTGTCTCAATGCTCGGACAGTAGCGCGGGCCCGTCGATTGAATCTGGCCCGTATAGAGCGGCGCCCTGTTTAAGTTCTCCCGAATCAGTTCGTGTATTTTCTCGTTGGTATATGTTATCCAGCAGGGCATCTGCTCGGTGTCAATCTTTTCGGTCATAAAGGAAAAAGGCGCCGGCTCGGCATCGCCGTACTGGGCCTCTAACTTTTGGTAATCTATTGTCGAAGCGTCCAGCCGGGCAGGCGTGCCGGTCTTCAATCGCCTGACGATAAGCCCGAGACGCTCAAGACTGGCTGACAGCTCATTCGCCGCCGGCTCGCCGCGCCGGCCCCCTTCAAAACGCTGCGTTCCTATGTGCATCAGACCCCGCAGGAAGGTCCCGGCCGCAACGATAACGGTCGCCGAGCCGAATGTTCGCCCGTCCCTGCACCTGACGCCGCAGACCTTACCGCCCTCGGTCAATATCTCGCTGGCCAGCCCCTCAATAATCGTCAGGTTCTGTGTCTGCTCCAACGCCCGTATCATAAACTGTTGATACCGGTATTTGTCCGCCTGTGCCCGAGGCGATTGCACCGCCGGGCCTTTCGAGAGGTTCAGCATCCGAAACTGCAGGCCCGTCGCATCTATCGCAAGCCCCATCAGCCCGCCGAGCGCATCCACCTCCCGCGTAATCTGTCCCTTCGCCAGGCCCCCAATCGCGGGATTGCAGCTCATCGCCGCTATCTTATCTTTGGCGATTGTCAAAAGCGCGGTTCTGACGCCCATCTTTGCAGCCGCATTCGCCGCTTCCACCCCCGCGTGACCGGCCCCGATAACAATGCAATCAAAATCATTTGCCTTCATTTTCTCCTGCCGGCGCAACCGCTGACGCAATCGCGAAATTCGCCGTGTGCGTTATGCTGACAGTGATATGTCCTATACCGAGCTCGTCGGCGATTTTTTTGACCTGGCCTGTAAGTCTTACCTGCGGCTGGCCGCTCTCGCTGTTGACCACCTCGATATCCGTCCAGGCAATTTTACCTCGCCAGCCGGTGCCTAAAAGCTTCAGGACCGCCTCTTTTGCTGCAAACCGACCCGCCAACTTCTCCATCCCGTTTCGGTTCGCCTCGGCGTATGCCTGCTCTGCAGGCGTGAACACACGGCTCAGGAAACGCCGCCCGTGCCTTTCGACCATTTGTTCTATCCGGCCGAAATCAACCAAATCTATCCCGTGCGCTATAATTGCCATCGATACTAATTCACCTGTTCGCCATCCGGTAAATCTCGGCCACGCAGTAATCAACAAACTCCTTTGTATCCTCCACCGACGCCTGCTCGGCAAGCTTGGCGTTCAGCTCGTCGATGACCTTCCTCTGCCGCTCGAATTTGATTCGCGCCTTCAGCTCGTTCTGCACATCCTCGAACGGCTCGATACCTTTGCGTTTGTACTCCAAAACCTTCATTATGAAAATATGCTCATCGGTCTCAATCGGCCCGACAATCTGTCCGACCCTGGCACCGGCCAAGCGACCGGCGAGTATATCGTATGGCTTCGCCAGCGACTCGGGATTAAGCTTTTGCCACAAGCCGCCCTGCTCTCGCCTGTGCCCGTTTGAATACTGCTTCGCCAATTCACCAAAATCCTCTCCCGCCCTTATTCGTCCAATCAGCTCCTCAGCCAGCGCCTTGGCCTGCTCACGGCTGTTCTTGTCGGCATCCGCAGCCGTCATCTTCGCCGGCTGAATATCTATCAACTGAAACTGAATCGAGCCGGCCGAGATATAAAGCTGGTCCTTTACTGTCTCGTACATCGCCACAAGCTCGCTGTACGTTACCATCTCGTCCTTCGGCATCTGCTGGGCTATGTACGACTGGCTCATAATCCTCTTCTTCTGGAATTCCTCGAAGCTCTCCCAGTCCAGGCCCATCTGCTTTATCGCCTGTTGTGCCTTTGCATAGTCGCCGCCGAAGCCGGCCACAAACTTCCTGACCTCCGCCCGTGCCGCCTTGTCGAGCTGGTCGGCCACATTCTCACCGAACTGTTCTTTCGCCCTGCTGTAAAGCACGGCTTCCGATATCTTCGCCGTAAGAACATTGCTCACCGCCGGCGACGCCAGTGTTTTGAACCGCTCGAAGTCACTGTTCTGCGCCAGGGCGCCAAGCCGGTTGAAGACAGGCCCGATTATCTCTTCTGCGATTATCGGCTCACCGCCGACGCTCAGCACAAAGCCACCTGATACGTCAGGCAGATTCTCTCTGCGGACAAACGGCATCTTTTCAAGCTGCTCGGGCGTGTACTTCGGCTTTTTGCCGCCGCAGCCCGCCATCGCCACAAACCCCAGCAATATCAAAAATCCCGACCTTCGCACCATACGTTCTTTCTACCTGCTACTTGCTACTTGCTCCCTGATTTTACGCCAAAACAAAAGCATTATCCAGAAAAACCTTTGCAGTCTAACCGCCGAATATGTCGATTAATTCTAAGAATGCTGTAAAAGTCAGGAGATTCGAAGATGAACAGGGCACTTTGTTTTTTGGCGCTGCTGCCGGTCTTCGTCGGCTGCCATTCGGATGTTGTTGCGACCGGTTACCTCAAAAAGATACCGGACAAATGCGTCTATGTCTCACCTATCGAATGCCAGGACCCCTACGTCGGCAAGGTTCTAAAAGACGTGCTCGAAAAGGAGTTCATAAGAAAACACGTCCGGCTCTGTGACGCAGACGGCGCCAACATTATCCTTACCGGCTCGACCTTTATGACATACCGCGCCGCCGTCGATGCCAAGGGCTGGACGGGAAGGAAATCCGCCGCCGCCAACGAGGCCATCGAATCGGTTACTATTACCGCAAAAGACAGGGCCGGAAACATTCTGCTCACCGCCTCCTACGACAACGCCGAGCAGTTCACCGCCTCAAAGCTCGCGGCCGAATTCGGCTCCACACTCGCAGGCAAATTCAAATAACATCGGCTCACTTCACTTGTCGAGCCAACAAAGAAATGCAAATCATACACACACCTCGCAGTTGCCGGGTGGGTGCCTTGATTATTGCCGCCAGTCCGTCTTTTCAATCCGCGCTAATTCCCTCTCTATATCCGTCCCCTCGTAGAACCACAGCCGGCCGGCAAGCCGAACCGTCCGGCCCGGCTCGCAGTCCGCAAACTGCGGGTCCGAGTGAAAGCACGGCACATCCGGATTGCCCCACGGGTTTATGCAATTCTCCCACGCAGTGATTATCCACCTGTCCCCGCCCTTCGACCGGCACGCCACATAGGGGTCGGCAAAGACCTTGTTGCTGTTAGTCTGCTGCTCAAAGCCCTTTGCATACCCGGTCATCACACAGTTCTGGACCTTCAAATCCGTCAGTTTTTTATCCGTCCCGTTCTTAAGCCAGAGCTCCATCCGCACCGCATCGGCGCCCGGTTTGACCTTTGCCCAGAACACAATGCCGTTCGGCAGCTTTCGCTCATAGTCCAGCGAGCCGTCCTGCCGGCGGTTCCACTCTAATTTCTTTAGCTTGATATTCCGCTTTTGCCAGATTGTCGGAAATGGTTTGTGCGTATGCGCAAGATATATCAGCCCTAAATTCGAGAATATCGCCTCGGGCACATCCAGCACCACGTAACTGTCCTTATCCCACGGGCAAAATACGCTCGCCTTCGTCTCCCTCTGCGGATTCACCGCCCCATCTAAAAACCCGAGCCGCGGATGCCGCCCGCCCGGATAAGGCAGCACTAAAAGCCCGTCGTCGCTGCGCTCCGGCCTGTTGTCCCGCCGGATATCGAACCGCTCCATCGCCGAGACAATCTGCTGGGCCGTCAATCCCGTTGCCGACGTAATCTCGTCGCTGCTGAAACCGTGTTCCCAGACCATATTCTCAAGCCAGTACCGAAGCTGCTCGTCCGATTTGGGTCTGCGCGCGTTACTTGTCGAGGCCGGCGTCTCCTTCCGCTTTGCCTTATCGTATTTCTCGAAATCGAACAGAAGAATCCCCCGCCCCGCACCGGCGCTGTCTTTGTATTTAGCATACTGAAACGCCATAAACCGCCCGTCGTCGCTCACCACCGGATTACTCGCCTTGTAACCAGGATAATCCGCAAACTTCGTCAGCCGCTCCGTCTCTCCCGACCCGTCCAGGGCCAGCTTGTAAATATCGATATACTGTGTCCCTTTGTGATTATGCCTGTCGCACTCGACCAGCGTGCTTTTGCCGTCGGGGAAAATCCCTTCCGGCTCGTCGTACTCTTTCGGCGCATTCGAGTAGTTGGTGATTTTGCCCGACCCCAGGTCCAGCCCCATCACCTCGCAGAAGCCGTATCCATCCATATAGGCGCTGAAAATAAGCTCCTTTTCGTCAGGCGGACGAAAGTCCTGTGTCTCTAAATTGCACCTGAAAGGCATACTTTTCGCATCGAGTATGAGTTTTTTATTCACTAACTTCGGCTTGCCAGCCACATAGACAATATCTCCAATGAAAATCAGCCCCTCATCCTGGAGCGTCCAGGCAATCCGCATCCTTTTGCGAGAAACCGCCGGTCCTTCCGAGCAGTGCTCGCCCAGCGGCACCGGCGGCCCCGATAAATCCCTTTTTAAGACCCAAAGCTCGGCGTTTCTGCCGCTTCTGCCGGCCATCGGATTTTTCGCATCGAACTTCCTCGCCCCGCTCAGGAGGATGTCGCCGTTCGCCAAATAAAGTGCCCGAGTATATCCCTCGTGGTAATAATGGCTCGTCATAAGGCGAAGCTTGCCCGTCTCCAATTCCACCTCGTAAACGTCGCCAAAGGTCTTTTCAAGAAACAGTATGCGCCCGCCGTCGAGCGAGAAATCCGCCCGCTGGCCAAACGTCGTCACCCGGCTTATCCAGCCGGGCAGCTCGTCCAGCGGCGACTTACCCGCCTTTTGTTCTGCCGCTCCAAAACAAACCGCCGCCGTCAATACACCGGCAGCTATGACCGCGAACTTGCTCATTTTCTCAAACATAAAACTCTCCTTCACCGTCAACTCACCTGCCCCGTCTTATCTTACAGACCAATACCCGAAATAAGGTAAAAAATGCCGCCCATCACGACCAGCGCAACTACCAGCACCGTCAGCACCATTAGAACCCGCCGCCTGTTCCCTTCGCAGCTCCTGATGGCCAGCAGGGCGCAAAACAGCACACCGGCCAGAAAACAAATTGCCGCCTTTGTCGCATTCCGCTTTACCGCCACACGCTGAAATCCTTCAATCAAGCTCAGCCAGCGATGCCCCCAAATCCCCGCCAGCACGAAGCTCACGATACCGCATACCTTCAGGACCGTATCCACCTTTG
>CAYMYK010000023.1:0-21985 GCA_964394625.1 uncultured Pirellulales bacterium
ACGAACCCAATTTTCCGCCGCAAGCCCCCGGCTTCATGCCGGGGGTTCTACCCAGTCCTCAAACCGGGGACCAATTCCCCGCAAACAACCTGCAATGAGTATTGCATCGCGTCATTGAGAGCCGTATTATGTTGTTTTTTACCACATTCAGACAGGAAATCATGACTGGCCCAATGATACTAATACTCGGCATAACCGGCTCGGGCAAAGGCCGCCTCGCATTCGAGCTGGCAAAATCGCTCGACGCTGAAATCGTCAGCATCGACTCGATGAAGGTCTATCGCCGGATGGACATCGGCACCGCAAAGCCGCCAAAAGAAGCACGCCGGCAGGTCAAGTGCCACCTCATCGACGTCGTCGAGCCGAGCGAATCCTTCAGCGTCGGCAGATTCCTCGAAATGGCAAACACCGCCATCGACCAAATCAAATCACGCGACAAACCTGTCATCGCCGTAGGCGGCACCGCACTGTACATAAAGGCCCTGCTCTTCGGCCTGTTCGACGGCCCGGCTGCAAATCCCGCGCTCCGTCAGGAGCTTAAAAACCAGGCCCGGACACAGGGCCTGAACGGGCTCTACAAACAGCTCCGGCTCGCAGACCCCGCCGCCGCTGAACGCATCAATCCGAACGATGAAAAACGCATCATCCGTGCACTTGAAGTCTATCGGCTCACCGGCAAACCCATATCACAATTCCAGCAGCAGTGGGATACCCGCAATACGCAATACACAATACGCGATACAAGATACGACTGGAAAATAATAGGCCTGCAACGGGAAAAAACCGAAGAAAACAAACGCATCAACGCGAGGGTAAAAAAAATGCTCGACGCCGGCCTTGTCGATGAAGTCCGGTCACTGCTCGAAGAACAAATACCGCCGAGCCGACAGGCCCGCTCCGCCATCGGATACGCCGAAATAATCGACTACCTCCAGCGCAATACCGACCTCGATAACGCAATCGAACTGATAAAGAAAAACACCCGCCGATTCGCAAAAAGCCAGCGAACCTGGTTCAAAACCTTCAAAAACGTCAACTGGCTCGACGTACCAGCCGACAAATCCCCCCGAAATATCCTTGACCGCGTATTAAACCTGTTGAAAAAGAACCCTCCCATCCCTAATATGTAGGCCTGTCGAGGTCGAACTATGGACATAGATGAACTTAAAATTAAGTTAGGTGAATTATTAAAGCTCCCTAACGAAACTGAATGGGTCGAATTCAAGGAAGCCCGCAGGAGCTATGACTTCGAGAAGCTCGGAAGATACTTCTCCGCGTACTAATGAGAAATCCGGAACTCGACTTGGTAACCGTGATGCTGCTCGACAAGATACAAAAGCATCTGAGAATTACAAAAGAAGAACACCGCCTGCTAAAGGCAAAGGGCTTTGTGGAGGGAAGATATCCAAACCTTTTTGTTGCTTCTCGCCTTGCGACAACAACTGCGGAAAAAGCCAAATATATCAGATACAGGGCTTTCGATGACCAGCACTACAAGGATATGGTACTGGCCTATATCCGAAGGTACGGACGTGCAAGCAGGTCAGACATTGATAATCTATTGACCGCAAAACTCCCGGATATACTCAACAAAAAGCAAAAATGGGACAAAATTAGCAACCTGCTCTACTCAATGTCCAAAAAGAACAAAGTAATTCACAATCGGGGCTCCAGACGCAAGTCAATCTGGGTCCTCTCGGATAACAGTTAGTTAAACTTAGTTAAACTTTTAGAAATAAAACAGTCATAACCTGCTGCAATACAAGGAGTTGTGTTTTTGTTGCCTGCGCGTGTTTAGTTAAACTAACAAATATAGCTAAATAACAGATTTGCCTGTTCGCACACCATCCGAATCGCTAAGCACCTGGCGGCACGTTCACAAAACCTGCATCTGCCGTTCAGCATGCAATACCGCCGCTGCATCGGCCAAAACAAGCTGCCTCAACAGCCCCGTCGTCACTATCGCCATCCCCATCCCGAAAACCTTCTCCTCGACCATCCCCGCAACCACCCTCGCCTGCTGCCGTGAGACACCTGCCCGGCTCACCAAATCCTCCACTATCCTCGACTTGTCCCACCTGCTCCTGGCCCCCTGTGCGCGCGGAGAGCCAAGCTCGCTCAGCTCGTCAAAATCACCCGAGACAACCTCAACCCGGCAGCGCTTCAGCCGCCGCTCGAAATGATGCTCACTCAGCGCCAACGCCGCATCTTCATAGCCCGTCGCCGCCAGAACCGCCTTGACAATCGACAATATCTCGCCGCTCGTCACCGTCTGCGAGCGCTTCTGCTGATACAAATAATACGTCACCGCCTCCGCAAGCTCCTCGGCCGCCCCCGTGTCCGCCTGACCTGCTGTGCCAAGCGCATTGCTTATCGCACCAAAAACCTTCGTGTGAAGGTACCGCTCAACACTGCCGTCCGTCTTTATGACCTTCCATTCCTGTCTCGTCCCTGCCATTTTCTGCCTCCGTGCAAAACTCCATATCCACCCTGTGCCATCACTTCAACAAAACCTGAAATCCCAATTTTCTCACCGCTCAAACAGCCGTGGCTGGCCCTCATCATCACCTGCCGCGATAACCTGGCTCACCTCCTCAATTAACTCGCCGGCATCCTTAAAATCCCGATATACACTTGCAAACCTTATATACGCAACCTTGTCAACTCCTCGAAGATGCGTTATCACACTCTCGCCGATAAAAGACGAGCTTACCTCCTTGTCGAAATTTTTGAATATCTCCTCTTCAACCTTGTCCGCGATCTCACGAATCTCCTCCACCGAAACCGCCCTTTTATAACACGCCTTCTGCAAACCCAGAATTATTTTGTCCCTGTCGTAAGGAACGCGCGAGTTATCCTTCTTCACTACTGAAAGCTTGAAGCTCTCGCTCATCTTCTCGTAAGTCGTAAAACGCCGCCCGCATACAAGACACTCGCGACGACGCCTTATAACCCTGCCGGAATCGCTCGAACGCGAATCGATAACCTTATCCCTGTCTTCCTTGCAAAAAGGACATCTCACAACTCAAGCCCACCTCACTTTCCATACAGCCGCCCATAAACCGGACATCTCTCACAAAGACCACACAGCAGAACATGCCTTTATTCTAAAGCTACCTCACGGTATGTCAAAAAAAAAATTCGCTCCCCTCCGCCCGGCAATGAAAAAAGGGTCTCCGCGCCAAAGCCGCGGAGACCCTACTCGGAAAGAAACTTATATGGCCCCCCCATAACTTCCCATCGAACACTCCCGCTATACGCAGGAGTTCTCTTGCTATAAGGGCCTGCCTACGCCTGACAAAACTTGCCGGCAGCAGGTTTCGTCGGCTGGGCCGTAATCGGGTTTAGACTGCCGATTCAATGCTCCAAATCAGCCAACGTCTCTTTTTGTGCCCAACCACTTTAAGCATAATATAAAAAAAACAACAAGCCAAACCGCTGTATCAATTTCCTTCCCCCCAAAACTAATGCCGAAAGCCCCCTGTCCTCACCGGCCCTGCTATACCTCTTCTATTTTCGCCTCCGCCTTCAGGGCATCGACAAAATTATCTATCACCGCCCGCCGGCGCTGCTCGGCCAGCTCACCGACAATCTCTTCTCGCACCTCCTCCAGGGCCTTTGTTGTCGCCGGCTTTCTGTCATAAACCCTGGCAATGTGAAAACCAAAACGCGTTCGAAAAATATCGCTTGTCTGACCCGCACTCAGATTAAACGCGACATCCTCGAACTCCTCCACCATCTGCCCTCTCGAAATATAACCCAGGTCGCCGCCGTTCTCCGGGCAATCCGAGTATTTCGCAACAAGCTGCTCAAAGAGCACCCCGCTGCCCAGCTCATCCTGCACTTTGCAGATTGCCTCGTAAGCATTTTTCTCATCCGTCAGCCAGTTCACATACTTGACAATATGCGCCGTCCGAACAAGCTCGACCGTTTTGAATCGCCCCTTGTTCTGCTCGTAATACTGCTCGATGTCCCGCTGGGCCGGCTCGCCCACCCCCTCGCAGACCCCATCTATCAGCCGCTCAATACGCAACTGAAGCTCGACTTCCTTTTTCAAATCCTTCTGCTGCTGCTCGCTGAGCTTCCCGGCCTGCCCCTCGTCTGCCCGCTGCTTCATCGCCCGCTCGAACGCCGATTCAATATCCCTCTGTGGTATCTGCCCGCCGCGCTTATGCGCCTCCTGCCGAAGCAGCACCCTCTCAATCACATTCTCTCTCGACCAGTCAAGCAGCTGCTCTTCTCTCGCTGCCGGGGCCATTTCCGAAAACGCCTCCTCGTACCTCGGGCGCATCCGCTCGGCCTCGGCCCTTATCACCAAGTCCTGTACAACTTCTTCGTTCACCTTTAACACCACAAAAGCACCTCTTCGCAATTCTAAATTCTCAACATAGTTCCAATTACCCCCTCGCCTTTGCATACCAGTCGGGGTCCTCGGCCAGTTTGGCCCTGGCCTCGTTCGTCATCTCCTCGAACGCCGGATGCGTACTCTCCCACGCTCGCAGCGTAAACGGACTCGACCTCATCTTCTCTATCTCCGGCCGAACCTCTCGAAAGTAACTGCCGTAAATATGAAGTGAATCGCTGATATCAACATATCCGCCCACCGAAACCTGCCTGCCGGTCTTTTCCGAGATACCATCGGCAATCTTCCGCTGTAAATCCGTAAGCGCATAGACGTTCATAAACCACGCCTTGTAAAGGTCTCTGCTTCGCCAGTGAGCATTCATATTCAGCGACAGCCCGCCGTCGCCGTTTTCAACAAGCCGGCACCATATCCGCTGCAGGCAGGGCGGGTCGTCCGTCTGAGGGTCCGCCGTAGGCATCCACGTTATCGCCTGCGCACGCCGGGTATGCATAACGCCCGACAGATAATCAATAATGTACTGAACCTGGTTCACCCGCTTAAACGGCTTCGGCGCCTCGGCCCGCCTGATATCCTCCACCGGACAATACGCGAACAGCCGTTCGTGATACGTATATGTCCACTTGCCCGCCGCCGCATCTATCCAGTGGTCGTGAATCCCGCCGACCACCTCCTGCCGATACGCCTCCAATTCCTCGGGCCCGCCCGGAAAATTCTTGTGTATCCTCGGCTCGTTAAACGGATTAGCTATCGCAATCATCGCCGTCGCATCCCTGCTCGGCGGGTCCCCGCCCCTGTCGTACTGCGTCTTTATCTCAATACCCTTCTCCCATACCGCCAACATCGCCTTCTCCCACGCCTCAGGAAGACAATCCGCCTCTATCGATATAACCGGCACCTTTGCAATCGATGATGCAGCCGTCATTGGTATCTGTCCCTCGAACTTTCTTGACGCTCTTCGCCTTATTTTGGAATCCATACTTCTTTTTCGGTAATCTTGTACCTGTCCCAGTACCGCTTCGGCACCTCGCCCAACATCCTCCTGGCCTTGTACGCATACTCGCTGAGCGGGTACCTTTCGATAATCATCCTGCAGTACTGAACCATCTGCCCGTAACCCACACCCGGCAGCCGGCCCATCTTACGCTGAGCCAGCGCCATCTCAAACAACTGCTCGGCATCCGTCTGCTGCTCGCCCAGCAGCTCCTTGAACTTTAACTGCTCCGTCTCGCCCGACGGCAGCTTCACAACCACGTTCGGCTCAGCCCGAAGACGGGCATCGTCCTCGGCCGCCACATCATAAAACGAGTTCGGCTCGCTCGGCTCATTCTCCGCAATCTCCGAACTTATATACCGCTTCGCCAGGAAAACCACGCCCACCACCACTATCACCAGCACCAATAATTTCAAAAACCCACTCATAAGCCCGCGCTCCCTTCGCTATTTGATAATTGATTATTATCACCCCGTTCGGTACAATCGATGCAATAATTTCACGGTTCTTCTGTGCTCAATAATAAATCGAAAATCGTAAATAGTCAATTGCAAATGTTCACAGGACTTATCCAGCAAGTTGGTACGGTCAAGTTGCTCGCCCGAAGCGACAAAGCCGCCGTGCTTACCGTGGACCTGAACACGCTCGCCGAACAAACCAAAATCGGCGACAGCATCGCCATAAACGGCGTCTGCCTGACCATAGCAAAACTTTCCGCAAGCCAGGCCGCCTTCGATATCAGCCCTGAAACTATGAAAATCTCGAACCTCGCAGCGCTTAAGCCCGGCTCGAAGGTCAATATCGAACTGGCGTTGAAACCAACCGGCCGCATCGGCGGGCATTTCGTCCTCGGCCACATCGACGGCACCGCAAAAATAAAACAAATCAAAAGACAGGCCGGCTTTACCGAAATCACATTCACCGCCGGACCCAACCTGCTCAGCCAATTGATACCGAAGGGCTCAATCGCCATCGACGGCGTCTCGCTCACCGTCGCCGCACTCGAAAAAAACGCCTTCACCGTCGCCCTGATACCGCAGACGCTGAAAGAAACCACCCTCGGCTCGGCAAAAATATCCGACACCGTCAACGTCGAAATCGATATAATAACAAAGACGGTTAAAAAATACCTCGAAAACATCCTGCCCCGCAACAACAACCTGACCGTCGAAAAACTCAGGCAGCTCGGGTTTTAAGCTGCCACGATAGATATAAGCGGCGCGAACGTATGGACATTACCGAAAACCACAACTCGATAACCGCCCAGCCGGTGATTGGGGTGACTATGGGTGACCCGGCCGGTATCGGGCCGGAGGTCGTGGTCAAGGCGCTGGCCGAGCCGGCGATTCGCCGGGCCGCAAAGTTCATCGTCTTCGGTATGGATGAGCAGCTCCGCTACGCCGCCGACCAGGCCGAAATCGAACCCTTCTGGGGCCGACACCAGCACGAAAAAATTAGCCGCGACTACCCCTTCAAGGTCGTCGTCGCCGACTACGACGAGTACTCGGTGCCGCCCTGGATAAAAGGCCCCAGCGCAGCCGCCGGCGAGGCGTCTCTGCGATTCTGCGCCGACGCCATCGACGCCGCAAAGCGAAATATCATCGATGCGATAGTCACCGCACCCATCAGCAAAACGAGCTGGAAACTCGCCGGTTCACACTTCCCCGGCCATACCGAGATGCTCGCAAAGCTTACCAAAAGCAAACGAAAGGTAATGATGTTCGTCGCAGGGCCAATGAAAATGGCCCTCGCCACAATCCACGAAGCGCTCTTCGAGGTTCGTCACAAATTCACCATCGGCTGTGTCTTCGAGCCAATCGACCTGCTCAACACCGCACTCATGGAATACTTCGACATTGAAAATCCAAAAATCGCCGTCGCCGCCCTCAACCCACACGCCGGCGAAAACGGGCAGTTCGGAGACGAGGAACAAAGAATCATCTCCCCCGCCATCCTGCTCGCAACCGAACAGGGCATCGACTGCGAAGGTCCGTTTCCGGCCGATACACTTTTCCTGCGCGCGGCCCGGGGTGAGTTCGACGGCGTCGTCGCTATGTACCACGACCAGGGACTCATACCCGTAAAGCTGCTCGCATTCGACAAGGCCGTCAACGTCACCATCGGTATCCCCATAATCAGAACCAGCCCGGCCCACGGAACCGCCTTCGACATCGTCGGCAAAAACCTCGCCAGTCCAGCCGGTATGAAAGCCGCAATCACCACCGCCATCCAAATGGCAAAAACAAAGAAGACTCGCCTCATCCGTCAAAAGACGCACGCCGATGCAAACTAAGCAGCACATCCGACGGCTTCTCAACGAAGCAGCCGTAAGGCCCAAAAAGAAGCTCGGCCAAAACTTCCTAATCGACTTGAACCTGATGCGCCTGCTCGTCGATTCCGCCGACATCAAAAACAACGACATCGTCCTCGAAGTCGGCTGCGGCACCGGCTCACTCACCGAGGCCATAGCCGAAAAGGCCGCCCTGTGCATCGCCGTCGAAATCGACCCCACGCTCGCCAAAATCGCCGCCGCTCAGCTCGCCGATAAAAAAAATGTCACCATCCTCAACACCGATATCCTCGAAACAAAACACCTGATAGCCCCGCCGGTGATAAATGCAATCGATGCCGCCCGCAAAAAATACTCTCACCGGCTTCTGCTCGTCGCAAACCTGCCCTACAACGTCGCCTCGCCCGTTATGCTCAACCTTGTCACCGGCCCGACGACCACCGACGCTATGTTCGTCACCGTCCAGAAAGAAGTCGCCGACAGAATGACCGCAAAACCAAATACCAAACATTACGGACGGCTCAGTATTGTCCTCGCTGCAACCGGCGAGCTTGAAATAATAAGAACCCTCAAGCCGACCGTCTTCTGGCCCCGGCCAAAGGTCGATTCCGCAATGCTCAGCTACATCCGAAGAAAAGAAAAAGCCGCCCGAATAAAAAATATGGAATTACTCACCGAAATCGTGAACCTCTTTATGCGCCACCGAAGAAAAATGCTCAAAACCTGCACAACTCTACCCACAGGCAAACTCACACAAATCCAAAACTTCAAACAAATTTTTCAGCAGTGCTCCATCGACCAAAACGCACGGCCCGCCCAGCTCTCGCCCGAAAAATATGTCGAATTAGCCAACCGGTGCTCTGACTATACCCTTGAAGGGTAATAAATTCCCGCGAGTGAGATTTTAAGTTGTTGTTCTAAAGTTACTTACCCGCGAACGAACGGGAAATTTCAACCGGGAGCACTATATATTGAAACCCCCCGACACGAACGGCTATAACACCGCCGACTTGTGCCGGTGACTGTGACATTCTATATTCACCGCCACCGGCAGCGATGCTATATGACAAGGCGCCGCCTCAACCAAAACCGCCAGCGCCGTCGTGTCGCCGCCCAGCCCCTGAGGCCCTATGCCCAGCGAATTCGCCCCCGAGAGTATATCCGCCTCCAGCGCTGCGTAGTATTCATCGCCGTTTCGCTCGCCCAAATCCCTCAGCATCGCCATCTTACTCAAAAGACAGCACCGCTCAAAATCGCCCCCAATCCCCACTCCGACCACAAAAGGCGGACACGCATCCGCCCCCGCCTGCCGCACCACCTCAACAACCCACTCGATTACCTGCTCCCTGCCCGCCGTCGGCCTGAACATCCGAAACTTACTTCTGTTCTCGCACCCGCCGCCCTTGGTCATCACGCTTATCTTCAAGCCCTCGCCCGACACAATCCGATGATGAATCACAGCCGGCGTGTTCGTCCCGGTATTCCGCCGCCGCCTCATCGGCTCTGCCACAACGCTCTTTCGCAGATACCCCTGCTCGTAACCCTTCGCCACGCCTTCATTGATTGCATCGAACAGCGTCTTGCCCGCCTTCGCCCTTATCGCAACCTCGCCGCCCTGCTCGACAAACACAACCGCAAGCCCCGTATCCTGGCAAAGCGGTATCTTCTCCCGGGCCGCTATATGCGCATTCTCGACAAGCTGCTCCAGTATCGCCGCCGCCGCGGGATTCGACTCGGCCTTCGACGCCGACTTCAGCGCTGCCAAAACATCCTGCCCCAGCTCGTACGCCGCCTCCATACAAAGCTTCGCAACCGCATCCACTATTTCTTTATACTCGATAAACCGCACTTCCCGTCCGCCCCGCCGGCTCCGCCTATGGTGTGGCCAAGCCAAACTATCAATCGCCTTCTATATTCACATCGAAACTTTTGTACGTCGTATTGCCGATGTCATCGCTCATCCGCAGCGCCACAACGTGCTCGCCGGCCTTGAGCTTCTCGGTCACAACCGTGAAATCCTCGCTTTTCGTATCAAAAACCAAATCGTCCGGAACAGCTCCTCTCCATTTGCTGTTGCTGTCAACGGTATAGTCGAATTTGCCTATCGCGCTCAGCTCGTCCGATACGCGCACCTTAAGCTTCACAACGCCGCCGGTCTTGCTGCTCTTATACCTCGCAACGACAGGCCCCGTATTGTCAACCACCACCGGCTCGCTTACCCTGCTGCCCGTCAGAAAAGTTCCCGGCGTATTGCTCCTCTCGTCACTGGCCGTAACCCTCAACTCGTAACGCCCGTCCTCCACCGTCCTGCCGTCCCACTCGAAACTGCTCGACTCTATCTCATCTTCAACCTCAATCCAGTTGCTCCTGCCCGCCTGTCTAAAATCTATCGTGTAAATCAGCTTGTCGCCGTTGCCGTCCTTGACGTTATAGCTGACCTTGAACAGCCCTCTCTTGCCCGCGGCATCTATCCTGCTGACGTCCACCGATTCCACCTTCGGCGCCAGATTCGGCACACTGCTGGCAACCGCCACCTCCCTCACCACCGGACTGCTCCGCCCGTCGGCGCTGCGCAAAATGAGCTTGTACTGACAGAACCTGCCCAAAGGACAACCAAGCTCAACAGGCCCGGCCAGCTTTTCCGGCTCGGTCCAGTCCGAAAACGTCGCATCGTTTGCATCCTTAACGTTGCCGCTCCTGCACGAGACCGAAATCCCGCACCCCTCCGGTACATCCGCCTCCGCCTGCAACCTGCCCCATCGCGCCGGCTGACCCGCATCCAAAAGCTCCGACGTATATGTCCCCTCGACCGAAAGCCCCCCGCCTATCTTCAACAGCTTTGCAGGATTCGCCGTCCCGACATATATATCATCTCCCGCCACAACCACTGCCGTTACCTGCGACGACTGGCCGTCCTTGTAAATTACCGCCTCGGTTTCCGATGCCGGCTCAATACTGTAAAGCTCCCCTCCGTTACCCGTGCCTAATAGCAATTCATCCTCCTGCGCGGCTAATGAAAAAAATACCGCACGCGCACTGAATACATCCTCCACAAAACCGTCCGAGCTCACCCGGTATATGTGACTGGCCTTCGACGGCTTCGCCTGCCGTAGCGGCGGCGCCTTCTTTTCAGAGCCCTTGCCCGCCTCTATCTTCTTCGTATTCGCTATCTCAAGCTTTATCCCCCCGCCACTGTCGTCGTCGCCGCCCGGCTCGGCCTTCTGCTCGGCCTCAGGCCGGCCCGCCGACGGCCTGCGAGCCGCAAACCTCATCTCCGCCTTCACCACGTCCGCCGATGTCGCCGCCGCATACAAATCCGCCCCCCCGAACAGCAACGCCGACACCTCGTCCTGATCGCTGTCGTACAAAACCCCCGCCGTCTTTTTGTTCGCATCTATCCTGTAAACCAGCCCCCTGCCGTCGCTGCCCGCATAAATAAAGCCATCCCGACCGACCGCAAGTG
Organism: uncultured Pirellulales bacterium; assembly: GCA_964394625.1. Taxonomy (GTDB): domain Bacteria; phylum Planctomycetota; class Phycisphaerae; order Sedimentisphaerales; family Anaerobacaceae; genus JAUVYV01. The sequence continues at coordinate 11,111 of CAYMYK010000023.1, forward strand.
AAAGTATGTTTTTGTCATCGGCGTCATAGACAACCTCCGCTGCCTTGCCAAGCGGGTCAAGCCGCTCGAGCCTGCCCTCAGGCCCCGTCCCTAAGTAGATATTGCCCGCAGCATCAAGTGTGATTGCAAAAATGTACTTCGCGTCGTTCGGCTCAAATATACTCTTCAGCTCACCCGACTCCAGCCGACTCAACGAGCACCGCTCGCCGCTTATACCCACTAAAAGCCGGCCCGAAATATCCGTCCCCATCGCAAAGATATGCTCGTTCGCTAAGTGCTTCTCCCCTATCACGTCCGCGTCGCCCTTTGACTGCTGGGCAGCGTTGACATCGGTCGTCTCCGGCTCGCCGGCCGGGGACTCGACACCCGCCTCAGGGCTCCGCCTGGCTGAATAAACCTTCTTAAGCCCTCCTAGCCCGTATTCGTAAACGCCGCCGTTCGGACTCGTCCCCACATAAACCGTCCCGCCGCTGACAACGATACTGTTTATCGACCACACATCCTTGAACTCCTTAACCAGAACCTCCGCTGCACGCCCCAATCGAATCGTCCCGCGTGAGCCGATAACCACGTCTTTGCCCTTACCCTTCGAGAAATCAGCGCCGCTGCTCTGACGTGTTACCTTGCTCGTCACCGCCCTCGCGACTGAACCGAAACACGATAACAAAACTATAATAACGAAAATCAATCCCCAAAACCGCCTGCCAACGCCAAAAAATCCTCGTCCAAAACCTTCCATCTTTCGCTCCCGTCTATTCTTCCACCGTTATGTGCATCACTTCCCTGCCCAAAACAATCCGACCCGCATCGACACTCTGCTCAACCCAGTGCGGATATGGCTGAACACTCGCCGCCCTGCTGGAGTCACCTAAAATCAGCGCCTTGGTCGGCGGTAAATCCGGAAGCTCCGCCTTATCGACTATCACCCCTTCAGGCGGCAAAACCAGAATACAGTGCAGCCGGTCCCTGCGAATCCTGCCAACCTCGTTCATCGCGTCAATCAAGCTCGGCAGACTCTCCGAAACAAACCTCTGCCACGCCGCCCGCCTGACAAAAACCTCGTAACCGTTCCCCCCGCACACAATCACGTCGTACCTGCCCGGCTTGAGGCCCTTCGGCACCCGCAGCTCAAAAACATACTTTCGTTTGCGGTCCTGAAAACACTCTAAAACCACCTCGACGTGAAACTTCTCGCCGGGCTTGACAACCCTGTCCGACAAATCCACCGACCATATCGCCGCACTCGTATTCTCCGACCTCACCCGAACGTCAAAATCAAGCAAATCTATATCAACCGCACGGTACGGGTTATTCAGCAAAAGCGCAACCGGGCTAATACCGTCACGCACCATATCCAGAAGACCCGCCCCCGTCGCCGTATTCTCAAAATCCACCGCCCGCTCACCCGAGACCCCCAAAAACACCCGGTACTCCAGGGTGTTGTCGGGCGGCAAGCTGCCCGCCATCAATACCGCACCCGCCAGCGCCGAACGAAGCAACTGCGGCGTCAAAATCCGGTCGTTCACTATCCGGCATTCGTAACTGCGCTTCTTCGGGTCGTTATATCGCTCGACATTTATCTTAAGCCCAATCATCTTCGCCGACGCCCCAATCCGGCCACGCACCGCCGCCGATTCATCCAGATTCAACGCCCCCACTACCCGCCCCGAACTGGCAAACTTGAACGACCGAACCACGTTCGAGACTATCGCGTGAACTTGCCCCGTCGCCATCGGCAAATTTACGGCCCCGTAACCCAAAAAACTGTGCCCGAACCCATAAACCTCATCGCCCCTCACCTCCGTCACCGTCCCGATTACATCCATCGATATGTCGCCGGAAACCAGCGGAATCGAAAGACACGCCCCCGGCTCAAGGCGAACGTCACCTCCATCCCCGCCTCCGCCTGCGCCCGAACCCGATACCACCATCAACCCGAAAGGCCTCAGCGTTTCGGCCAACTGCTCGCTCGCCACCGCTGGCAGCCCGCTCGTCACCACCGGACACCACAGCGGCGAAACACCCGCAAAATCCCCCCCGCCGGAAACTCGCCGGCCCGTAATCTCCCTGTCAACCTCTGCGAAATCTATAGGTCTGGAAAAATCAAAATTATAACCACCCGGCTGCTTGTCCCCGGCCCCGGCGTTGTCCTTACCGCCCGGCAGGCCTACCCGCAGCATCTCCTCTATCGGCGTCACGCCGTAAAGTGCATCCTTACTGTAAAGCCACCCGAACGCCAGCGCCCCGGCGAGCCGGCCGTCAATATACACCGGCGAACCGCTGCAACCCGCCACAGGCCCGGTATGAACAAAACGCTCGTCCGTTCCCTGAACCAAAATCGCATTCCTGCCCGGCGTATAGTCCCGAACGACACTCAATACATCAAGACCGAACTTTTCGACCTCGGTGCCCTTATAGACGGTAAGACAATACGCCTCCATCCCGGGCCGAACCTCGTCAACGCTGATATACCTCGACGCATCCCACTTGCCCTCCAGCCCCTCAGGCACAGCGCCCGACCACCCCGCCGCAGCGCAAAACACCGCCTGCCACACTACAATACACACTAACATCCCTGCCCGTGATTTCACGAAAATCTCGAACATCCATTACCTCTATTCTGATTACAGGCCGAAAAAACGCATTTTATACGGCCACACAAACCGTTGCAAGATAAAACAATCTGTGTTAAAATCACACCCGTTCGGCTCGAACAAAATTGTCACGAACATCTGAAACTTTTCTACTGATAAACGGAGATAAATATGAAAGCCAAACATCGACACGAGCTAAAAACAAACGAGCTTGCCGACTGGCTCGGCAACATCCCAAGCTGGGCGAAGCAAAACCTCAGAACCATTATCTACGTCGCCGTCTTCGGAGTCTTCCTCGCCGCCTACACTACCTATTACTTCTACACGGAAAAAATAGTCGCATCCAGGCAGCGAGCTGCCCTCACTAAACTCGCCACACAACTGCCCCAGACAAAAGCTCGGATACTCCAGGCCCAGTCACAGGGCTCCGATATATCCTATATGCTTATCCAGCAAATCGGCGACAACCTCGACACGCTCGCAAACAACACAAAGCAAAACTCCATCGCCGCCCTCGCTTACGCAAAAGAAGCCGAGACCCTCCGCAGCGACCTGCACTACCGGCTCGAAAGCCCAGGCCGGCAGGACATCGAAAAGCAAACCGAAAAGGCCAAAAAGCTATATCAAAAAGCCCTCCAGAAATCCGCCGGAAACACCGCCGTCACCGCAATCGCAAAATTCGGGCTCGGGCTTTGCGAAGAAGAGCTTGGAAATTTCGACGAGGCAAAACAAATCTACCAGCAAATCGCAGACGATGCCCGCCTCGACGGAACCACGCCCGCCGCCGCCGCAAGGCAGCGCATCAAAATAATGCACAACTTCACCGAAGATATAACCTTCAAACCGGCGCCCGAACCGGCCCAGACCAAAGCCGAACAACCGCAGCCGCAGCCGCCTCAGACCGGCACCGACGACGCAAATACGTTTCTTTTTGAAAAGCCGGACACAACCACCGAACAAAACCTGCCCGGCAAATAACCGCCAAAACCCAACTTACAATACCAAATGCAGCTCAACAACCTCACGCTCCGGGTCGGCAGCTCAATTAAGCAGCGCCGCATCGACAGATACCTCCACGGCCGTTTCGCCGGCTTCAGCCGCGCTGTGATTCAGCAAACCATCAAAACAGGCCGCGCCAAAGTCAACGGAAAAATCGTCAAACAAAGCTTCAAGCTCTCGCCCGGCGACACAATCGAACTCTCCCTGCCCGAACTGCCCACAAGGGAAATCCAGGCCGAAAATATCCCCCTCGACATCATCTACGAAGACAACGACCTTATTGTCCTGAACAAGCCGGCCAACATCATCGTGCACCCCGCTCGAGGCAATACCCACGGCACCCTCGTGAACGCCCTGACGTTCTACTGCAACCAGCTCTCCTCGGGACTCGGCGAACTCAGACCCGGAATCGTACACCGGCTCGACAAAAACACCACCGGCCTTCTCGTCGTCACAAAAAACGACCCCGCACAGTGGAAAATCGCAAAGCAATTCCGCAACCGCACCATCGAAAAAACCTATCTCGCCGTCGTCCACGGAACACCCGAACTGAATGCCGACCGCATCAAGGTACCACTCGGAATTCACCCAAAAATTCGTCAAAAGTACGCCGTCAGACCCGAAACCGGAAAAGAAGCCGTCACTTTTTACGAAGTTCTTGAAAGTTTTCGCGGCTTTTCACTGCTAAAACTCACCCCGAAAACCGGCCGAACCCACCAGATTCGCGTCCATTGCTCATATATCAAACACCCCATCGTCGCCGACGACACCTACGGCGGAAAAATCGTCTATCCCTGGCAGCTAAAAGACGCCCAGCCGGCACCCGAAGACCCCGTCATCAGCCGTTGTGCCCTCCACGCCCACTCAATCACATTCAAACACCCCACCTCAGAAAAACAAGTCTCTTTCGAGGCCCCCCTCCCACAAGACATCCAAAATTTACTCGATATGCTGCGAGAGTATCGTCAGACCTGAAATGCGGAACAGGCATTGATGTGGTTCTTGTCCCTAACTCGTTCGCAGAGCAGGAATCTGCAAGGACCAGAGCGTCAAACGGAGCCATCTGCGTTAGGCAATGATTTTAACAGGCTTGTCTTCAGAGTATTTCTTGTTTGCTTCCGCCACGCGCATTATTGCAGTTTCGGATTTGCTTATACATACAAACATTAAGGAGTGCCAATAAATGGCCGTTGCATGCCCGGCTCCTAAACGCTCTTTGATTCGCGCAAAATCCTTGACGAAAGGTTTGTATCTGAAATGCTGAAAGGCGGAAACCACTGACCTTGCGGATATTTGTTCCAGGATGTTCACTATGTCGGTGTACAAGATATGCTGCTTGCGAAATGACTTCTCCGGCTCAAATCCGATATCCGGGTCAATGAGTAACAGTTGATCCTCGTCAGGTAACAGCCCAGAGAAATATGTTTTTCTGTTCTGGTTGGTTATGTATGTGTCGCTGTTGTGCAAATTGACTCTATATTGGGCGTCTGTCCTACGAGGTAAGCTTGTGATCAGACTGACATCTCTGTCATTCCTCAAATCATAGCAGAACTTAATAATCTCTTCTCGTGCTGGGAACAATGTTGGGGGCGTTTCTCCCTCATTACCCTTATCATCGGGTGTAAGCATCAGAACAACATTGAGAACATGGGAATTCAGCTCCCTCACAAGGAAATCATGATAGTCCCACTTGAAACTATCTTTCGAGTCGCCAAGATACTGTTTTTTCATCATTCCCCGATGTTCTGGATTTCCGCTCCTTCGACCTTGCTCAGGACAGGTTTCGAAGGAATGACAATATATGCTTTTTATTCCTGTGGCGGTTTAGCAATGTCCGGCAATGTGTTCAAGACGCACTCAAATATTTGCCTTGCGATTTCAACAGCTTCCACCGCTTCTTCCTTGCTGACGTCACCATACTGCGGCACAGGATATCGTGAATCCACGGCATAGCCCGTCAGAATGCTCGCATGTTCCTTCGACTGCTCAAGGGCCGGAAGAACAGACAAGCTGAGCTTCAGCAAATTGCTAACGTCATGCGTCTTGCCGGCCCGCACGCCATGGAAAGTCAACAGACCCTTAAGGGCCTTTTCCGCGCATTGTTGTGCGTGAAAAGCTATCGCCCAATATACGGGTTCAGCGTCCTGTTTAATGAGCTCCGCCAGGCGTAAATCATCTTCGGCCCTCGTTAGCCATTACCTTGTCAACTCCAATTTAGGTCCCATAAATGATCCTTCCGTCAAGAAATGCTTCATTCATGACGTTGTTGGCCACGTGGCGGTACCTCTCGAACTCTGATTTGGTGCAGACGATAAGGTCAAGGGGGATCGTCAAGCCCCAAAGTCTGGCTCTACCTTGCCGGGCGATTTCGCGAGTTGATTTGCCTGTATCCGGAACAACTATCAGTAAATCGACATCACTATCCTGGTCGGCGGTGCCCGCAGCGTGTGAGCCAAAAAGATAAATCCTCTCCGGGTGTATTGAGTTAGCCAATCGCTTAGTAATTTCATCCAGCAGTTCTGAGGAAAGTTTTTTCATAAAGATATACACGTTTTGATTTCTTATTCCTGCGGCAGCTTCGCTAAGTCGGCGTCCGAGCCGGCCACCATCAAAATATCATCCTGATAAATCACCGTATTAGGCATAGGCACATTAATTATCCCGCTCTTTTCCCCCTTCTCGCCTTTCTTCGCCTTGCCGTGCTCGCCGCGCTTTATCGCCACTAAGTTCACGCTGTACTTCTGGCGAAGCTGCAAATCCATCACGCTCTTGCCGTCAAAGCTCGCCGGCGCCTTTACCCTCGCCAAACTGTAACCCGGCGCAAAATCTATCTTCTCGCCTATCTGCGGCGCTATCAGCTTATACGCCCACCGCTGGGCCGATTCTATCTCGGGATAGATAACGTCCGTCGCCCCGACCTTCGAGAACACCTCGCCGGCTATCGGGTCCTCGGCCCTGGCGTATATCAGCGGCACCCCTATCTGCCGCAGGTTCACCACCGTCAGTATCGCCGACTCGAAACCCTTGCCCTCGCCCCGGCCCTGGCCTATACCGACAATTGCGACATCCACCTTATCGACGCCCTGCGCCTTCAGCGCCTCCTCGTCCGTGCTGTCCAAGCGAACCGCATGGCTGACCTGGTCGCGCATCAGCTCTATCTCTTCGCGGTCCTTGTCGATGGCAATCACCTCCGCCCCGCTCATCGCCAGCGCGACCGCTAACTTCTTGCCGAACCGTCCCAGCCCTATCACCGTAAAACGCTTCATAATCTCAACTCCTTAAACCCGACCGAAAAACCCACCGAGTGCCTGACAACTAACCAACAATTATGGCCTCAGCCGGATAGTTATAACGCGCCGGCTTGATATTAAACGTAAGTGCCGCCAACAGCGTAAGAGGCCCGAGTCTGCCTATCAACATCACCGCTATAATAATCAACTTGCCCGCCACAGTCAAACCGGGCGTTATTCCCGTCGTCAGGCCGACCGTACCCAGTGCGCTGGCCGCCTCAAACCCAATATCCATCAAACCAAAACCGTTCGACGCCTCGGTTATCGACAGGGAAAACGTCGCTGTGAACAGAACCGCTATAAACAGCAGCGTCACCGTTATCGCCCTGCCGACAACCGTAACCCGTATCGAGCGGTTGAACAGCTCAACTTCTCCCCTCTTTCTCAGCGCCGCCACCGCAGTCATTATCACCACCACCAACGTCACCGTCTTGATACCCCCGGCCGTCGAGCCAGGAGAGCCGCCTATGAACATAAGCACTATCAAAATCAGCTTGCTCGAGGCCGACATCGCCGATGTATCGACCGTATTAAACCCCGCCGTCCGCGCCGTTACCGACTGAAAAAACGCACCCCGAAAACCCGGATTGTGACTAAAACCACCCCCCACACTATATCGCTCGAACAGCATTATCAAAAACATCCCGGCAACGATAAGAAATGCGCTCATCGAAAGAACTATCTTGCTCTGAAGCTGCATTCGCTTCGGCGCCTCCATCGAAAACCGGTAGCGCTTGCTGAACAGCTTCTTGAAAAAGCGCTTCACGCGGTCGGCTGATATATTCGCCAAATCATAAAGAACGCCAAAACCAAGACCGCCTAAAATTATCAGCGGGCATATTACCGCATAAACGGGCCAGCTCCTGTTGTATTCAATAAAGCTACTGCCGAACAAGCTGAATCCCGCGTTGCAAAATGCGCTTATCGAATGAAAAATACTGCAGAACCACGGCTCGATATTGGCCGTCGTGCCGGCTGCCTGCTGCCACATCCCGCGCAGTCCCAAAACACCCAAACCCTCGATAAGCAGTGTTCCGAAAAAGATAAAACTTATCATATTGCCTATTCTGCCAAGGGTCCTTGCGCTGAGCAAATCCTGCATAGCAACCTGCTCGCGTACGCTCAGCGCCTGGCCTAACAAAAGTGCAAAAACCGCGCCGAACACCACTATCCCTAAACCGCCAAGCTGTATAAGCGACAGTATCACTATCTGACCCATCAAGCTGAAATCCGTCCCCGTATCCCTGACCACCAGCCCGGTAACGCACGTCGCACTGGTCGCCGTGAACAGGGCATCAACAAAACCGATATCTTCCTTCGCCGACGACCTCGGCAGCATCAAAACGCCTGTCCCTGTCAAAATCAAGACCAAAAAACTCGCTATCAGCGTCCGCGTAGGGTTGCGTCCAGACGCCGCCAAATTAACCGTCGTCCGGCAGACCTTTATCACCACCTGAACAACTAAATATACCCCCACCGCAAAATGACGCACCCCCTCGGAATCCGAGCGTCCAAACCACCGGCCCGCCCCGAATACCGCTATCACAAGCCCGACAAACAGACCAACCTCATACCAGTTCGCACGCCAGAACTCCCGCCTCGAAACACAATTGAAGAATCTTACCACCTTTTCGGTAATGAATATACCGAGCAGGGCGTACTGCGCGATATACAAAAACCGCGCCGCTACCAACGGCTTCTTAAAACCAAACAAAACGGCAAAAGACACCGTCACCAGCACCGCCGTCACAACGTTGACGCCGAATATAACCTTCTCCAACCGTCTGTTCCTGCACGCTATCCGCATAACCGGTCAAACCATCCCAGAGTGCCCGTTCCGGCTCTTTTATACTTTTTCTCGACTAATTCCCACAAAATTCATTAGACCATATCACCGCCTGCTCACTCACGCCACGTCCCCCAGGCCGAGAGAATCGCCGAACTTGCCCAGAAGCGCCCTGCGAATGTTCCTGTGCTCCGCCCTTATCAGCATCGGGTCATCCGAGACCATCTCAAACGCATACCGTCTGGCCATCACGAGCAGCTCGTAATCCTCGACTATATTCGCTATCTTCAAATCAGGCAGGCCGTGCTGCCTGGCGCTGAACAATTCGCCCGGCCCGCGCAGCCGCAAATCGTGCTCGGCTATCTCAAAACCGTCGCTGCTCCTCTCCATCATCTCAAGCCGGCTCTTCGCCGCCTCATTGTCCGTCTCTGCAAACAAAAAACAATACGACTTCGCCTGCCCCCTGCCAATCCGCCCGCGAAGCTGATGCAATTGCGCCAAACCGAACCTCTCAGCCCCCTCGATAACCATTATCGTCGCATTCGGCACATCCACACCGACCTCTATCACCACCGTCGATACTAAGACATCGATTTTGCCCCTGCGAAAGTCATCCATAACTCGCCGTTTCTTTTCCGAGCTCATCCTGCCGTGCAGAAGCGCGACCTTAAACTCTGCGAATACCTCTTTGGCCAGATGCTTCCAGCCGTCCGTCGCCGCCCTGATGTCTCCGTTCTCCTCCGCCGACGTTATACGCGGATATACAAAATACGCCTGCCTCTTCACCCGCAGCCGCTCGCGTATAAATTCGTACGCCCTGGCCCTGTCCCGCCGGGCCACCCATCTCGTAACCACCTTGCCCCGCCCAGGCGGCGAGTGCCTTATAACCGAAACGTCCAAATCCCCAAACGCCGTCATTGCAAGCGTCCTCGGTATAGGCGTTGCCGTCATTACAAAACAGTGCGGCATCACCCCTTTCGCATCTCCGCACGCTGGTGAACGCCGAACTTGTGCTGCTCGTCTATCACAACCAGGCCCAGCTTGTTAAACTCCACGTCACTTTGCAATAGAGCCACCGTCCCCACGACTATATCAATCTCGCCGGTTTTAATCCGCTCCATAAGCTGCGTCCTCTTTTTGCCCGTCAGCCCGCCGGTTATCAGGACCCTGCTGACCTTACTGTTGCGCAGGTATCGCTCGATACTGGTAAAATGCTGGTTCGCCAATATCTCCGTCGGCGCCATAATCGCAACCTGGCTGCCGTTCGCCACCGCCAAAAGCGCAGCATACAAAGCCACCACCGTCTTGCCCGACCCCACGTCGCCCTGCAAAAGCCGGTTCATCGGTTCGGTCCTATCCATATCAGCCGTTATCTCAGCGATACACTTATCCTGGTCGGCCGTCAGCAAAAACGGAAATCGCCTCCTGATTCTGCTGTCTATCTGCTCGCTGCACTCCATCGCCACCGCAGCCGAGAAATACCTGCTGCGGTACCGCCGAAGCGCCAGACCAAGCTGCATCAAAAACAGCTCGTCATACTTCAGCCGGCGCCTGGCCTTATCGAGCTTTTCTTCGTCGGGCGGCAAATGTATCCACCGAAAGGCATCACGTCGGGCCACAATCCTTGCCCGCTGTAAAAAATCTTTACTATAAAACTCCTCCACCAGAGCGTCGATACTCTCAAGCACAGGACGAATTATCTTCTTTATCTGACCGCTGCTGAGCTTGCCGCTCGCCGGGTACACGCCGCCGCTGAAAAATCCCCACGCCTCTCGCCCCGGCTTGTCAACAACCAGCCATTTGGGATTCGTCAATTGAACCTGATGCTTATAAAGGCCGGCCTTGCCCGACGCCATTATCACCTGTCCCGGCTCCAACCTGCCCCGCAGATACCCGCCGCCAAACCACACTATCCTGCAGACGCCCGTCTCGTCGCTGAGCATCGCCTCGAACATCTCGCCCCTGCGATAGGGCTGATAGTCCGTCGATTCAATCAGCCCGATTATCGTAACCGTCTGGCCGGGACGCATCCGGCTTATCTTCACCGGCTCCGGCGCAAACACCCAATCCCTCGGAAAATACTCCAACAAATCCCCTACCGTCCACACCCCCAGCCGTGAAAACACCTCCGCCCTCGCCGGCCCCACCCCCTTCAAAAACTGCACCGGCATATCCAAACGTATCTGCCCCTTTCGCTCTGCCTGCG
>CAYMYK010000024.1:0-19816 GCA_964394625.1 uncultured Pirellulales bacterium
GCCTGTGTATATAACGCCGAGTACCGGACGGAACGAATCGGCGATTTCGACGTCGAATGTATCGAAGAGATGCTGCGGAGCTTTTCAAATACGGGCAAGCTCAATCTGCACGTGAACGTACCTTACGGGACGAACAGTCATCACATAGCGGAGTCGATATTCAAGGCGACCGGGCAGGCACTGGCCACGGCGGTGAGGATTTCGGGAAAAGACGTTCCCAGCACAAAAGGCGTACTGTGACAGGCGAAAGAACAGACGAATACAGGGTTGGAATCGGCACCGACATCCACAGGGTTGTGCCGGCGAGAAAGCTGATGTTAGCGGGCGTCTATGTGCCGTACCCGGCTGGTCTGGCGGGGCACAGCGACGGCGACGTGGGCCTGCACGCCGTTGTGGACGCCATTTTAGGGGCGGCGGGTATGGGCGACATAGGAACATTATTTCCCGACACGGATGCGAAATACAAGGACGCCGACAGCAAGGAGTTTCTGCTCGCCGTCAGGGAGCTGCTCGAAGAGAAGAAATGGGAGGTTGTGAACGTCGATTTGACGATACACGCCGAGCAGCCCAAACTTGAGCCGTTCAAGGGGCAGATGAAACGGTGCATTGCCGGGCTGTTAGGGATTGATTTTATGTCGGTAAACGTTAAGGCAAAGACGAACGAACAGCTCGGCGAGATTGGCTCCGGCGAGGCGATAGCCGCCACCGCCATAGCGCTTTTACGAAAAAAGACAAGAAGAGGGCTATAGACACTGATTCACACAGATTATTACTGGGGACAACTCTGAAAAAGTACGAGCATAGCGATTTATCAGAGCAGGTTATCGCGGCTGCTTACGATGTTCATAATGAACTGGGACAGGGTTTCCTCGAAAAGGTTTATAAGAACGCCATGGCTATAGAACTGAAGAATCGAGGCATCCAGTGCTCGCCGGAAGTTCCTCTGAAGGTTGGTTACAAGGGCCAAATCGTCGGCGAATACTGCGCCGACCTTGTCGTTGACGGAAAGATGGTCGTCGAGGTGAAAGCGGTTGGCTCGCTAAACGGCGCACATGAAGTACAACTGGTGAATTATTTAAAAGCAACAGGTATCCAATTGGGATTATTGATAAACTTCGGAAAATCCGTCGAGGTGAAACGTCGTGTGTTTGGTTAATAATTAAATCTGTGTAAATCTGTGTTAATCAGTGTCTAAAAAATATGTTATCGAATGAGAGGATGCCCGATGGGGTTGATGCTGCATAACAGTTTGACGAAGAGCAAGGAGGAGTTCAAGCCGTTGAAGAAGGGCAGGGTGGGGATATATGTCTGCGGGCCTACGGTGTATGGGCATGCTCATTTGGGGCATGCCAAGAGCTATGTGAGCTTTGACGTGCTGGTGCGGTATCTGCGTTATCTCGGGTACGACGTGACTTATGTGCAGAACATAACGGACGTGGGACATTTGACGGACGATGCGGACCAGGGCGAGGACAAGATTGAAAAAGAGGCGGCGAAGGAGAAGAAGCACCCGATGGCGCTGGCCGAGTATTACGCGCGGAGCTATTTTGAAGATATGGACAAGCTGAACTGCGTTCGGCCCGACATCAGCCCGCGTGCGACGGGTCATATCATCGAGCAGATAGAGTTAGTCAAAAAGCTGTTGGAGAAGGGCTATGCGTACGAAGTGAACGGCTCGGTGTATTTCGATATATCGAAGTTCAAGGATTACGGCAAGCTCTCGGGCAGGAAGGTTGAGGATATGTTGGCCGGTGCGAGGGTGGATGTTTCGCAGGACAAGAAGAATCCGGCCGATTTCGCCCTGTGGAAGAAGGCCGAGCCGAAACACATTATGCAGTGGCCGAGTCCCTGGGGGCCGGGCTATCCGGGCTGGCACCTGGAATGCTCGGTGATGAGCACGAAGTATTTGGGCCAGCCGTTCGATATTCACGGTGGCGGACTGGAAAATCAGTTTCCGCACCACGAGTGCGAGATTGCGCAGTCGGAGGCGGCCAATGATGCCCAGTTCGTGCGCTACTGGGTGCACAACAATATGGTGACGGTGGACGGGCAGAAGATGGGCAAGAGTTTGAATAATTTTATCACGCTCAAGCAGGCGTTTTCAGGCGCGCACGAGAGGTTGACCAGGCGCTACGAGCCGTTGGCAATAAGGCAATTGATACTGAACAGCCATTATCGAAGCCCGATTGATTTTTCGGATGCGGCGCTTTATGCGGCCCAGAGCGGCTACGACAGAATTACCGAGACGGTCAAGGCGGTGCGCAAAAGGGCGTCGGCTGCGGCCGAGGGTAAGCCGGACGAGAAGGTGACAAAACAGCTCGAGCAGTTAAAGGGAAAATTCGAGACGGCGATGGACGACGATTTGAATACGTCGATTGCGCTTTCGGTGATTTTTGAGTTGGTTCGTCTGGCAAACGGCCTGCTCGAAGCCGAACAGGTCGCTGCGGCAACGCTCGGCGAAGTTGACGATATGCTCGGTCGCCTTGGCGGCGACGTGTTAGGTCTGGTGAAAGACGAATATCCACAGGCCGGCGGGGCGGATGCAGAACTTCTCGAAAAGCTGGTCAATGTCTTTATCGAGCAGCGCAGCAACGCCCGCGAGCGGAAGGATTTTGTGGCGGCGGATGCCCTGCGTGACCGCCTCGAGCAGGTCGGAATCGTCCTCGAAGACAAGGCCGGCGGGGCAACAACCTGGAGAAGGAAATGAGAATACTCGGTATAGACCCCGGTCTGCAGGTGTGCGGATACGCCTGCGTAAAGGCGGACGTGGCGGAGAACACGCTTATCGAGGCGGGTGTTTTCCGCACGGCGGGCGACTGCGCGATAGAGACGCGGCTAAAGCAGATTGCGGATGATATGGCCTCGCTGCTCGAGAGGTTTGGGCCTGAGACGGTGGCAGTGGAGCAATTGTATTCGCATTACGCACATCCGAGGACGGCGATATTGATGGGACACGCAAGGGGTGTTATACTTGCAAGCTGCGCAAAGGCAGGGATTGAGGTGAAGAGCTTTGCGGCGACGCGGATAAAGAAATCGCTGACAGGCAACGGCAGGGCCTCGAAGGAGCAGGTGCAGAGGACGATACAGACGATCCTCTCGCTGGCGGAGGTGCCGGAGCCGAACGACGTAGCGGATGCGATAGCAGTTGCACTTTGCTGTGCAAATTCGATGACGAGCAATGTGCCAATCTGAGGCAAGCGGAAATGATAGCCCGGCTGGAAGGCAAATTAGTTCGGCTTGAGGGCGACAGCGCCCTTGTGCAGGTGGGGGCGGTCGGGTATGAGGTTCTGCTGCCGGGGTACTGCGTGAATGTGCTTTCGGGCAAAATCGGCTCGGATGTCACACTGTGCACGATGGAATACTACGAGGGGACACCGGGAGGGGGCAATCTTATACCGAGGATGGTGGGATTCTTAAGTGACGGCGAGAGAGATTTTTTCAGGCGGTTCACGAGCGTCAAGGGAATCGGGAGCAAAAAGGCACTTCGGTCGATGAGTATGCCGATTGCAAATATAGCGGCGGCGATAGAGAACGGCGACGACAAGATGCTGATGGCGCTCGACGGAGTGGGCAAACGAATGGCGCAGCAGATTATTGCGGAACTCAAGGGCAAGGTGGGCAGCTTTGCAATCGGGGCAGGGCCGGCGCGGGCGGAGGCGGTGTTTGCACCATACCAGGCGGAGACGCTTGAGATTCTTATCGCCTGGGGCGAGAAGAGAAACGAAGCGATGGAGCTGATTGGGCTTGCGAGCAAGAAGCATCCGGACGTGAAGAGTGCGGAGGAGCTGGTGCCGCTTGTGTATCGGCTGAAACAGGGAATCGAAGTGTGAGAGAGTAACGTTCACGGATTGACGGCTGAACATAATGGCGATAGACAGGGTAATAAGCAGGCAGTCGCTGAGCGAGGCGGAGGAGAGCTTCAATGTTTCGCTCAGACCCAGGCATCTGGGCGAGTGCGTTGGTCAGCGGAAGGTGATAGAAAAGCTCCTCATAGCGATGGAGGCGGCGAAGGGGCGGGGCGAGCCGCTGGAACATATACTTTTTTACGGCCCGCCCGGTTTGGGCAAGACCACGCTTGCCAACGTTGTATCCAACGAGATGGGGGCGAATATTCGGAGCACATCGGGGCCTGCTTTGACGAAGGCCGGTGACGTGATGGGGCTGCTGAGCAATGTGGGCACGGGCGACATACTGTTTATCGACGAGGTTCATCGGCTGAGCACGCCGGTGGAGGAGTTTATTTATCCGGCGATGGAGGATTTCAAGGTTGATTTTACCGTCGATAGCGGGCTGCACGCAAAGACGATAAACTTTCCGCTGAAGCGATTTACACTGATTGGCGCGACGACGCGGGCGGGGCTTTTGAGCGCTCCGCTTCGCAGCCGGTTCGGGCTGTTGTATCATCTGGAGTTTTACAGCGCCGAGGAGCTTACGCAGATAGTGGGCAGGTCGGCGGGACTGCTGAATCTGAGCTGCGAGGAGGGGACATTAGAGCTGATTGCGGGCCGTTCGCGCGGGACGCCCCGTGTAGCCAATCGGCTCTTGAAGCGGGTACGCGATTATGCGCAGGTGAAGGGGTCGGGCGTTTTGAGTATGGAGATAGTCGAGCGTGCGCTCAAGATGGAGCAGATTGATGCGCTTGGCCTGGACGAGCTTGACCGCGCGTTTCTGCGTGCCCTTGTGAACGTATATGACGGCGGCCCGGCGGGGATAGAAGCCATCGCCGCGACATTAGGCGAAGAAAGGGACACCTTGGAGGACGTGGTCGAGCCGTACCTGCTGCAAATCGGTTTTGTGCGCCGGACAAGACGAGGCAGGGAGATAACAAAGGGAGCGTGCGACCATCTGGGGCTGAAGCGTCGCAGCAAGAACACCGCCGACCAGCCGGAGTTATTCAATGCGGATGAGCAGTAGGGACAAATCCTGCTAAGATTTGCAGATGTACCTGGCCATTTTGGGGGGGCGGTTCAGGATGTGTGTGAAGTATTGGACCAGCACCTTTTCGGCTTCGTCGAGTGTTTTCCCGGACGACCTGGCGAGGTGTTCAGGGTTGCAAAGAGAATTTGCGACTGCTGGGGTTATTGCTGTTCTGTCGGGCAGGGCGGCTTCGCAGTCCCTGCAGACAAGGCCGTTGGCGGCGCTGCTGAAGTAGCACCGAGGCCAGTTGGCAGTCAGGCGTGTTTTGCAGTTTACGCAGGCATTCAGGACGGGGCTAAGGCCGATTTGCCTCAGCAAATCAAGCTGAAAAAGTATCAGCAGTGCCAGTATGTCACGGTGAAGGTCGGCGGCGGGGCGCAGTCGGTCGGCGTTTTGCAGAAATTCGAGAAAGTTATCGAACAGGCCGGGATGGGCGTCATAGTCACCGGTGAGAAGATTGACCAGCTCGGCGGCGAAAAGGCAGCAGTTGAGGACAAAAAGGTCGGCGGGCAGGTTTGAAGAGCCCGGCTGCTGCTGAAATTCGGTGAGCGTGGCAAGGCCCTGCCTGTTCGAGCCGGAGAACACGAGACGGCCGTGAGCGAAGATTTCGATGGGGCCGTCAAACGCCGACTTCGGTCGTTTCGAGCCCTTTGCAATCGCGCCGATTTTACCAGTATTTCTGGTAAAGAAGGTTGCTATCTGGGAGGTTTCGGAATAATCTATTGCACGTATGCAGATTGCGTCATCTGTGGTCAGCATTTTCCCCGGAGCTCCTGCGGATTCTTATGCTTCGCACCCTTCTCGGCTCGGCGGATGTGACGGTGAAGCGCAGGTTCTCGTAGTCGAAGGTCGTGCCGGCTTTCGGGATATACCCGAGATGCGAGAAGATGAAACCGCCTACGGTGTCATAATCCTCGTCTTCGGGCAGGTTCAGCTCAAGCTCATCGTTAAGGTCGTTGACATACATCCTGGCATCGACTTCAACGGTCTCGGCGTCGATTTTCTTTATGGATTTGGGTGCGATTTCTTCGTATTCGTCTGTTATTTCGCCGACAAGCTCTTCGAGAATATCCTCGAGCGTCACGATGCCCGCCGTCCCGCCGTATTCGTCCAGGACAACGGCAATGTGGAGTTTGCGGTTCTGAAATTCGTGCAGCAGTGTTCTGAGCGGCTTTGTCTCGGGGACAAAAAAGGCGGGCCGCAGCTTGTCCCTCAGTTCGAAACTCCCGGCGTCTCTGCCGATTTCGGAGAGCAGGTCCTTGGCATAGACGAATCCGATTATGTTGTCAATATTCTCTTCGTGAACAGGCACGCGGGTATGCCCGGCCTCGTTGATGGTCCTGACAACGGTTTGTAAATCCGAGTTCACTTCGACGGCGACAATATCGGTTCGCGGGGTCATAATTTCGTCGGCGGTGCTGTCGGTCAGCTCGAGGACGTTTTCTATCATCTCCTGCTCTTCTTCGTCAACGACGCCCTCCATTCTCTGCTGCTCGAGGCCGTCGAGGAATTCTTCCTGCTTCTGGTCGGGTGTTGTTTCAGCCACACCTGCAAGCCGGCGAACGAGGCCGTCAATAAATCCGCAGAGGTAAAGAGCCGGACAGCACAGCGCGGCACAGAACAGCAGCAACCTGTATGTGCGGGCGATGATCTTTTCACCTGCATACTTGGCCCAGGCGAGCGGAACGGCAACGCCGAATATGGAAAATACCACCGCTGTAATCACAAACGTCAGAACGTAATCATCAGCCGAAAGTCCTGCTTTATGCAGACCGGCGAACAAGGCGAACAGCAGCAGCAATATGCTTATATTGCACAGCAGCAGAGCCAGTGAGCAGGTCAGGAAAAGCTTCTCGGCGTTGTCGGCGATTTTGTCCGCAAGCGCCTCGGCGTCCGCCTGCCCGCCGGCCGCTTTCAACACACCCAGCAGCTTGGTGCGCGAGAATATCCTCAGCGCAAAGGCATTAACGGAGAAAAACAAAGTACCTCCGGCCAGAAAACAAACAAGCAGCACTGTCCAGCCAATGTATCCCACGACCAGTCCTCTCAAACTCTGAAACCGTGGCCTCAGCGTAACGGCCTTTTAGCAGGCAAACCTGAGTCAGACCACTCAGTTACCCTTATTATATACAACACCAAAGCCATGCTTTAGTAAAATTTTGTCCTCGGTACTGTGCATCCTGGCGGCATTTTCGTCTGTCGAGTCATCGAAGCCGAGGTTGTGCAGAAGGCAATGTGTTACGTACAACGCCAGTTCCGCCTCGTCGGAATGACCTCGCCTCTTCGCCTGGCTTGCCGCCTTTTGCACATTGACTATCAGCTCGAACGACCTTTCGGCGGCGCCTTCATCGGAGAGGTCGAAACTCAGGCAGTCTGTTACGGAATTTTTGTTTAGAAATTTTTTATTCAAGCTGCGAATCTGGTCGTTATTGACAAACGTTACGCCGACCACCGCCTTCGAGAGCCCGAACCGCCGGCAGACCGACTTAATCAAAGCCCGCAGCCGGGGCAAGTGACACCTGCCTTTCTCGAACTGCCGTGTAAAATGAACAACGATATCACGCATCTGCTGCACTGCTCAAGTAGTCCGGCCTTCATCGGCCTCGGTCCGCTCGGCTATTTCCGGAGCTTTCGGATATGCTATGCGACCATGATACTGGGCCGCAAGGGTCTTCACCATAGCGGCCTCAATTTGACTTAACTCTCGCAAAGTGAGGTCGCTCTCGTCGAACTGGCCGTCCTGCAGACGTTTCATTGCGATGTTGTGCACGAGTGCCTCTATCTTGGCCGGAGTCGGCTCCGTGAGAGTACGGGTGGCGCTTTCGACGGCGTCGGCCAACATAACAATCGCCGCCTCTTTCGCCCGGGGCTTGGGCCCCGGATAGCGATACTCATTTTCAGAAGGCGCCGGGCAAGCCGAAGAGCCCTTCCTGCCGTGCTGTTTCTTTGCCTCGTTGTAGAAGTACTCGACCAAGGTCTTGCCGTGGTGAGTTTCAATGAATTGCCGAAGTACGACCGGCAGCTTGTACTCTCTGGCCATCTCGATACCGTCTTTGACGTGGCCGACAATCACTAACTGACTCATCGCCGGCGACAGCTCTTTGTGCCGGCTGGCAGAGCCAAGCTCGTTCTCGACAAAATAGTCGGGCTTATTGACTTTGCCTATATCGTGGTAAAGTGCGCCGACCCGGCAGAGCAGGCCGTTACGGCCTATGGCCTCGGCGGCGGCTTCGGCAATAGAGCTTACCTGCAAGCTGTGGCTGTATGTCCCGGGGGCTTCGGTGGCAAGCCGTTTCAGCAGGGGCTGACTTGCAAGCGTGTAATTCACCAACGTCATACTCGTCGCCACCCGGCACGCTTTCTCTATCAGCGGCAGCAGCCCCTGCGCGACGATACCGACGAGGACCGTGACGCCTGCGTGAAGTGCGGCAGGCAGGAAAAGACCGAAAGTAACGGAACGCTCAGACAGAATACCCAGGGCCGACGCCATAACGAGAACAACAAGCGCCGCGACGGCACCAACTTCAAGCAGCTTCGTCCAGGTGCGTACCTCGCCCAGTGAGAAGCAGCACACAAGCGAACCCGAGGCCATTATCAAAAAGAGGTTCATACTTCTCGTTTGTCCGGAGACCAGGTAGGCGAGTATGCAATAGAACAAGCTCATCCCGATGGCAAAACGCTGGTCGTATGCGATGGCAAGAATAATAGCGGTTGCCACGGCTGTACCGGTGGCGAGGACGGGGTAACGGCTCAACATCGCGCCGATTTTTGTTATTGTGAGCATCACAGCGAAAAGGCTCGCAAGCGCCAGGGCCCTTGTGCGGTTTGTTACGATGCGCCGCTGATACTGATGTATGTACAGGCCGCCGGCGAGGCAAATCAGCAAAACCACAACGGCGGTGGGTACCAGACCGATATATTGGGCCTGCTGCATCGCCTCGAAAGAGAGAACCGCAACAGTGAACGCGGCAAAGAGCAGAAGCACAAAGCCGGACAGGACAATATCCATAGTGGCAAAATTGGCCACCCGGCAGAGCCGTTCGGCGGTCATGTCCTTTCTGACCCGGCTTCGTCTCGGGCTTGCTTTCTTGAATAAAGGCATTTATCTGTCCTGCCGCTTAAACCACGAGAAAAAGACTGAAACTTTCAAAAAACTTCATTACGAATCCTTTTTTCCGCTGCCGGCCCTGCGGCTTCGGTAGGCCCTGACGATATTCTGGACGAGCCGGTGCCGAACAATATCCCTGCGGGTCAGCTTCGCAACACCAATCCCCCTGATGCGCCGCAGTCTTTCAATCGCATCGACCATCCCGCTCCTTTGGCCCGGCTGAAGGTCAATCTGTGTTATGTCGCCGGTTATTATCATTTTTGAGCCGTGGCCTAATCTTGTGAGGACCATCAGCATCTGAAGCCCAGAGGCGTTCTGCGCCTCGTCGCAGATAATCACGGCGTCGTTGAGTGTCCGGCCCCGCATAAAGGCAAGCGGTATGATTTCAATGACATCCAGCTCCACGAACTTCTTCATCTGGGCGAAATCCATCATATCTTCCAGGGCGTCAAAGAGCGGGCGAAGGTAAGGATTTACTTTTGCCTGTACGTCGCCGGGCAGAAATCCGAGCTTCTCGCCGGCCTCGACCGCCGGACGCGCAAGAACTATCCTCCGTATCTGCCTCTTCTTTAACATCGATACCGCAATTGCAACCGCCAGGTAAGTTTTTCCGGTGCCCGCGGGCCCTATACAGAAGGTAAGGTCGCTGGCAAGCATCGCCTCGATATACCTGAGCTGTCCCTTTGTGCTCGGCTCGATGACCTTCTTCTGCGAGTACACGGTAATCGCCTGGCTGCTTTGCGCCACCGCCGGGCTGTCCGCCCGGGCAAGAAACGTTTCGACGTCGTTTAGTGTAAGCGAGCCGCGTCTAATCAGCCGCTTTTGCATCCGGTCAATCACATCGGCAGCCGAGTTGACGTTCTCGGCCCTGCCGCTGATTACCAGATAATTGTCCCTGGCGGCTATCCTGACATCGAGGGATTTGCGCACGCACCGAAGGTGACTGTCGGCGGGGCCAAACAGCTCGAGCCGGGTGCCGGACGAATCTAATTGCACCTTAACTTCCAAATTCACCCCTGTCACAGACAATAATAAAAGAACAGGTACGCAAACGGCGAGGCCGCCAGCAGTGAATCAACCACGTCCAGTATCCCGCCAAATCCGGGGACGCTGTTCGATGCGTTCTTTTGTTCGGCGTCGCGTTTTATCAGCGACTCAGCCAGGTCTCCAAGCTGCCCAACGAAGGCGAAACAAACACCGAACACCACGGCCAGCCACCACGTCATTATACCACAACTCAGTGCAAAGCAAACAGCAACAAGTGTCGCCGCAGCGACGGCCCCCGCCATACCCTCCCAGGTCTTGCCGGGACTGATATGGGGTGAGAACTTATGTCTTCCGAAACATTTGCCGATTGCGTAAGCCCCTATGTCGGCGGATTTTACGACAAAAACAAACATCAGCAGCACCCACGGGCCGAAATCGACTCGAATCCCCACGACAAATGCGCTCAGCAGGCCCAGATACAGAATGGAAAAGCAGCTTGCCCCGCAGTTGGCCAGCACGCCGTCGGTACCGTAGCGAATCGCCTGATAAAGAAACATCGCCAGCAGCGAAAAGGCGGGGACAAAGCTCAGCCAGAGCAACGGCGGAACGCGCAGAATCCGCAGCCAGTACCAGCTTGTGGCCAACAAAATTGACGAGACAATCGAGATGGGCAGCAGCAGCTTGGCCGCTTTGCCGGCGGCAAGTTTCGACAGCTCGTACTGACCGGCAGGTATCATCAAAGCAACGAAGACAGCGAACAACGTCCCCTTTGGCCCGCTGCCGCTGCCCGGCGGGGCGGTTATCGAGCCGTCCAGCCAGCCGTCGAAAACTACAAGCCCGACAAAAAAAGCTGTCATCAGCGTGCCAGAAATCAGTCTTTGCTTAAGCATCGGCTCTCTGCATCCCGAAACGAATCGCTCGCCCGCTCGGCAGGGGCGCCTCAAGAACGCTCTTGCCGGTTTCCGCCGGACGCGTCTTTCACTTGCCCGAAACGACGAGTCCGTCTTGCGTATGCCAGAATCGCTCTTTCCAAATCCGACTTCTTAAAGTCGGGCCAGAGTGTCCTGGTAACGTAGAACTCGCTGTAGGAAATCTGCCAGAGCAGAAAGTTGCTTACTCTCATTTCGTTTGCGGTTCTAATCAACAGGTCAGGGTCAGGCAGAGCAGCGGTGTACAAATGGCTGCTGATGCACTTTTCGTCGATGTTTTTCAGCCGCAGTCGGCCTGCCCTGTATTCTTGCGCAATTTTTTTTGTCGCGTCGATAATCTCGGCTCTTCCTCCGTAGTTAAGCGCAAGTGCGAGAATCATCCCCGTATTCTTCGCCGTCAGCTTCATAGTCTGCGCCAGCTCGGCCCTGACGGAAGAAGGCAGCTTTGCCAGCCGGCCCAAATGAACCAGGCGGACGTTATTGCTCGTCAGCGTAGGTCGAATCTTGACCAGATATTCGGTATAAAGGTGCATCAAAGAATTAACTTCGGACCTCGGCCTTTTCCAGTTCTCTATGCTGAATGAATAGATGGTCAGGGACTCGATGCCTAAATCGACACAGGCCAGGGCGATTTTTTCGACGGTCTTTCCGCCCTGCCGGTGGCCCATCGGCCGGGGCAGCCCTTTTCTCTGCGCCCATCTACCGTTGCCGTCCATAATTATTGCGATATGCCGGGGTATGTCCGCAACGGCTATGCCGAGGCGCTCGGCGGTTCTTTTCAGCTTATCTTCTCCTGGAATCTGCAACTTATCCACTCGAAATCACCTGAATATCGTCTGGCTGCGCTTCGGGCCTACGCCGATGATTGCAATCGGCCTGCCGATAAGCCGCTCCAGCAGGGTTATGTAATTTTGCGCGTTTTGAGGCAAATCGTCAAAATCACCGACGCCGCTGATGTCCTCGTCCCAGCCGTCAACGGTCTCATAGACACACCGCGCCCGCGAGAGCTTCGCATTGTTGGCGGTGAAGAAGGCGGTTTCCCTGCCGTCTATTTCGTATGCTTTGCAGACCTTCAGCTCTTTCAGGCCCGACATCGTATCGAGATGTATCAGCGCCACCGAGTCAATCCCGCCTATAGCCGCCGAGTACGATACCGCCACGGCGTCGAACCAGCCGCACCTGCGGGGCCGCCCCGTCGTCGTGCCGTACTCGTGACCTTTATCGCGGATATATTGGCCGATTTTGTTATCCTGCTCGGTAGGCAGTGGGCCGGAACCGACTCTGGTGGTATATGCCTTGGCCACACCTATAAATTTATCGACTAATTTTGCCGGGACGCCGGCGCCGGCGGGCATACCGAGCGAGCTTGAGTTGGAACTTGTTACAAAAGGAAACGTTCCGTGGTCGATATCAAGCAGTGTTCCCTGCGCGCCTTCAAAAAGAATGGATTTGCCAGCGGCAATTTGGCGGTGAAGAAACTCGGTCGTATCGGTTACAAAGCCAAGCAGCTTGTCGGCAAAACTGCTGCACGATTCGAAAAGCGCCTCGGCATCCACCGGCTCGGCCCCGTAAACAGCGCTAAAGACCTTGCTCTTGTACTCCGCTATGGCCTCGAGCTTGTCCCTGAGAGCGTCCAAATCTCTTAAGTCGCCCATGCGAAGGGCATAGCTTCTTCCAATCTTGTCTGAACAGCAGGGCCCGATTCCCCTGATGGTGGTCCCAATCTTGTTCTTGCCTAACGACTCTTCCCGCAGACGGTCTTCCTGTTTGTGATAACTCATAACCATATGGGCGTTCTCACTGACCCACAGCCGGCCCCGGAGCGAAATCCCCTTCTCGGCCAGACCGGCAATCTCGGCGATTAAGGTCTCCGGGTCCACGACAACGGCGTTTGTAATCACACAGACGGTGTCGGGCCGAATCGAGCCGCTGGGCAACAGGTGCAGGGCGAATCGGCTGTCACCGACCACCACCGTATGACCGGCGTTCGCGCCGCCGCCGTAACGGACGACAATATCGCTGTCCTCGGCAAGGACATCAACGATTTTACCCTTACCCTCGTCTCCCCACTGCAATCCCACAACACAGCAATTCATTGACCTTCCTTTTTGTTTAAGACTACCGGTAACCACCGAGGCGCGTATCGAGCATCGAGCATCGAGTATCGAGCATCGAGCATCAAGTACCCCATTGCGGCCAACGGGCGGTGAGTTTAGACATTATCAGCAGTGATTTCAACTGATTTTTGCCACAAGATGCTCAAGAATTGCCCCTAAGTTATCATAGGTTCTGTCACTGAGCCGAATATCGAACTCTTTGCCGTTTTGGTCTTTGTACGTGAGCGTGAAACGGCCCTTCGACTCGAAAAACGTTTTGTCTATTTTCCGTATGGACTCGCAGCCGATTTTCTTTTTGCCGTCGATGAGAAGCTCGGTGTCATCGGCGGTGAGCTTTTTGTTTTTTATCGCAAGCAGCCACACACCTAAAATGACGGCTGCGGCAATGAAAAAGGGCGGCGACTTTTGGTTGAAAATCATTGTCGAGCTGGGCACGCCGTCATTGTTGATAACATGTTTCCTGTAGAAGCCGGAGCGCCTTGACCATTCGTATTTGCTCAGATAACCATCGTAAGCAAAAACAGCCGCCAACACGATACAAACAGCAATCCAGATGAAGAACGTGTTCCTTCTGTGTTTACTGAAGGGCGCCTCGATAATCATTGAATTCCTTCCCCGGCGTTTATATCACTCTTTTCTGTGCGATAACGTTAATGAGGGGCTTGACGAGCCCCGGAATTATCTTCTCGCTCATAAGCGCCTCGGCCCAGTTGCACTGGTTCTCGAACGACTTCAACGAATCGAACTTATGCGCACTCGAGGGGTACTGACGAACAGTAAAGGCCAGCGTGATGGCGTCGTCCGCGTTTCGCCTCTGCCTGGCCGGGTCGTAAACGCTCGTTTTCGATTCTATGCTCACTCGCCCCTGGGTGCGATTGTCATCGGACAGCGCAACCACGATTGACGGCGAGTAGTCAATTGCCCTGCCGCTGGGCAAATCCAGAAGGCAGTTGAAACCCGCCGGACCGAGCGCCTCGGCTATTACCTCGTCGTGGCTGACAGTGCAGTCGAAATCCATCGCGAAGGTAACGTCCAGCGAATCAATGTCAAGATGGCCGACACTGAGCATATAGGGAATAAGCTCGAGCACTAACCGGTGCTGAACGTACGCATCCTCGAAAGACGAGGGATTCACCACCCCTGAGCCGATGCGGTCCGACTCGAGAGTGAGCCATCGATAGCGGCCGCTGCTCTTCTGCTGCTCCAGACAATACTCGTTGTTCTCGCCGATGTAGAAATTGCCCATCGAAGGGAATTGCTTGCCGATACGCTCGAAAAAAGCCAGGATGGTATCACGCTGTGTCGGCAGCGACAGCACGGTATTGACGTACATATCCAGATAAAAATCATCACAAAGTGAGTTGAATCCATTTAACATATTATACTTCACTCCGAAAAAAGTTTAGTCCGGCGGGTGGATTGTCTCATAATCGCCGGCTTTTGACAAGGCATAATGCTCGTGAAAAGATGTAAAAATTCGAGCGGAAGGATTTTTTCTGTTTAAGCGGGAGATTTGGCCTGTGGATGGCACGGTTCAGGGGCTGGGTTTTCGGAGGTCGGGGTCCGGCAGGGCCAGCTCTGTGACCACTGCCGCGAGGGTTGCCAGGGCCGCAAATATGAATACCCGCCAGGCGCAGGTGCGGATAATATCACTCGCCGGGGCGGATTGAACAAGCCAGAAAGAAACTGCCGGCTCAAGCAGCCCGAGTATGATTCCACACAGACAGGCCGATATAATCCTCTTGCCGAGTGCTGCACCGCCGCAGCCCAGAGTGACCGCGGCGCCGCTGATAAGCGGTACGAGCAGTGCAGCGGGCCAGATGTCTTTTAAGCCGGGCAGGTTTCCAAGTGTTTCAAGCTGAGTGTAATCGACGGCCCCGAGAGCCGCCGTCGCCGCCGCAGCACACAAACCGATGTGCCAATACCTGGGTTTCTGTAACGCTCGAACCAGCGCCCGCCTTCGCATCCGCTGCGCAATCGTCAGGGGCCAGTTGTAGAACAGCCGGAATACCCAGTGCTCTAACAGGGCGCCTCGTTCGCCGAAAACCGGCACGACGTGCGCCGCCTCGGTCGCCCAGTGGGCCGCCATAAATCTCGCCAGGACCGGGTAGCGATATGTCATCTGAATCGGGAAAGCAAGATAACCGATGTATTTGAAAAAACCGAGAAAGACGGCTATGTTGTAATCCCTGAAATTGCGTTCGGAGACGACCAAATAGACCACATACAGGCCGCGAACAAGCGAGCCGGGCGAAATCGGGACGACCTGAAAAAACGCAATTATCCCCGCCCCTGTCCCCCACGCCTGGGCGCGCGGCATTTCAGGATGTGTCAGTACATAAATAACGGCAATTATCACCGAAACTATCTGCGTTACCGGCAGTGTCAACAGATGTACAACAAGGCATATCAGGTACTTCTGTATGAACGGCTCGTTCAATCGAGAGATAATAACGCCGGCGTCTTCGTCACTGAGCATCTGCTTGTTTTGCCCTTCGGCAATCATATCGCGAAGCCACTGCTCACGCAGAGCGGCGTTGAAATACAATCTGACGGGGCGAACGAAAATGTAGTGCAGTTTTTCCGTGAAGAATTGCCGGTCGGTTATGAATCTGTGCAGGCCCGCAGGCAGAATAGCCATCGGCAGGTGGCGGAAGTATCGGCAGGGCTGGTCGGCGAATTTGCCGGCGCGGTTAGCGTTGATTCTGCCTTTTCGGTGCCAGTCGATGGTCTTTTCGATGATGCGGCCCCTTATGCTGCGCTTCAGATAATCGAAGCTTGTCAGGATTGATGCGTAGTGTTTTCGCCAGTCGGGCCTTGCCCAGCAGCGGCGGAGGACTTTGCCGAGAAACGGCAAAATACCAAGGATGCAAAAGAGCAGAGTCAGGATTTTGCTGCCGGCGAATTTCCTGCTCCGGTTGTCGTCGGTAAGGTTGCGAATACGCCAGCCGGTGACGGCCGAGGAGAGCATCGTTGACCAGAGCTGGCCGCTGTAAAACAGCCGAATATGATTGTGGGTTATATCCGGAATTGAGCTGCGATATATCCGCTCGGCGTCTTTGAGCTTGTCGAGCATCGACTGCATATCGGCGAACTCAGCCCCGTGCGCCTGCACAAACGCCTCGAGCTTTGCGAGGTCGCCCCTGTCGAACTGGACGAGTGAGCCGCGGGCAAGGCCGGCGGCTATGAGCTTGATATCGCCCGGACTCATCGGCAAAAAGGGCAGGAGCGCAAGACCGGCTCTGAAATCGACGGCGACCAGGCCCGCTGTGGCGTCGGCGTCGGTGGTTTTTCTTTTGAGGACATTCGGCTGGCTCTTGCACGTTGACCATTCGTATTGCCGCCCAAGCTCGCAGGCGCCGATGTCCCGCAGCAGCTTTACAAACTCGGCCATAAATTGTTTTTTCGCCCTGTACTCGGCTGAGCCGAGCTTTTCGCTATCGACGGCCCTTCCCCGGCGCCAGCGCTTGAGCAAATCCAGCCGGTCGTCCACCTCTAATCGCCACGTCCTGCCCTCAACCCACTCGCTTAACTCGCCGCAGCTTCCGATTTTCTCATCCACAAACGTAGCGTAGATATCGACAACGGTGCGCTCATCGCCGAAGCGGATTTTTGCCGCCCGGCGAATGAATTTTTGCCAGAGCGCCCCCGTCCTTGCCGCCGAGGGATTTACCTGAAGTTGAAAAGCCGCCTGGAAACCCACCCGGTACAGGGCGTTTCGGAAAAAACGCGAAAACGCCGACGGCGGCACGAGAATCTTCATCGCATACAGCCGTCCGATTTCGAGGCCCGGCAGCGGCTCCGCATCACAGTTAATATCGAGTATTCTTACCTGATAGACCTGACCGGCAAATCCGCCGCCGACAAATTTCTCGACCGCCAGACGCACCCGTGCATTATCGGGCCTGGCCAGGCCGGTGACGGTGTAAGTAAGCTCGGCTCCGGCGTCGTACCGGCTGATTCGCATCGGTCGTTCAATACCTAAGCGACGGAACCGCTCAGCCAGCCCATTACAAACTTCGACGCTGTACTGCTCGCCCATCGACGCTTCCTAAGTCAAACTGCACGAAAGTAATACATCCACAACCTCAAAAAAACGAGCAGGGCTATTCCTGCATACACGCCTGCCAATAAATCATCGGCAAGAATACCCCATCCGCCGGGCAGTTTTTCGAGTTTGCGGATGGGCCAGGGCTTGACTATATCGAACAGACGAAAAAGCAGAAAGCCGGCAGCGGCCGGCAGAAAAGCTCTGCTGCCGTTAAGCGAGCCGGCTGCGGCGGCTGAGACGATAACGAAGGTAACAGACTGACCGGCCAGTTCGTCGGCGACCACCTCGCGCGGGTCCTGCGAACCTGCGGCCTTTATTACAGCCGGCGAGCAGACAACACATATAACAGAACCCGCCAGAGCCAAAATGGCCATTACCACAGCAGACAATGCAGCCGGGCCGTCAAAAAACCGAAGCAGCGCAAATACCACGGCCGGCGGCAGCGAGCCAAATGTACCCGGGGCGACCGGCAGCAGGCCAAGGCCAAAACAGGATGCAAGCAGACGTTTCATAATCAAAGGAGATTAACCGGCCCGTTAAACCAAGTCAAAGGATATACCCAGCCGTCTCAGCTAAAGTTCGAGCATCTTCAGGCAGAACCTGTCGGTCATCCCGGCAATGTAGTCACAAACGCTGCGCTGAAGGCCCTGCTCGGGTATGAACCGGCGAAAATAGCCCGGCATAAGGTCGGGCCTTTCGCACAGTTTGGCAAAAAGCGAGCCGAGCCAGTTCTCGACCTTTGCTGCGGTACTCCTAAGGAGCTTGTGCCGGTAGAAATTGGCCAGCAGAAACTTCTCAAGCCCGGCGAGCTGCGTGCTGCTGCGCTGCGAAAGAACAACGACCGCATTGCTTCTGCCATAGACATCGTCAACGGTTGCTATGTGAAACTGACGTAGCGAGCTGCGGGTTGTGTCAATACAATCGCCGACGAGCTTGTCGATAATCGCCTTTGCCGTTCTCGTGCGTTTGATTGTTCGGTCCTCAATCGCGCCGGCGTTCATTTTATTTTGGGCTTCGGTGAAAAGTTCGATATGCGTCAACTGTTCGGCGTTGATGAGTCGTGCCCGCTGGCCGTCTTCGAGGTCGTGGCAGTTATATGCTATACGGTCGGCGATGTTCGCCGCCTGTCCCTCGAGCGAGCAGCTCTTTTCGGCAAAACCGTCCATCACTGGCTCATCGTAGGGACTTCGATGCCGGGCCAGGCCGAGACGTGTCTCGTACATCAGGTTCAAACCCATAAAATCCGGATATGGATGCTCGAGTAAATCAACTATTCGCAGCGTCTGTTGGTTGTGCTCGAAGCCGCCGAACTCAGCCATCAATTCATTAAGGACACTTTCGCCGGCATGGCCGAAAGGCGGATGGCCCAGGTCGTGCGCAAGGCATATCGCCTCGGTAAGATTTTCGTTCAGGCCGAGGGCCTTTGCGATGGTCCTTGCAATCTGCGCAACCTCGATACTGTGCGTAAGCCGAGTCCGGTAGTAATCGTCTAAGCCCGGCGTGAAGACCTGGGTCTTGCCCTCTAAGCGGCGAAACGCCGAGCAGTGGATTATCCGGTCGCGGTCGCGTTCAAAGCCGCTGCGATAGGGATGCGGCTTTTCAGCGAATCTGCGGCCCCGGCTGTTGCGCTCGGTGACGGCATAACGGGCAAGTTCTCTGGGCATAATTAGCGTAAGTCGGGAAGGTTGTGCTCTTTGCTTGTCTGCCTGAGCAGGCCGAGAAGCTCGGACAAGCTCTGACTGATAACATCGGTGCTGCTGCACACACTCATAAAATTCGTGTCCCCATTCCATCGCGGGACAACGTGAATATGCAAATGGCCGGGCAGCCCCGCCCCGGCACACCTGCCGAAATTCATACCGACATTGAAACCGTTCGGTTTGAGCGCAAGCGACAGCGCCTTGATACATTCCCTGACAAGCTTGGTCATCTCGAGCAGCTCATCGTCGCTGGCCTGCTCAAGCTCCGCGAAATGGCGAGCCGGCGCCACTAACAGATGACCGTTGTTGTACGGGAAAAGATTGAGAATAACTATGCTGAGAGTGCTGCGCCAAAGGACAAGATTATTGTCGTCATCCTGTGGATTATCGAGATTATGGCAGATGAAGCATTCAGCGCCGTCCGCAGGCGCCTTGCCGGCCTTGCCCGGCCCCGTGCCCTTATCCAGCCCCTGGATGTACTTGAGACGCCAGGGCGCCCATAAGTTCCTGCGTTCCAACTCAGTCGATGCCTCTAAGTTAAGCCCATCTTACCTGTCGTTATTGCCGGCATATCGCACCGAAGTGGCCGCTTCGCCGGTTCCGCCCGGTCGCGATTTGAAATCGCCCGCCTCAGGGCCGGCTCTTCACAGCGGTCTTCGGTTCAACAAGCTCCATCTGCAGCGTCTGGTCTATGGTTATTTTGGGGTGAACACCGAGGCCCATGGGCAAAGACGCCTGCAACTGAACTTTATACTGGTGCTCGTATCCTTCGGTCCGACCGGCGTCGATATTAAAGCTTTCCCGGCCGGTACCTTCTAAGCCGAGCATCTTGTAGGCCCTCAAAAAGCCGAACATCCCGGCCATCTGAAACGGCTCTGAATAAGGCACAGGCCATTCCTGCGGCCGCGTCTTGCCAGGCGCAAATCTGCTTTCTATTATGGCCAGCCTGCCCTTTTCGCTCTCGCTGATTTGGGCCAGTTTGTACGTCACATCTCTCGACGCCCACA
>CAYMYK010000024.1:19826-21753 GCA_964394625.1 uncultured Pirellulales bacterium
AGGCGCAGGGATGGGAAGTCGCGAATGCCATTCGTCACCGAGAAGCCGGCCCTGCGAAGCATTAACCACGCTCGAAATCGAGTCCCAGAGGAACCACTGCAATGCGATTACGTCATAGAGCATGTCGGGGTCTTTGACCACCCCCTGGCTGCGGTTGGGCCTAATCGCCTTGCTGCCGGCCTGCCGAAGCAAATCGTAAAGCTGCGAGGCATCTTCTATCCCGCCGGTAGGGCCCACTTTAAGTGTCCAGCTCTTGCCATTAAAATAGCCGGCTGCATCCCGGCCCGAGCCGCGACCTCGAAGGTTCGCACTTCGCACAATTTTTATTGACTTGCACGTGGCCCTTACCGTATTAAGGCCGTATGGTTCCACCTCGACGGGCCTGAAATCAACGACCATTTCGAGCGACTCTGTCGATTTGTCAACCTTGCTCTCGGTCTTGCGCGAGCCCTTTTGCGTCTGGCCCCAGTCAACGGCTATGTTTCTGCCGGAGACGAATTTATACCTGAGGACCTGGTCCTTCCTGAAGTCAACGCTTAGCAGTTCCCTGCCCCCGGTGCCGGGCCCGCTGGCCGGTAACGCCTTTTTGCCGGCCGGACCGCCGCAACCCACAAGGACAAACAACAGAACAATCAGAGTACCTGTTTTAGTCATTTAATCTTCTCAAGGTCATAAGTTCGGATAGCGCTCATTTTCAATACGACCGGTTCTTCCTGCCCCTCTCCCGGCAGGGCCGCAACCCAGTTGGCGTGCAGCTCTTCGTGACAACTCTCTATTCTGCCGTCGCCAATATCTACCTTTGCCCGGCCCGTGTAAGTATCGTTACTGTCAAAACTCTCCGGAAGCTGCGCCTCGTTTTGCCTCTTCTTAAAAGCCCTCTCAACCTTGGCCGTGGGTATCGCATGCATCTCGATATCCGCAATACGCCGGCCGCCATTTTCCTCGACGTCTTTCAGCGTATATATCTTCTCGAACGATTTCAGTCCCATCAGGCCGAAATCAAATGTCTTTATCTTGCTCC
Organism: uncultured Pirellulales bacterium; assembly: GCA_964394625.1. Lineage (GTDB taxonomy): Bacteria > Planctomycetota > Phycisphaerae > Sedimentisphaerales > Anaerobacaceae > JAUVYV01. The sequence continues at coordinate 20,848 of CAYMYK010000024.1, forward strand.
AGGTATCGCCCTTTTTAATAGTCTTTTTGGGCCCGGGCAGCGACAGAGTGCCGTGATTTATTCTTATCAGCTCGGGGGAAAATATCTTCAGACCCACCCGGGCCGCCATAGAAGTACCCGACATCAACGAACGCCCTGCGGCAAGGTTGGAGACGGTCGGAATCCGGTTATCCGGCGTGAACTCAATCATATAGCTTCGGCCAATCAGCTTCGACAGGATATTGTTCGCGTCAGCCGCTCTCGAACTGTCATAGTCCAGCACGGTATTGTTCTTGACAACGCTTTGGCACTTTATCTTCTCTATCGTTATCTGTGCAGTCGCCCTGGCATTGCTGCCCACGTTCGTTATGCTCTCGTTGTAGATAAGCTCAAGATTACTGTCGTTGTGAGTTTCCTTGAACATCTCATCACTGCCGACAGGCCCTTCCCAGTTGATTCTGCGCTGCGACTGAGTGCTTACCCGGTAAGTTGCCTGCTCACCTGTAATCGGCATCAAAGCCAGCATCAGCCCCTGCTCTTGCTCGACCGCCGGCGCCGGCGGCGCCGCTTCGGGTTTAACCTCCGGCTGGACGGCTTGCTCTGCAACAACCGTTGGCTCCTTCGCCTCCGGCTGCAATGCCCCCTTTTCGGGTTCTATGCCGGGCTTAACCACTTGTTCGCCGGCGCCGCCGGGCGCACAGCCGGCCATAAATACGACAAAACCAACCACACCGGCGATTACAAAGCTGATACTTATCTTCCTGGCCATTCTTTGGTCTCCCTGAAAAATCTGAATTTCGCGTACAAATCAAACCACTTATTATATCGGTTATCCGGCAGAACTCAACTGATTTTTCTTTATCGAGGCCTCGAGGGGTGTAGCACGATTTTTAGGCACATTTTCCTATCACAGATTCCCAAAGGTCA
>CAYMYK010000025.1:0-21499 GCA_964394625.1 uncultured Pirellulales bacterium
GTGACCTTTGGGAATCTGTGATAGGAAAATGTGCCTAAAAATCGTGCTACACCCTGTCATTTATCTGCCAGGATCTACCCTTAACGAAGAGAGCTTGAGATGCTATACTCGCAATGGTCAAATTTTGCTCAAGAACGAGATTTCCAAGCCAGATAGGTGTTATGCTGGAGTAATCCACACGGGGCTCGGCAAAAGCCCGACCACACCTGCCTGGTTTTTTTTGTGGGTAAAAATGGAAGATTTATTTAAGGAGCTATCAAAATTCGCAAGAGAAAATCGCAAAGTGCTTAAACCCGCGGAGCAATGGCTTAATGGGGATGAGTTTGACGATCTCGGCAAAGCCTGGGACGCCGCAATAAATGAGCTTCCCCCCCATTGGCGAAAGCTCGTTTTTATAGCAATGGCTGGCTTCTGACGAGAAACTCGATGACTGCAAGTTTGAGATCGATGGCTTTGATCCACACGTTTGGCTTGCTGAGCAAATATATTTTCTCGTAAGCGTGATTTTCCCCGGGCCCTACTCAACCAAAGAACATCCCAATGTAGGCCGAATACGTGGTGCATTAGAAAAAGGGGGGAAATTTGTATTAGAAAATCAAAATAAAGGAAAAGGTAGACCGATTAATCCGGATCGCATTAAGATAATTAGGAAGATTGAACAGTTCAATTTTTCGCCAACTTCACCCCGAAATAAGTGGTCATACCTTGTTGATAAATACAAATTCCCTTATGATGGAAAAAACACACAACGTGGAAAATTACTAAAATCCTTCCTAAAAAGACACCGTCCAGAACTTTACGATAAAATAATCAACTGGTAAACAATTCGTTTGCCTATAAATATTTTTTCTTCAAATCCCTAAGTTTGTCGCCACAAATCAAGATTTAAAATCTCGCTACTGGTAAACAATTAACCATTCAATTCTTTACCATCCAGATCTCTCTAAGAGATCGCCGAAGTTTGTCGAAAACACAATGACAGTTTTTGTTGTTGGAGACACAAACAAATGGCTATTGACGGAATGGTTACACTCTCACAGATTGCTGACGCACTCGATGAGCCGCCTCGGCGGGTCGATTACATTATTAAAAAACACCGCATAAAACCCATCGCGAGAATTGCTATGACACGCTTGTTTAGCACACAGCAGGCAACTTTGATCAAGGAGCATTTGCGGGACATCCAAGTGAGAGGGCCCCGATGAGTAAGGCCGTGGAGATCCTACAGCTCGAACCGCTGGCAGTCCGGCCCAAAGAGGCGGCTCGTTTGCTCGGGGTATCACCTCGCAAGTTTGCCACTATGCGAAGTTGCGGTCAGCTTCCACCGGCAATCAGGTGCGGAGGATGTCTATTGTACTCTGTGGCGGATTTACGGCTATTCGTCGAGCTTGGCGGCCCACCGCTTGACAGATTTTTGGCTTTGAAGGAGGCACAGAAATGAGGGACAAATCAATAAAAAAAGGCCGCCTTGCCGGGCGACCCCACAACCAACCGCCATTACCTTACCGGAACAAGCAAGCTTTGTCAAATCTTTTTTACCAGGAAAAAACATGCGCAGGAAGGAGAAATGTTTATGCCAAAACAAGTTGAAATCAAACAGACCGTCAAGAAAGAGACCCAAAGTCAGACAAGTCTGACTTCTGTAATGATTTGTCCTCACGACCTGATACCAAGTCCTTGCAACAACAAGATTTACAAACCGGTCGATCCTAAAGACCCGGCAATCAGAGAGCTTGCTCAGGACATTGCCGAGAATGGTATTCTTGAAACATTAGCAATATCAGCCGATGGCTATATCCTTTCTGGGCATCGCCGGCGTGAGGCGGCGATTCTTGCAGGTCTGAGTGAAGTGCCGTGCCGTATCGAGGGCATAAGGCATGACGATCCTGAGTTCCTGAAACGGTTGACGGCGTACAATGTTCAGCGAGTGAAAACTCGCGCTGAGGCGGTACGGGAGGTTGTGGTGAGGACAGACCCAGATGAAGCCTACCGGGCGTTAATCCGGCATAGGGAGAAAGCTGCTGCGATTACAACCGAGACAATACAGGTCGACCAGCGAGGCCGCCGCAAAACTGTCAGCAGGGTCAAGGACGAAATGGTGGATGCGATAAAATGCATCATCATCGAAAACCGCAAATTCTGGCCGCTTTCAGATCGGCAGATTCACTACCGGTTGCTGAATCACCCACCATTACGAAATACCAAGAACCCTAAGAGTCGTTACAGAAATAACCGAGCCAGCTACCAAGACACCTGCGACCTGCTGACGCGGCTAAGACTGGATGGCGAAATTCCAATGGCCGCCATCAGTGACCCGACGCGTCCGACGTCGAACTGGTATGTCCACGGCAACCTCCAAGGGTTCGTACGGCAAGAATTGAATGGTTTCCTCAAAAATTATCGCCGCGACCTTCAACAATCGCAACCGCTACATTTTGAAGTTGTCGCTGAGAAGATGACTGTCGAGAGTATCATAGAACCTGTGTGCGGACGGTACAACATTCCGTACACAATAGGACGCGGCTACAGCAGCCTACCTGCTCGTTTTGAGATAGTACAGCGATTCAGGCGAAGCGGCAAAGAACGCCTTCTCTTGCTGGTGCTGGGTGATTTTGATCCGGAAGGCGTGAATATCGGTGAGAGTTTGTTGCAATCATTAAGATCTGATTTTTACGAATACGATACTGAGGCCGTCCGTGTCGGGTTGAATCTCGAACACGTTGAACGGTTTCTATTGGCTGACAATACAGGCGAAGCCAAGAAAAAATCGACACGATACAAAGGTTTTGTCGAGCGATACGGCAAAAAGGTCTATGAGTTAGAAGCCCTCACACCGGAACAGTTGCAGCACATTCTGTCTGAATCTATTGACAGCGTTATCGACACTGAACTCTTCAACACCGAGCTTGAGACCGAAAAATCAGATGCGGCATATCTTCAAGCTGTACGTGATAGGGTATGTGAAAATTGTATCGACTGGTTGACAGAAGAGGACCAACCATCATGGTAAGCAAACTCCAGGAACACCGGGCGGCCATGCCTTCCAAATACAGGAAGTTGTTTGACAGAGTTACGAGCGGCGGAGCTTCACCAAGAGAGGCAATCAAGCTCAACTGCCTTGAGTGCTGCGGATACGTTCGCAGTGAAGTTGAAAGATGCAGCGGTTATACCTGTGCCTTTTACGCTTATCGTCCTTACCAGAAGCTCGTAAAGTCGCCGACAGAGCCGGTTCAGCGGTCAAGCAATGACAATCAGGCCGGGAGGGTATGAAAGGTTGGGCAAGAGGCATAAAAAGAATGTGATATGGATTAAACGCGGCCTTTTTGGCTCCCCAGCATATCGAGCAATGATTAAGAAATGTCCGACTTCAGCTATTGTGCTGGGTTTGCTTTGGGAAAGGCGGAAGATGGAGAAGAAAAATCTGACCACTAAGCCCGGCAAGAGGCAGGGGATCTGGGTGATTACTAATAATGGTGAAATTGAGCTGCCGTATCGCTACCTGAAGCAGAAGTACAATATCGGAGACAGCACTTACTCACGGGCGATCCAAGCGGCGGAGAAGTTTGGTTTTATTGAAGTGACAAAGGTACCTGGGAAACACGGCAAAAAGAACCTTTTCACCTTGATAGACAGGTGGAAGAATTACGGGGAATCAGGATGGCAAGCACCTCCAGAGAGGGACAGAAAACCGATAGATGGTGGCTTTCGGAAGGGAAATAAACACGGGCGGAAGTTCACTGTGAAAACAGAAACAACTGCCGTGGACGAAAGGTAAACCACTGCCGTAGATGAAAGACAAAGCTGAAAATTGGTAAGTTTTAACTTTCACGCATGAAAGACAAATACAATGATTGATATATTGAACTCCTTTGAGAAGTAGAACTTATGAAAAACCAACTGACCAGACCTTTGACTTTCGCCTACGGCATCATTCTATAAATCACCAGGGCTTGTACGCAGGCTATCCTTGTGTAGCAGGCGAAACTGTAGGGGTACAACTGGTTGTAGGAAAGGGGTTGTAATAGTGAACAGTGAGAAGATACAGAGAGCAACGAATACAAGGATTGACATTGAGGGTTTGGAGGAAGCCGTTGTTGAGACAACCAATTCGACAGCCGCGGGCAAGTTTGTAAGCACGATTCTTGATGCTGCTCTAGAGCTTCGGGCAGGCCTTATCTGAGAACGGACGAGTGAAGGTATCTTGCGAAACCAGGCAATCGGCCGGCGAATGAGTAAAATTTTACCCTATGGCTGGATGCCCGACCCGAATGACGATGCTCGGATGTTGCCGTCTCTGTATGAACAGACGGTCCTCAAGCGGATTGGTCGTATGCTTTTGCTGCTTCAATTTCGTCTTTTAACCGACCAATATATTTTTCCTTTTGGTTCATCTTAATTTTTACGGTCCATCTATTGGCTCGTGCCTCCCAATGCACTCTCCCATAAGGTGTATGCAAGAAACGAACAATGTAAATGTGGCGAAGAAAGCCAAGCTGGAGCAGCAGGTAAACCAGTTGACCATCGCCCACCAGGTAATGCACGAGCTTGATGACCTTTACAAAGGAGTGAAAGTCGAGTACAAGAAGGCAAACCCGGACATCCAACAGATACGCACCTGGAAAAAAGAGATGACAACGAAGGCCCGCAAGTTTATGCTCTGGGATAAAGCTGGCCGAAAAGGCAAATTGCCGGAAGGTATTATCAGTGCAGACTACAAAAGGAAACTGATAAAGCAGGCCAAGATGAAACCAGCAAAACGAAAACGAGGAGAACCCTACGAAGACTATCAGGCCCGGCGTGAGAAAGTCCTTGGGCAAAAGCAGCGAGCTATTAAACTGTTGACTTTGCTGTGATTTTTACAACCATCCGTACAACTTTGGGTAGATATAGGCGGACAACGGCGGACAAGTATGGACAACGCAAATCCTTATACGACAAAGACTTCTGTCGTAAATGCTTGATAACACAGAAGTTAGATTTTCCCCCTGATGTGCCTGGGGGTCAAGAGGTCGCTGGTTCAAGTCCAGTCGCCCCGATTGATGGGTTTTTATGTATATATTTTGCGTTCTTGCAAAGACGGGAGTCTCTATATTGGTCAAACAAAGAATTTGTTGCGTCGTTTGCAACAGCACAACAATCAGAGTCGAAAAAACTATACTGCAAAGCGCGGACCGTGGGAGTTGACATATCACGAGGAATTTGCGAACCGCAGTGAAGCCGCCAGGCGGGAGCGCTTCCTTAAATCACGTGCCGGCGCCTTCGAAAAGAAGAAGTTGGCAGCGAATGATTCTCTGATTGACCAGGCGGCCACCGGTTAGCGCGGCCCCTGGGGCAGGTCGCTGGTTCAAGTCCAGTCGCCCCGATTTGGGTGGGTTTAAACTGACGGGTTGTTGGGGTATTCGTTTTTCAGGATATTATTCGTGACGGGATTCGGACCGCAACAAATCGGTAAATGGCTGATTGTCCTCGGGCTTTTCATAGTTGCCCTGGGCGGGATAAGCATACTTCTCGGCAAAATGGGCCTGTTTCGGCTGCCCGGGGATTTGCAGCTCGGCTCGAAGAGCTGGAGGGTGTATCTGCCGATTACTACCTGCATAATAATCTCAATCGTCCTGACGCTGATACTCTGGCTAATCAGCTATTTTCGCCGTTAAGCCGGTTGGTGCATTGGTGTCCCGGCCTACTCGATTTTTTTGTAATAGTCCGCTTCCTTGTCGGAGAGTTTTTTTTCCTTAATCATTTTTTCGATTTTGCGCAGGTCAACGTCCCTCGGCTGGCCGCCCGATGCGCTTATCGCCGACGCCCGGCTGCCGGTAAAGTGCATAAGCCGGTTAAACCTGACGACTGCGAGGCCGGATGCGTATATCGCCGTAATTGCAGCGGCCAATACGAGGTATCGTGACAGGGCTTTTGCCGGCGGGCTCGCCGGGACGTATGAATCAGGCCGCTCGGTCGGGGCTTTGAAGCCGCCTCGGCACCTGTCGCAGTATATGCAGTCGAGCCGGTCGGCGGCGGTGATGCCGAATTCACAGTTGCCGTAATGCCTTGCCGGCAGCAAACGCCTCAGTATCGTAATTTTGTTAAACAGCGACAGGAACGCACCCGCCGGGCACAGGTAGCGACACCAAAAGCGGGTGTAGAAAACCGAGCCGGCCAGAGCGGCAATCACAAGCAGCCCGGTCGGTGAGCGCAAATTGTGAACCCAGAAGCGAATGCTAAACACGGCTACAAGCGGGTCGGCGGCGAGGATTGTTCTGTCCCTCGAGATAAAGAAAAGAACCACAAAGACAAACAGGACGATGTATTTGATGAATCTCGCCCTGAGCATTTGCTCAGGATGTACTGAAGGCCTGAATCGCTTCGGCAATACATAGCCGGCCAGCTCCTGTAATGCGCCGAACGGGCACAGGTAGCCGCAGTAGATATTGCCCAGCAGTATTACAAGAATCAATATGCCCACACCGAGCAGGAAAACACCGCTGAATGCGACTGCGGGTATATGCCCGGACAGAATGGTTGCGACCTGCTCGCTGGAGTACTGGGTATTCAGGACGAAGCCGCCGACGGCAAGGTTGAAAGAGAGGACGAGCAGCCGGCTCAGCAGACCGCCTTTGAAAATTACCAACAGTGTAAAGACAACTGCGGCTGTTAGATAAACGGCAGTTATGTCGAAAAACTTATTGTGCCGTGCGGCAGGTGCGGCAGTTTGCTCGACGGCCCTGCCGAGTATGCCGGCGGCGAAGCGCCGGGCCGATTTACCGATGGCGGCAATGACGGCCTGCGAGCTTGTGGTTGCGCCCGTAACCGTATCGAGGCCGACAAACGGCCTGTCGCCGAAGAGCCGGCGGCCCTTCAGCAAGCCGAGCCAGCCGCCGAGCATATCGAGGTATGCAGGTGTTTCGTTTGAGCGGATGAGATGGAAGTCGAGGAGTTTGCCGTTTTTATCGACATAGATAGCGAGATTGATTTTGCCGCCGAAGCCGCGGACCTGCGGTGCAAGCTCGGCGGAGCTGAAGATATAGCCGGTAAGTTTTTTTTGCGGGTCATAGACGTTGAAGTAATTCACCGTTCGGTCGCTGTTTTTGAGAATGGCTCTGACGGGTTCGATTTGCATTTCGGCCGCCAGCGGCTGGGCTGTGGATTGAGTCAGGGCCGGCTTTAGTTTGGCGCCGGCTGAAACGAGCAGATTGGAGCACAGGACGACCATAGCGGCGGCGCCGAACAGGGCGTAGCCGAACCTGCGCAGCCGCCCAGCGGTTGTGCCTGCCGGGCAGGGGCTTCGCCGCCTGTATATCTTCAGCGCTGCGGCGGGAACATTCGAGACGAGCAGGGCCGTCAGGACGAGCAGCGTTGTCATTGTCCCCGCGACGGGTACAAGCAGCAGACCGGTGAGCAGTCCTCCTGCCGCTGCGCCGAGGTGGTCGGCCAGTTCGAGCTTGCTGCCGGCCCTGCCGGCTTCGAGGCCGGCATCGGCAAGCTGCGAGTCGGCGATGGGAAAATAGCAGCCGCCGCACAGGCCGGTGAGCACAAAGGCGGCGGCAAAGACGGTATGGAACCACTCGCCGCCGGGCCAGAAGGCAATTATTGTAATGAGCACCGAATGCGCGGCAACGACTGCAAACAGGACATACTCTGCGGTGAGCATTGTCTTTGCCGGCTGCTGCAGGCGTCTCAAAAGGTATCTGCACAGGGCCGCCCCAAGCGCCAGGCCGGTCATATACAGTGATGAAATGACGCCGATGTGCAGATAGAGCGAGCCGAAACGTATCTGGTACATATACATCAGAACGATGACCAGGCCGATGCCCGTCAGACCGGAGGAAAATACGAGGTATGTGCTGTCAAAGCTCGACCTGCCGGCGGCGCCTGTAGTGCCGCGGATGTAAAGAACTCGCAGGGCCGCAAAGAGGAGTATCGGGATAAACAATACCAGTGGCCCCGCTAAGGCGAGCAGCTTGACGAACCGCGTGACGGGCGCCTGCGACTGCTTTGCGGCCAGCAGCAGGCCGTACAGATGTGTCAGGGGCCTCGAATCGCTGTTGAGCAGTAGCCGGCCGGGCAAATCGGCACTGCGGTAGGCGGCCATAGCTTTTTCGGCACGGTCGGGCAGGTAAATGCTCAGCAGCGCCTGCGGCGAGAGGATGTCGGCTGCGCCCGGTATCGCCGCGAAGCGGTCGCGCAGCAATCCGGGATCGCCCGTAACCGCCGGATTATCCGATGCGATAAACCAGGTATCCTCGCCCGGCACCAAGGCGAGATGCGGGAAGACCTTTTCGAGTGTCACCAGCGTAGATGCGCCGATACTGACAAGCTCGGTGCCCATAATATTGGCGCCGCCGGCGGTGTGCACCGCCAGGATACCGTTTCGGGCGAGGTTCTGCCTGAGCTGCTTATAGAACTCAACGGTATAGTAACGATTCAGGACGGAGCTGGTCAGCCCCGGGAGATTGACGATGACAATATCGAACGGCGGCGTTTTTTCGGTTTTTGTTAGTGTGGAACGAAGGTCGCCGGCAAATGCTTCAAAGCGGTCGTCGGATATCCTGAATTTGGCGCCGATGAACGAAGCGACTTTTCGCACGTATTCGCTGTCGCAGTGGGCCCAGGTGACATTGCTTATCTGCGGCAGCTTTAAGAGCCGGCGACACAGGGCCAGCCCCGAACCGACAACCAGGACCCTGCGCGCCTGTGGATTTTGGCAAAGGGCGATGGCCGATGTTTTCGCCGAGGCGGCTTCGTCGGGCATTGCCTCGACAACGGTGCCCTGCCGCATAACCAGCCACTGGTCGCGATATTGGCCGAAGAGATATTCGGCCTGTGCCGTCCGAAACGAGCCGACGTAAGCGTCGGCGGGCAGCAGCTTTGACCATTTCAGCGTTCTGAGGGAACGAGCGAGCCGATTATCGAGGCCGGTACCGACGAAAGCGGCGGCACAGAGACAGAGCAGAAGTGCAACGGCGGCGGCTGCCGTGCGGTATTTGCGATTGGCCGGTCGGTCGTCTTTGCCGGCCCGTGCCGCCAGCGACAAAAAAACCGACAGGGACACGACAAATGCAAGCAAAAAGAATACCTTAACAGAATTGAAGCCGACACCGAGAAGCAAAGTTGTCCCCAGGCCGCCGACGAAGCTGCCGGCCGCCTCGAGCATATAGACGCCGGAGACCGTAAGCGGCCCTGCGGGGCTGAGCCGGCGGCAGAACAGCGGAAACAGCATACCGGTGATAATGCTCACCGGTGCGTTCACGACGACCGAAAGGAGCACCAGCCGGGGAATTGAAATAAGTGCGTAGGATTCAATCCCGCCCAGGGCACGCGCCTGGATTATCAGGAACAACTGCAGAACAAAGGCGGGGATGTAAATAAGTAAAAGCAGCTCGATTTTGCCGGTAAGCCGGGCGCCAAGCGGGCCGAGGCGGTAAACGGCCACCGCCCCCAGAGCCACCCACAGAAACCAGCAGGCGAAGAAGATGCCGACGCTGATGTCGTTGCTCTCGAAGGCTGTGATATATTCGCGGAAGAGCAGCGTCTGGGCGCCGATGCTGAACAGGCCGTAACTGAAGACAACAAGCCAGCGAAAGAGCTTCATTGTTTTTCACCAAAGACTTCCGCCTGGAACGCCAGAAATCCTGCCCCCTGTTTCCAGGCGTCTGGCTCAAGGCCGGCCTTGAGTGACAGATGTGTAAGCATTTCGTTGACGTCCCAGCCCTGTTCGGGAGCGACCTGCGGCAGAAATACCGCCCGGCGGCCGGCCTTGCTCAACACGACACCGTCGGTGCCGATTCTGATTTTCTGCCACGACTCGAGCGGTTTCGGCACCGTCAGCGCCGATATCTCGATTGTGATGCCGGCAAGCTCGTCCTTTGTCACCGGGCGAAAACGCGGGTCGCGAACGCAGGCGTTGACGGCGTTTTCAATCACCGATTCATACAACGGCTGGCGCGGAAAAATATCGCCGATGCAGCCCCTGAGCATCCCGTGTTCGGTGAGTGTGACAAAGGCCGCCCGCGCCGACTTCATCGCGTCGGTTACGCCGATACCGAGCTGTTCGGCGGTTGGAATACGGTGATGCTCGAGATAGTAGTCGATTGTTTTGCGGGCAAGCTTCAAAAGCCGCACTTTTTCGTCGGCACTGAGGGCGGCTTCGATATGCTTCGGTTTGGTTATGGCCCCGTCAGGCCAGGCGCCGGAAAATACCGCCGCAAGATAGCTGACCGAGTTCGTAAAATCGCCCGTCAGCTCACCGCTTGTCGCGTAATGGACGAGCTTACATTTGCTGTCCGGCTCGAGCATCGAGAGCAATATCGCTATCGGAACGTAACCGCAGATTGTCGCGCGGGTCCTTTGCCTGTACGCCAAAAAGCCGTCGGCGTCGAGCGCCGCTATCTTCTCGAAAGCGCCCATATCAAGTTTTTTGAGCTGCTCAGGTACGTTCTCGGTAAACGGCACGAAGCCGTAATTAGGCCCGTAATGCGTAAAGTCCGAGCTTGCAACCACGAGTGTCCCCTCGCCCATCATCGGCTTCAATATGGCGGCGGCTCTGCGTATAGTCTCGGCAGAGCACTGACCCGCCACAATGGGGACAAACTTGAAATCACCGAACGCATACTGCAGCAAAGGCAGCTCTATCTGGACGCTGTGCTCAAGCTGATGCGCCCGCGGGACATTCTGAAATATCGGATGCTCGAGGAGTTTATTGATAAAGGCGGTATCCAGCGGCACCTCGCCTATGGGCGTCTGGTAATGCGTCGCTGTCGGTACCGACAAAATCTCAACCATCGGTACGTAGTGGCTCGGCCCGACCACGACAATTCGCCTGTACTTGCCTTTTACGGTTTTCAGCCCATATGCGGCTGTCTGTCCCGAGTAGGCGTAGCCGGCGTGCGGCAGGATTACCGCGACGGTGTTTTCTATCGGCTCGACCCGGGCCTTTTCAAAGTAACCTGCGAGCTGTTTTCTCAACAATTTAGCATCGGCGGGGTACCAGCCCTTTTCGGCGAGCATACTGCGCAGAACAAGCTTAGCCGGCTCTGCACTCCCCTGCCGCGACTTGTCGGGGCCCTGGCCGCCACCCGCCCGCGCCGGACCGGCGGGCGCCTGCCTGTCTCTGCCGGGAGGTTTCGGCATAAATGCATCCAGAACGAGCATAGCAACGACAACTATCAAAAGCACAATAAAACCCAGCCGAACCGCCCTGCGCGCAGAAAACTCTGTTTCACCGTTCATATCAGCCGCTCCATTTGCCAATAGTGTTCACCCGGCCAACCCGCCTCAGCGACCCCGGATACCTGCTCAGCCGCGCCGCGCCGGTGTACCGGCGAGGAGGCGTTTTGCGGGCGAAATAACGTTCCGCCGTCGCGACTGCGGCGCCGGCCAAAATCAACCGCCTGATAAACTTTCTTCGCGTCATTTCCATACTCCGTAAATCTCTTTTCCGCAGTCCGGGCATCGCCCGTCTTTGAGCCGATTCCGTATTATCGTATATCCCGTTCGTTCAATCAGCAGTTTTTTGCAGGCGGGGCAATAGGTATTTTCTCCTTCTTTGCTGCGAACGTTGCCGATATAGACGTAATTCAGCCCCTCGCTCATAGCGATTTGCCGGGCCGTTTCGAGCGTTTGCAGCGAGGTCGGCGGCAGGTTGCGCATCTTGTACTGCGGATAAAAGCCCGAAAAATGCAAAGGGATATCACCGCCTAAATTGGCCTTGAGCCATCCGGCGAGCCGGCGAATCTGCTCCGGCTTATCGTTCAGTGTCGGGATAACAAGATTTGTCACCTCCAGCTCGATGCCGCCGGCCGCGGCCAGTAACAGCGCCTGCTGAACGGGCTTTAACGTCCCCGAACAGACGTCACGATAAAACTGCTCCGTAACACCCTTGAGGTCGATGTTTGCGGCGTCGGTGTACTGCAGCAGGTTTTTCCAGGGTTCGGGATTGATATAGCCGGCCGTTACTAATACACTTCGCAGCCCATTCTCCTCGGCCAGTTTCGCCGTGTCGAGAGTATATTCGTAATACACGATTGGCTCGGTGTAAGTATATGCGATTGAAGGACAATTGTACTGCTGAGCGAGCTGAACAAGCCGTTGAGGCGGCGCAAACATCGCCTGGGTGTCCTCGGGATTGGCCTGCGAAATCTCCCAGTTCTGGCAATTTCTGCAGTGCAGGTTACAGCCGGCCGTCGCAATCGAAAGAATCCCCGTTCCGGGCAGGAAGTGAAAGAGGGGCTTTTTCTCAATGGGGTCGATATGAATCGCACAGGGGTAGCCATAGACCACCGTCCGCAAAATGCCGTCTATATTGATACGCACCCGGCACTCGCCACTCTGGCCCGGCGCAATCACGCACATCTTCGGACATAATTCGCACTGAACCTTCATTTTCCACACTGTCCACGTCGGCCCCCCGGGGCCGGCGCTCTATTATAACAAACCGCACCTGACCGCGGTTGAAAAAACTTCTGAACGCCGGGGCGTTTTGAAAATCCTCTGGATTGTAACGGTAATAACTGATAAAAGGAATTGAACTGAACCGGTCATAGGCAAATGAAAGACGAGAATCTAAAAATTTACCGGCAGCCGAAATTCGTTCAGCCCCGGCTGGTCATGGGCTTTTCCGGCTGGATGGACGGCGGAGACATCTCCACCGGTACCATCAGATACCTGCGGGATGCTCTCGGCGCAGAGGCATTCGCGCATATCGAGCCGGAGTCGTTCTACATCTATAACTTCCCCGGCTCGATGGAGATTTCCGCCCTGTTCCGCCCGCACACCAGGGTCAGGGACGGCCTCATCGAGGCATACGAGCCGGCGACAAACACCTTTTACTGCAGCGAAAAAAATGGGCTTGTCCTCTTTTCCGGCAAGGAGCCGAACCTTGCCTGGCGGCAGTATGCCGACCGCATCTTTTCGCTCGCCAATAGATTCGACGTCCGGCGAATCTACTTTATCGGCAGCGTCGCGGGCCTGACGCCGCATACACGCGAGCCGAGATTCTCCTGCTCGATGTCCGATGACAAGCTCAAAGCACAGCTCAAGCAGCCGGCAATCAAGTTCTCAAACTACGAAGGCCCCGCCGGCATAATCACTTACCTGACACACCGGGCGTCCGACGAAGACGTAGAGATGCTGAGCCTGGTGGCCGAGATACCCGCTTACGTCCAGGGCTATAACCCGAGGTGTATCGAGTCGGCCACCCGGCTTATCGCCTCTCTGTTAGGGCTGAAGATTCCGCTCGACGACCTTCGCCGGGCGGGCGATGACTTCGAGAGACGCCTCAGTGAGATAGTACAACAGCAGCCGGAGCTGGCCGAGAAAGTGAGCGAGCTTGAAGCCGACTACGACAATCAGGTCTTTGATACCGAGATGGGCGATTTGAAAGAATGGCTCGAACAAAAGGGCATCCGCCTCGACTGAGGAAAAGTCATTTTCGCTTGCAGAGGGGGCTTTCTACTTACCTTCACACAAGACACGATATGCACCGGCCTGCTGCTCAACGACGAGCTCGACAGACATGAACTTCTTTATCACCTCTATATTTGTCGCCAGATGCTTTGAAAGCTCGTTTGTGCTGAAGCCGCCGCCCTTTTGCATCGCCATATAGATAAGAAGCTGGTCGGCTAAAAATCTGTCCACCGCTGCCGTGCCGGGTAAAAAGGCCATCGCTTGATTAACGACCTCGCTAACGACTTTTAGCGATGGTTTTCCTTTTGCCCCGAAGGCGGTCAGTATCGTCGTATGCTCACTGCTTCTAAGGCGAACCATCGCGCAGTTGCCCGGCCCGTCGCAATCGGTAACCTCAATATGTTCGACCTCGCCGATGCCCTGCCTGCTGCCCAAAAGCAGTTTCCTTTGCCGCTCGGCAATGTGCGAGGGAAGTTTTGCCGTATAAACCTTTGCATCAATTGCAAGGTCGCTGCTGCGCTTACAAAGCTCTATCGCCCCGCCCTGCTGTTCTCGCCACGGCTGAACCTCAAAGCGAATCCTGCCGCCACCCGCCGGGAAAAAGCCGTGCCTGAGTAATTTGCAATCGGCAGCAAATCCGCCCCGGGCTATCGCGGGCAGAAAACTTTCGACGAGGAAGTCGTATGGCGGCGACCACGGGTTATGCGTCCCGCCGGTAACAGTTACGGTGGACGGCTGCTCCGCCAGAAACAAAACCGGCAGAATGGTCTGTATCACCAACGACGCAGAACCCGCTGAGCCGATATCGAAATGATAGTCGCCTCCTCGAATCCGCCCCGGCTCGAAATCGAGCGTCTGTGAGCCGAGCTCAGCGCCTTTGCATTTTCCGCCGGTAACTTCACAGGCCGCCTCAACGCACGTCAGATGCTGCTTGGCAAGCCCAGGTTTGCGCCTGGCTGCGCGAACCCTCTCCATCCGCAGACGCTTGTGCGTAACACAGCCAAGTGTCAGACTCGTCCGCAGAATCTGCCCGCCCCCTTCGCCGAAACTGCCGTCAATAGTAACCGTCTCCATATCACAAGCCGCCTAAATCCACTTGGGCCCTTCCGACAACCACACAGCGAACCTTATCAGCATCAATTGCAGGTGCCTTCACTACCACCTTTTGTTCATCGTGCCATTGCTCTACTGCCCCTACGGCCAGATCAATGCCGCCGACGCCTCGCAGACCAACCAGCCGGGCCGTCTTGTCACCATGGATGTCGCCCTGAACGGCTGTATGCCGCAGGTCGATGTTGTAAACACATGCGTTACTGAAATATTCGCCAAATCGCTCCCGGCGATACGTTCGCCTTTCCTCCGGTGACTTTACCCGCAAATTCGCTGGACTTCCAACCACCTCAATGCGCGTCTCAAGACCTTGTAATCCACGGAGGATGTGACTTAGCTCATCGCTGCGCTGCACCGCGATAATCACTTCCGGCTGTAGGACTCTTTGCACTTCCCACCACAAGGCCGCTGCTGCCGGGCCCGAAACAAAGCCCGGCGTATCAACGATGATAAGCCCAGCAGATTTTGACGCTGCTCGCACGCATTGCACTATTGCGCCGGTCAGTTGCAGCAGATGTCCCACCGGTGTGATGTCTCCGACAAAAACTATACCCCTTACAGCCAAAATCGAGAAATCATCGACACCTCTGTCTGCTATCGCCCAGCCGACCGTTGCGGGCGGCCCGATATGAGACTGGCCCACGTCCGCATCGACGACTGCAACCGGTCCCGAGCTTGTCAATCGCTTAACCAGAGCCGCCGCCAGGGTCGTCTTACCCGTGTCGGCACCGCCGATGAGCAGCCGTAGCCCGTGGTCACTGAGACCGTCGTTCAGAAGCCGCTGTGCACATTCCTTGGCCCAATCGCTTGACATTTAAGGTCGGTTCTTCTTCCGTTCGGGACAATGCCCCACTACTACCATGTAAACCGGCTCAAGCTCACGCGGCAGGGCCAGTACCTTCTTGACCGCGGCGTCGTCAAAAGCACCGACCGCCACCGAACCCAGGCCGAGGGCCTCGGCCTGCAGATGCACATTCTGTGCGGCGTGCCCGGCCTCGGCATAAACATATCGCGTGCCCCGTTGTCCGTACCTGCCTGTCGTCCGCTCGAACCGGGCGGCAAAGACCAGTGTCACCGGCGCTGCCTCAATGAACTCTTGTCCCCACGCCGCCTCGCAAAGTGCACTGCGTAAGTCTTTTGGCGAGAGCTTTTCGAGCGCGTGTGCGGTGGGTAGGTAATGGAACAGGCCGTCAGCGGTGACGACAAAAAGCTCCAGCGGATAAGTAGCGCCCGCTGACGGAACTGTTCTGAACCCTTCGTCCGCCACTTGTCCCTGCGCCGCCCAGCAAAGCCGGCCAATCTGCTTGATTGTAAGCGGCTGCGACGAGAAATCCCGCCGGGACCTGCGCTTTGCTATCGCCTGCTCCAGCGTCAGCGAACCTGCCAAATCCGGTTTGTCAAGTCTTATTGTCTCGCCCATTGCCGAAGCCACTTTCCAAATATGACTGTTCTGTTTTAAGCCGAAAGCATTTGCACTATTTCATCAACCATACCTGTCCGATTATGTGCGGTCAAAGTGAACAACTGCACGCCACCGTATCCTTTGACCTCACTGATAAAGCCGCTGCCCCTCTGCGCCACCGTCGCAAGGACCGCCGCCTCGGATGCAAACAGCCGACGCATAGCAGCGACAAACTTCTCCGAGAAACACTCCATCTTCCCTATCTCATCAATGACAAACAAATCAGCGTCCATCCTCTCTGCATCCAGTATCGGTACGATGTGCTGCTCAAACCCTGCAACGTCCACACCGTACCTGCCAACCTTGTAGCGGCCCTTGATATCAACATGTGCGAGAACGCCCTCGGCCCCGTCCAGACTCTTCCAGCGAAAACCCTTGCGAACACCTGCCTCGCGAATCTCCTCGGTATAAAAGCCCGCCATCTTTCTGCCTGCAAGCTTGGCAATAATACGCATCACCGCGGTCGTCTTGCCGCAGCCCGGCACTCCGGTAAGCAGAATCTTCACAGTCCCTCCACGCAAACCGCTAACGTTTTCGCTTCTTTGCCACCCAGCTTCTTATCTGAGATACTGTAAGCGTATTGAGAACGTCGCTTTTTGTCACCCAGCCGCGGCCGGCCGTCGCAACGCCAAATTCCATAAGCGCCAACTGCGGCAGATGATGCGCATCGGTTCCTATCGCCAGTTTCACTCCTCGCTCAATCGCCATTTTGCAGTGTACGTCCTTCAAATCCAGCCGGTACGGATTCGCGTTTATTTCCAGGGCGGTGCCGGTTTGAGCGGCGTGCTCTATTACCGCCGTCATATCGAGGTCCATTGCCTCCCGCTGACCAATCAGCCGCCCCGTCGGATGACCGATGCAGCTCACATAGGGATTGTCCATTGCCTTGAGCGTCCGCATTGTCACCTTCTCTCGTGCACCGGTCATACCCGAATGCACCGATGCAATCACAAAGTCGAGCTCGCCCAGCAGCCCGTCATCGAAATCCAGCGACCCGTCCGCCAGGATATCGACTTCGCTGCCCGCAAGTATGGTGATTCCTTTTATCTGCTCGTTGGCCTCTCGAATCTGTTTTATCTGTGCGGCGAGGCGTTTCGGCGACAGCCCGTTCGCAATTACCGACGACTGCGAATGGTCCGTGATGCAGATAAATTTATAACCGCGTTTTTTGGCCGCCTCGGCGAGCTCGCGTATCTCGCAGTCACCGTCCGAAGCGCTGCTGTGTATATGAAAATCACCCCTGATGTCCTCGAGACGAACCGGCTCAGGCAGCGAATGGTCTCTGGCCGCCTCAATTTCACCACGGTCCTCACGAAGAATCGGCTCGATATAATCGAGACCGAGCTTTTTGTAAATGCCCTCTTCGCTGCCGCCGGCGAGCATCTTTTCGCCTTTGAACAGGCCGTACTCATTCAATTTGAGACCGGCCTTTACCGCAATCTCCCTCAGCCGGATGTTATGCTGCTTCGAGCCGGTAAAGTACTGCGCCGCGGCTCCGAAGCACTTCTGCGGCACAACGCGAACATCGACCTGAACGGGGCCTGTGCTCATTTTGACGATAGCCGAGCCCTTCGTCGGCCCCGCCGCTAAAACCTCCTGAACAAACTCGGCACCGACAAATGAATCGACTATTCTTTTGCCCTTCCCGGCCGAGACAAGTATGTCAACGTCACCGACCGTCTCTGCGTACCGCCTGAGCGAACCTGCGGTGGAGACGTTCTTTATACCGGGGACATCACCGAGAAATTCCGTTACCAGGTGCGCCGCTTCCAGTCCCTGGTCCAGCCGTATCCTGCCCGATTGCCTCTCAAGAAACTCTATACCCCTGGCTATAGTGGCCGCCTTTTTCTCGCCGAATCCGCCTAACTTTGCCAGCGAGCCGTCCTCGATTACTTCCTTCAGCTCGCCGATACTTTTTACCTTCAGATTCTCATACACCGCCTTGACGCCCTTCGGGCCCATTTGTGGTACGTTAAGAAGCTCAAGCAGGGTATCAGGTATTTTTTTAAGCAATTGCTGATGAGCGCTAATTTTGCCGCTCTTGAGGAACTCTTCAATCTTGGCGATGCTCGATTTGCCTACGCCGGGCGTCTTTGCAAGCCGACCGCTCTCAAGCATCACCTCTACATCGGCCGGCATCTCGCCGATGACCCGCGCGACCTTTCTGTAACTATTGATGCGGAAGCGGTCCTCGCCGAGTATCTCCATTATGTCGGCCATCTCCTCGAACAGCCCGCTGATTTCCGCATTCTTCATAACGCCCCCTTACCCAAAGCCGCTTGTCATCCACCAACCCGCAGAACCGCTGCGGCGCGAAGCCTCGATTGCTTTATGCGAAGCAAAACTTCGTTTGCCTGCTCGAGGTCGAATTCTTCAATTGTGGGGACAATCGGAATCTCGCCGGCCAAAGGCAGAAACTCCTCGGCATCACGGCGGGTAACATTGGCCACGCTCTTGATTTCCCTCTCGAGCCAGAGAAACCTGGCATAATCGAGCGGCGAAACCGGTGTCTCCTTACGGATTGCGTTAATCACAAGCCGACCTCCCCGCTCCAGAACACCTAAAGCATCTCGCACGCATTCTCCCACCGGCGTAAAATCCATAATTTTGTTCAGCCCGACGCCCGGCTCATCGCCGGACCGGCCCGTCCAGACCGCACCGAGCTTTCTCGCCAATTCCGCATGCGCCTCGGTCTTCGTGAACACATAGACTTTACTGTTCGGATACTTGTGTTTGATTATCTGAATAACGATATGCGCCGACGCCCCGAAACCGAACAGACCGATACGCTCACCGTCGCTGACCTCGGCAAGCCGTAACGTCCGGTACCCAATCACCCCGGCACACAAAAGCGGCGCCGCCTGGGCATCGCTGAACCGTTCCGGAATCGGATATGCAAAATCTTCGCCTATTACCATATACTCGGCGTAGCCGCCGTCGGCATCCTTGCCCGTCCATTTCGCCGCTCCGCAAAGATTCTCCCGCCCCGTCCTGCAAAAATCGCACTCGCCGCAGCACTCGTAAAGCCACGTAACCCCCACTCGGTCGCCGACGTTGTGTTTGGTGACTAACTTGCCCTTCTCGGTTACCGTCCCCACTACCTGATGACCCGGCACGACCGGCGTTTTGCCCGTCTCCAGCCGGCCTTCCGCCTCGTCAAGGTCGGTATGACACGCCCCGCATACCGATACCTTAATCAGAATCTCATTATCGACCGGCTTTGGCACCGGCAGCTCCACCGTCTCCAGCGGCCCTTCTTCAATCGGTAAGGGCCTGCTCAATACCACCGCTCTCATTTTCCCGCCCTTCGTTTCAGCTCCTTCTCAAAAACCTCGTAACTGTCCCTGCCAAAAAGGCAGAACACAACCCTTTCCAGCCCTGTCTCGCCGCCCAGATAATCGACTGTCACTCGAAGCATTATCTCTGCGCACCGGTCGATGGGAAAGCCGAAAATCCCTGCGCTTATAGCCGGCAATGCGATGCTCTTGATGCCCTTCTCGTCGGCCAGTCTCAGTGAATTCAGTGTGGCATTTGTCAGTTTCTCGTCTTCGCCGCCCTCGCCCATCCTCGGGCCCACCGCGTGAATCACGTACTCGGCCTTCAGGTTGCCGCCGCTCGTTATGACCGCCCCGCCGACGAATGTTCCTCCTATCTCGTTGCACTGCTGCTGGATTGCGGGCCCGCCTTTTCTTCTTATCGCCCCCGCCACGCCGCCACCCATAACCAGGCGGGCATTGGCGGCGTTGACAATGGCCTCGATATCCATCTCCGTAATGTCGCCTTCGACCAATTCCAGAATGCTCTGCCCGATATCTACTTTCATAATTTTTACCTCATAAAGCGCTTGATAGCTTATCATTCGAAGCAAACAATGAAAGTAAAATCCGGCTGCGCAAAAAACAAGGGCTGTAAACCCATTTGCACCCGGGCTTACAACCCCTTATTTTTCACTTCGATTCGGTATTCTTACAACGTTCTGCGTCGCCGCAGCCACCCGACAAGTACAACGCCTATTCCCCCGAGAAAGACTGCCCCCGGCGCCGGGACAATCACGGTCGTCTGCCCGACAGCCCACTCCTCAAATCCGTCCTCAGGTATTATATCGGCCGCTTCATAGGCCCCGAACTCGGAATACAAATACAAATACTGGTTTGGCCCGGTAAAGTCGAACGCTCCGGCTGGGATATAAGCGAGCATATCACCAGAACCACTGCCGCTGTTAAGAGCATAGTTGAGCAGTATCCAGTTATCGGCGCCCGGACCAACGCCTGCGTCAAGGTCGTAAACCGGCCCGCCGAAACTTCCCGGGTATCCACTGATATCACCATCTGACTCCATATAAATCTTAAGCACGTCCAGAGATAACAAAGCACCGGGCTTCGTCTCATCGATGTCCAGGATAAACTCCAGGTAATCCGTACCGCCTATCCCAACAATGGGCACATCACTGAGCAGCAGTGAGTGAGTCCACAACCCCGCCTTGGTGTCAAACTCCAGCGTACCATCAGTGTTGTAGCCCCGTTCGAGTCCGCTCTGCTGTAATCTGACGAACGGCTTTATCACTCCTGTTCCCGTCGGTTGCCCATCCCACTGCTGAAAAATGGCTCCGTTGACCGTCCCGGACGACCCCACAGTACTGAGGTCAACAGTAGGAACTCCGTACACACAAACACAAAAGAAGCCGAACAGCAACACAAACGACAGACAAACTAATCTCTTCAACGCTCTCATCATACCTCCTCTAAATAACCATCTCGAATTATGAGTGTGAATTAGTTCGCACTTTCCTTACCCAGCCGACAAACACGGCACCCAGAACCGCCAAGGTCAGCGCCCCCGGCACCGGCACGACAATGTGCGTCAACTGGTCCTGGCGATGTCGGCCACATTCATACAGGTTCAGAACACGAATGTCTCCGATGTCCTGCCAGCCGGTCTGCTCCGCCGCCTGGTAGAGCTTATCCTGCAGGGAGCCGTCTCCATCCATCCAGGTCTTCGCCCTTTCGTCTTCAAGAAACCAGATGACCTCCTGCAAAGCTCCGGCCGACGCCGAACGACCGGGTCCTGATGTATAATCGTAACCGTAGCTCGAAAGGTCGCCGTCAAGGAATGCGTCGTAAAGAAATGCGGTCCTCGCATCGAGCGGGTCTCCGTCCGCTCCCTCACCACCGCGTACAGCGGACGTATTAACAACCACATCATAGGTCCTGTTAAGCCAGATGTACTCATTATATTCGAGGCAAAACGTCTGGAAACTCTGGCCGTCCACAAGACCCGGCACACCTGCCGGCGTCAACGTAAATTCCCCGCCGACTCCGCTGTAATAGCCGTTCTGGCGAGTCGCATATACGCTGGGCCCTGCGATAACCGGCTGAGCCGGCCCCACAATCGCCGCTGTTAATACCGCAATTAATATAGTCTTCTTCATCTCTTCTTCTTTTGCTTGAGATTATCTGCTAAATGACGTTTTTGCCAACACCCCCTGCTGCCGGAAATCTTTCCGGCCGGCAAACGCAACTCAATAGATAC
>CAYMYK010000026.1:0-14336 GCA_964394625.1 uncultured Pirellulales bacterium
AATCCAGTTTTTACCGGTTTCCATGGCTGTGGCGGCAGCTAAGGCAACACCGCCTAAATCGGCACCTGCTATGAGCGTGACATCGCTGGTTAAGTGTTTTGCGAATTCGGCGCCGAGGGCTTTTAGAATGTCCGGGCAGGTCTCGAAGAGGTATTTATCGAGATAGTATTTGCTGCGTTTACCGCTTCGCAGGATGAAATCACCTTCGAGATATGCGGTTTCTTTGATTCGTTTTATCAGTTCGTCTCTGGTCACAATACTTTCCCTTAGACTTTCAGTTGCACTTTGTGGTTGAGGGCTTTCGTGTATTTTCTGCGGATTGGTGTTACTATCTCGGTGATGAATTCATCGACCTGCTGAGGCGCCCGGCCGATGTAGTTTTTGGGATTGAGCACCTTTTTGAAATCGACCTTTGCGAAGGCGGGGTCGGCTTTCAGGCGGGCTATCAGGTCGTTGGCTTTGCCTGATTGTTTTACCTGTGCGGCTGCGGCGTGTGAGTGCTGTCTTATTTTCTCGTGAAGCTCCTGGCGGCTGCCGCCGGCCCTGACCGCGGCCATCAGGATGTTCTCTGTCGCCATAAAGGGCAACTCGGCGGCGATGTGTGCGGCGATTACCTTCGGATATACTACCAGCCCATCGGTAACGTTGTTCAAGACCTCCAATATGCCGTCAACGGCCAGGAACGGCTCGGGTATTACCACCCTGCGATTGGCAGAATCGTCCAAGGTGCGCTCGAGCCACTGCTCCGAGGCCGTCATACCCGGGCTTGTCGCCAAAGACAGCACCAACCGGCTAAGCGCGGTGATTCTCTCGCAGCGCATCGGGTTTCTCTTGTAGGCCATTGCCGATGAGCCGACCTGGCTTGTCTCGAACGGCTCTTCGATTTCCTTCAAATTTGCCAGCAGGCGGACGTCGTTGCAGAGCTTGTGGGCGGACTGCGCAACCGAGGCGAGCGAATTGATAATCAATGTATCGATTTTTCGCTGGTACGTCTGGCCCGTAACGGCGCAGATGTTCCTGAAGCCGAACGCCTTTGCAACCATTGCGTCCAGCCGATTCACCTTGTCGCCGCTGCCGTCGAAAAGAGCTAAGTAGGACGCCTGTGTCCCCGTCGTGCCCTTGACGCCTCTGAACGGCAGCGTATCAAGGCGGTGCTCGATTTCGGCCAAGTCCATAACAAACTCGTAGCACCACAGCGCCGCCCTTTTGCCGACGGTGGTGGGCTGGGCCGGCTGGAAGTGCGTAAAACCGAGCGTCGGCGTCGAGCGGTGCTTCCTCGCGAACCTGCCAAGGTTGTTTATCACCGCCGCTAATTTGCCTGCGATAATCCGCAGCCCTTCACGCATAATTATCAAATCTGCATTGTCGCCCACATAGCAGCTCGTAGCGCCTAAGTGGATTATCGGCGCCGCCTTCGGAGCCGCCTCGGCGAAGGTGTGAATGTGTGCCACAACATCGTGGCGGAACCTCTTCTCGTACCGGGCCGCCTTTTTGAAATCGATATCGTCGAGGTGCCTGCCCATCTCGTCAATCTGCGCCTGTGTGATTTTCAGCCCGAGCTTCTTCTGCGCCTTTGCCAATTCCAGCCACAACCTCCGCCACGTGCCGAACTTCTTCTGAGCGCCAAAAAGCTCAGCCATTTCCCTCGACGCATTCCTTTCCACTAACGGACTTGTGTAAACCTGCCGGTTGTCAGCCATTTTTTCCCCTTCTTATGGTTGCTGTTTGAGTTTTGCTTTGCGCTGAGTAAGCAGTTGTTCAATTTCGTCAATGTCGTCTTTTGAGAGTATCCAGTCGCCGGCGGGGGCGGTCTCCTCGATTTGCGCCGGTCTTCTCGCACCGACAATGGCGGCGGTTACTTCTTCTCGGCGAAGCACCCACGCAATTGCGAGCTGGGCGAGCGTCCTGTTGTTTCTTTCAGCGATAGGTTTTAGTTTCTCGACTAATTCGAGATTGACAGAGAACTGCGGCTGCTGGTACTCGACGCTTCTTCTGCGGTGGTCGTCGATGGCAAGGGCGGCAATTCTTTCCTGCGAGAATTTGCCCGTCAGGATGCCCCGCTGCATCGGGCTATAGACGACAATACCTATATTATTCTCTGCGCAGTAGCCGAGAAGCTCATCCTCGGCGTCTCTGCGTATCATCGAATAAGGCGGCTGAAGCGATGCGACCGGCGCTACTTTGCGCACTCGTTCGAGTTGTGCAATATTGTAATTTGAGACGCCGATGTAGCGGACCTTACCTTGTTCCTGCAGCTTGGCCATTGCCGCAAAGCCCTCTTCGATTTCGTCTTCGGGCTGCGGCCAGTGCATCTGGTACAGGTCGATGCAATCGATGCCGAGCCGTTTGAGACTATCTTCACATTCGGTGTGGATACTGGCGGGTTTGAGACAGCTTACCTTTTCTCTTTTTTCATTCCAGAGCAGCCCGCACTTCGTTGCGACGATGGGCTTTTCGCTTGTCCGGCTCAGGGCCTTACCGACAAGCTCTTCGCTGTGCCCACAGCCATAGATGGCGGCGGTATCAATCCAGTTGATGCCTGAATCGAGCGCCTTTAGTATCGCAGCTACCGCTTCATCGTCGTCCTGGGGCCCCCAGCCGAACTGCCACGGCCCGCCGATGGCCCAGGTGCCTAAGCCGATGCTCGTAAGCTCCAAATCCGTATTGCCTAACTTTGCCGTTCGCATAGTCAATCTCCCTGCTATTTTCAACAGGTCATTAAGATATTGCACTTTGGTATGTTTATCAACAGTTTTGTGTATTTGCCTGCGGAACGGCTGGGCAAAGAGCAGAATCCTTGAAAGCGCCGGCTGACAGAGCTACAATGGCGGTACATACCCAAAAAGTATTTAGCCAATTGTTTTACGACCGACAATACGTTTTCAAGTGAGCCCTGAAATGAAGGCATTATTTATCGGCGGCACCGGAGTAATCAGCACGGCGGTCTCAAAACTGGCTGTGGAAAAAGGAATCGAGCTTTACCTTTTCAACCGCGGGCGGGCAAGCGAGTTTGTCGCAAAGGGCGCCAAGGTCATAAAAGGCGATATCCGCGATGTGAAAGCAGCCGGCAATACACTGAAAAAGTACGAATTCGACGTCGTTGTTGACTGGGTCGCATTCACCGCCGACCACGTCGAGGCCGATATCGAGCTGTTCGCCGGCAGGTGCGGCCAGTACATATTCATTAGCTCGGCCTCGGCGTATCAAAAGCCGGCGACGGATTATTCTGTTACCGAATCGACGCCGCTGGCAAACCCATTCTGGCAGTACTCGAGAGACAAAATCGCCTGCGAGGACCGGCTTATGGCTGAGTACCGCAGCAGCGGTTTCCCGGTTACGATTGTTCGGCCATCGCACACATACGGCCTGACGCAGATACCTGCGGCGTTGAATAGCTGGCAAAGGCCCTGGACGATTATCGACCGTATGAGAAAAGGCAAAAAAGTAATAGTCCCCGGCGACGGCACTTCGCTCTGGACACTGACGCACAATATGGATTTTGCCGCCGGTTTCGTCGGCCTGATGGGCAATATCCGCGCCATCGGCCACGCCTTTCACATAACCAGCGACGAGGTCCTGAGCTGGAACCAGATATACGGTATTTTAGCCCTCTCTGCCGGCGTCGAAGCGAAAATTGTTCATATCCCCTCGGATTTTGTTGCAAGATTCGACCTGGACGAGGGGGCAAACCTGCTCGGCGACAAGTCTTACAGCGCGGTCTTCGACAACAGCAAAATAAAACGCTTCATCCCGGGCTTCGTTGCGACAGTGCCCTTTGCAGAGGGAGTGAAGCGCTCGATTGAATGGTTCGAGGCCGACAAAAACCGGCAGCTTGTGGACGAGCAGTACAATCAATTCCTCGACACCGTGCTCGATGCCTACGAAAAGCGGTAGAGATTTTATATGGCAATGACCCGCAAAGAAAGGATGCTGACAGCGATGACGGGCGGCATACCCGACCGTGTGCCTGCGTCGCCGGATACGAACTGGACGATACCAGTCCGGCTTCTGGGCGGGCCTTTCTGGAATGTGTATTACTATAACGACCCGCCTTTGTGGAAGGCATATAACGACTGCGTCCGCCACTTCGGCGTCGATGGCTTCAGCCATCACGGCGTCTATGACCTGCCCCCATATCCGGGTGCACAGTGGAATAAAGAGATTGTCGAGCAGACCGACAGCCGGCTTATCGTTCGCACGACGATGCGATGTCCCGCCGGTGAGCTGACGCAGGAGGAGACCTTTCTCTACAGCGAGCCGCAGACACCTACAAAGAAGTTCATTACGGATTTCAGGGCACAGTACGATTGTCTCGAATATCTTTTCTTTGGCGATGTTGCCAATATACGCTTCGATACGTACAAGCAGATTCAGCAGGATATGGGCGACGACGGCGTGGTGGGGTTGTGCATACTGCTGCCGACGCTTCTGACGCAGTGGCGACAGCCCGTCGAGTCGGCATTTCTGGATTACTACGACCATCACGACCTGCTCGCAGATTTCATCGAGCGATGGACGGCGCATCTTGTTGAGATTGCAGAAGCAATCATCGAACAGGATGTCCAGCCGGATTTCGTTTTCTTTCCGAACTCGGGGATGATTACGATGCAGTCCGAAGAGATTATGAAGGAGTTTAGTCTGCCTGCGTTAAAAAAGCTTGCCGGGATGTTCAAACAGGCGGGCATTGTCACGTCATTGCACTGCTGCGGTAAGGAGCATGCTCTGGTTAAGGCATCGGCCGAAGAGACGGACCTCGACTGTATCGACCCGCTGGAGGTGCCGCCTATGGGTGACTGCAACCTGCGCGAAATCAAACAGAAGTTCGGCAGTAAACTTGCACTCAAAGGCAATCTGCACACAACCGAGGTGATGCTGCAAATGGAACCGGCGGGCGTTGAGCAGCAGGCCCGCAAGTGTCTTGATGATGCAATGCAAGGCGGAGGATTTATTCTTTCCACCGGCGACCAGTGCGGACGCGATACACCGGATGAGAATATCTTCAAGCTGGTAGAGGTTTGCGAAAAATATGGTGTCTATTAAAGAATGGAGAGGCCAATTATGAAAAGTACAAATCGTCGGACGTTTTTGAAAAGCTCCGCCTTGGGCGTTGCGGGCCTTGGGATGATACCCGGGCTGTCGGCGGCAACTGAACCAGAGGTGCATCGCTCGAGTGTCGTTGATACGGGCAAACCCTTGAATGTCATCTGGATTACCTGCGACGAGATGAACACAAAGGCGATGAGCGTTTACGGCAATCGCTTTACGTCGATGCCGGCCGCCGAACAGATGGCTCGCGAGGGCATCTCGTTCAGCCGGGCGTACGTCCAGATGCCAAAGTGCGTCCCCTCTCGCTGCAGTATGATAACAGGACGCTATCCGCACTGCGAGGGACACAGAACGCTTTCGGGCAGGAAACACTATATTCCGCACAGGAACGTCGCAAGAAACTGGGATTTTACGCTGCGCCGAACAGAGCCGAACCTGGTTACGTTTATGCGAAATCGCGACTACAAAACGGCCCTGCTCGGCAAAAATCACTTAGTTGACTGGAACCTGCACAAGCTCTGGTTCGATGCGACCAGCAAATGGGACAGCGCCGAATGGGACAATCGCGGCGCCCCGCATCTGGACGATGTCAGCGAGCAGCTCAGACGGGCGCATTTCAGGGGACATATTGCCGCCGATTACGATTACGACCGACACGCAGATTCGCTTGCCGCGAAATGGACAATCGAGTTTATTCGCGAAAACAAAGACAGGCCCTTCTTTGCGCTATTGGATATTGGTCTTCCTCATCCGTCATACGCGGAGTTCACAAAGATGCCCGCCTATAAGATACCGCTGGGCGATTTGCCGGTTCCCAAGTATCTGCCCCTGAAAAAGGCGCCGAGCGTCGAAAAGGCCAAGCGAACAAGCTATGACCTGGAGGCCCTAAGCGACGATGAGCGGAAAAGAATTCGCCGGGCCTACTATACGATGTGCGAGTTCGCCGACCGCAATGTAAAAAAGGTCATCGACGAGGTGGACCGACTGGGCCTGGCCGAGAAGACCTTGATTATCTACAGCGCCGACCACGGAGACTTCAACGCTTGGCGAAATATGTACGAAAAGTGGGATACGAGCTTCTACGAGGAAATTGTCAATGTCCCGCTGATTATGCGGCTGCCCGGCACGCTGCCCGCAGGCAAAAGATTCGATAACCTGGTTGAGTTTGTCGATATTGTCCCGACGATTATGGAGTTGAAGGGCTGCAAGGTTCCACTATGGGTGCAGGGTAAATCACTTACGGGTTTGATGGCGGGTAAGACGAACAGGCATAAAGATGCGGTCTTCAGCCAGGGCGGCGTTGAGAAGGATGCAACGCTTCGGCCATTCCCATATCAGCGTGAAGGGGGCGGCTACAGCGCCAAGCAGAAGGTCTTGTGTGAGCATCCCGAGGCAATGATACGCTCGAAAATGATTCGCACCGACAGATACAAATATATCTACCGGCTGGCCGGCGACTGCGAGATGTATGATTTGCAAACGGACCCGGATGAGCTCAAAAATCTCGCGTATGACCGGCAATATAAGGATTTGATGGCCGAACTGAAAGACAGGATGCTTCGATTCACCATCGAGAGCGAAACGAACCTGCCGGAGATAGACCGGCTGATGGCATAAGCAGAAGCGGTTTTTTTGAAAGGAATGGAATAATGAAGCGATTGTTCTGCGCCGCAGCGGTAGCGTGTATTTTGCTGACGGCCGGTTCGCTTGTGGCCTCAACGGTGGTAACTTATCCGGCGACCGAAGGTGTGAAGGCAGCGGATGATTACAGGGTACAGGTGAATGGAAAAGATGTCTTTGTGTATTATAATCCCGTTGCTTCGATAGCGGCCTTTGACTTCGAGGGGCAGGTCGAGGTCGCGGTGACGCCGGCGCTCGACGCAAAGTGGATTGATATCAGGCCCAAGAGCCGACACATCAAACCGACGGTGAAAGACAATACGATTCGCTTCAAGCTCACCGAGCCGTGCAACCTCAGCATCGAGCTTAACGGCGAAATACTCAGGCATCCTCTGTTCCTCTTCGCAAACCCGCTCGAAAAAAACCCCCCGAAGAAAGGTGACGAAGCTGTCATCTATTTCGAGGCGGGCAAGGTACATAAGCCCGGCATTATCGACGTCAACGACGGCCAGACCGTCTATATCGCCGGCGGCGCCCTCGTCGAGGGCGCAATCTTTGCCGATGCCAAAAAGAACATCAAGATACGAGGCAGGGGCATTCTCGACGGAACGCGGTTGAGGGAAATTCGCGGCGACAGGCGGATACGGTTCGTACATCTGCAGAGCTGCAAAGATGTAGAAATTGAAGGAATAATCCTGTCGAACAGCACAACCTGGCAGATCGCGCCCTACAACTGCGACAATGTCACCATAACCAACGTCAAAATTGTAAGTGACAACGGCAGTGATGACGGCATCGACATTGTCAGCAGCCGGGACGTAACGATACGCCGGTGCTTTATCCACACAAAGGACGATTGTGTCGTGATAAAGGCCTGGGGCGATAGAAGGGGCTATCCCCGGTCGGGCCGGCGAACCTCGGGACCCCCGGTCAAGAACGTCCTTGTCGAAAACTGTGTATTCTGGAACTCGGCCTGGGGTAATGCGCTCGAGATTGGCTTCGAGCTGCGAACCGATTCCGTCAGCGATATCACCTTCAGGAACTGCGACGTGATTCACTGCGAGGACGGCGCGACCTTCAGTATCCACAACGGCGACTTCGCGACCGTCAGCAATATCAGATTCGAGAATATCCGCATCGAGGATTCGAGGCAAAAACTGTTCGATTTGGCGATATTTCTGTCGCGGTACAGCCATGACCGACCCGCGGATTCGGTTCAGCAAGAGAAACGGTATTTACACGGCGCCTGGGACGGCGTGCTTGAAGTCAAGCCCGCAGAGCGAGCCGGCTATGCGAAGGGCCGCGGACACATAAAAAATATCTACTTCAAAAATATCCAGATTGTCGATGGGCTGTTTCCGTTCTCTATCTTCCGCGGATTCGATGACGAGCACAGTGTCGAAAATATCACTATCGATGGACTGTACGTACACGGCAAAAGAATAACCAACGCCGAGGATGGCAAGTTCTACATAGAAAACGCTAAGGGTATCAGGTTTATTGAGTGAGCTTTTTCAGGCGGTTATCGATAGACCAGGCCCGGGTAGAGAACCATAAGGGCCAGCCCCTGCATCGGCGGAAAGAGCACGTCGATTAGGTACCAGGCGGCTACCAGGCCCATCATACGAACTCCCGGCTGGGACAGGGCGGCCTGGTATTTTTCAGCGGCGCGGTCGCTCAAAAACAGCATCAGAACACCGCTGCCGTCGAGCGGCGGAAGCGGGATGAGGTTAAACACCAACAGAATAAGATTTAGCGAAAAGAAAATGCTGATTGTAATTGCGGCCGAATTGGCCAGACCCGTGGAATCCGCTGCGGTGATGCGCGTGAACGTGATTGAATCGGGTGCGTGAAAATAGCCGAGCACAATCCCAACGCGGATGGCTATGCCCGCCACTATTAACAAACCCAGGTTTGCCGCCGGCCCCGCCAGGGACATCCAGGCCGCCTTCTTCCTGTTGCACTGTGCCCAGTACGCATCGTACGGTGCGCTTGCCCAGCCGAGCATCCAGCCGTTGAGCGCAAATGAAAGAATCGGTACTATCACCATCCCGAACGGGCTTCGCCTTATGTGCG
The DNA here is from genome assembly GCA_964394625.1 of uncultured Pirellulales bacterium. GTDB lineage: Bacteria > Planctomycetota > Phycisphaerae > Sedimentisphaerales > Anaerobacaceae > JAUVYV01. Next base: position 8,743 of record CAYMYK010000026.1, read on the forward strand.
GCAGCGGGTCCACCGTAACCAGGCCGTGGCGATGGGCGGTCGGGTCACCTAACTTTTTGGCGGCCAGACCGTGAGCGGCCTCGTGAAAAGTCGTCGAAACGATAAACGCCGCGTACCACAGCCCCCCAATCACAAGAGTAATGTAGTCCATTGCAACTCCTGCCTAAACCGTAAATATACTTATGACCTCACAAGCTCTTTCGCCGCTGGCGGGCATCAACAACCTGCCTCGGCCGGGATTTACTTTTGGTGCAGCAGGTAATCCGCCCGTTCGGGAAATTGTTGAAGCACCGTCTCAAGATTAGCGGCTCGGAGCGTGAAGGTCTCTTTTTGCCGCACGATGATTTTCAGGACGTGCCTGCCCTCGTCGAAATAGACTTCTCTTTTGTGGTTTTGTCCGTCGATAACATCGAGCGTAAGCGCATAGGCCGCCTTCGGGCCTGAGCCGCTCCTGCCGGCGTCGCTTTTTGACACGACCAGAGGCGCTATCGAGCCGTCGGTACGTATCATATCAAGCATAATCTGATTCCGGCCGCCGTCGAGCATCTGAATCAGGACAACGTCAAGCAGAATATCCGGAACAGCGGCGGGGCCGGGCAGGTATTTTTTCTCTCTCGATACACCTCTGACGCCAAATTCTCTCACCGTTACCTCGCCGGAGGCGCCCCTGCTTATCTCGGAGCCGCTTCTGCCGCTGCGGGTGCTGGTCTCGCTTTTCAGAAAGAATCCCTCGAATCTGTTGTCGCTTTTTAAGAATGTTGTCTGCTCGCTCGCGGCCCTGCCGCGGATGTACTGGTAACTTGCCGCCTGGATATTCATTCCGCCGGCTGAGCCGGCGCCGGTCAGCACGTCGGTCGCAAAGCCGACAGTGCGCCCACGCGCATCGTTGATGAGAAAAAAAACCTGCGGGTCGTAATAGTAAGGCCAGCTCGATTGCAGAATGCCGTCAAGACCCCGGTCCTTTATCCCGGTGATGAGCTCGACTCCGGCTTTAAGAAGTGTGTTTTCCTGCAACTTTATGCTGCCGAGGATGCGCTTAAACGCCCGCTCGGCGAGCTCGCCTTCGCTCGCCGGCTGGAACACCTCGACTTCAAGCGTCCGGCTGTCCGGCAGGGCGGCGGTGCCGACAAACAATTCCATCAACGTACTTGGCTCGTGTATATGTGCCCAGTCGATAGCAAGTGCACTTTCCGCCATTTGGCCCGTGCTGGTAATTCGGCCCCGGAGCCGCTCGGCCTTGCCGTTGAACAGCTCCTGCGGTGTTCTGTTTGCATCTGCCAGCAGGTACCGGCAGCGGGCCTGCGGATACACGCCGCCGGAGCCGATGGTGAAAAAGCTGTTCAAATCATAATGGTCCTTTTGGTATGTCCACTGCTTTTCACAATGCCAGCCGTTGCCGTTGGGCATCGACACGGACAGCCCGGTATGCTTAAGCTCCACAGGCGGTGACAGCCGTATGGCGGACCTCAATGAGACTATGAGCTGCGCTATCGCCAGGGCCACTACGAAAAGACCCAGCATCGCGAGTTTGTCCGTACCGTATTTGTTTCTCTCGTAAGCCGCGTGCATACCTACGGAAATGATAGGCGATACCTCTCGATGGCACAAGAGCGCAAAGATGTGCGTTTGTCGTTTTTCGAGTGCCCGACACAGCGGATGCCGGCAGGTTATTCAAGGGCCGGAACCTTGGAGACGACCGGACCCTTGCGGAAACGGCTGTAGTATAACCACTTTACAAAACCGCTCGCAGCAAAGCCGCAGAATATCAGCACGAAAGCGACCTGCCTGCTCCATATCACTAAGCCCAAAAACAGCAGCGCTCTCATCAGGTGCGCGAACGGCTTTTTGCCTCTGATGTACTGGTTGAGAATGTGTGGGTATCGAATCCTGCTGACCATAAGAGCCGCAAGCGCAAAGGCGAAAATCGGCAGTGAATATATTATGATGTCCTCGCATACGAGATATAAATATGTGCCTTTTTCAACGAGGTTCGGCAGGGCCTCCTGCTGAAAAATTATGACGCTGACGACCACACCCGCCGCGGCGGGTGTCGGCAGGCCGACAAAGCTCATGTGGGCGGATTCGTCCTCTTCGTTTTCCACGTTGAACCGCGCCAGCCGTATCGCCGCACAGCTCATATACGCTCCCGCCGCCAGCCAGACGAATCTCTCGATGAATTCCTCCATTATCGGACTAATCTGGGCGGTGCTTACGAGCTTGTATTCGAGGACCTTGAGCATAAGAAATGCCGGAGCGACGCCGAAGCTTATTATATCGCACAAGCTGTCGAGCTGCCCGCCGAAGCTCGACGTGTTCTGGCTCATTCTGGCGACACGCCCGTCGAGCATATCGGCAATCATAGCGAAGAGAATCATATACCCGCTTATTGCAAAATAGCCGAGCGTGAGCTTGTGATACGCGAACTGGTCCGTCGCCGCAGCAGCCGCCCGACTGGCCAGCGCTATGGCGGCAAAACCGCATATACCGTTCAGGATTGTTATGAACGAAGGCAGTATCGTGATATACTTCAGCCGCTGCCTCCGCATCCGCCTCAACAGCGATTCTTTTGCGGCCTCTGTCCTCAATCTGGCCATTCTTTACTTCCTCGTCCGGATTTATACCTTATCATCGGCGTAATGCACGCCTTAACTTTCTCGCCTGTTTCGACCAGACACACAACACCTTCGCTCAGGGGTATGTACAATTCCGTTCTGGAGCCGAATTTTACCATACCGAATCGCTGCCCACAAGTCAATTTTGCCCCCACCTTCGCCTCGCAGACGATTCTTCGTGCGATTGCCCCGCTTATCTGGCGAACAATCAGCTTATCGCCCGGCGGCTCGGCCCTTAGAAGATACACATCGTTGCTCTCGTTGACCCGGCCTGATTCGGGGTTCATTGCGTTTTTGAATTTTCCTTTTTTATAGGTGATTTTCTCGACACGAACGCTGCACGGCGCCCGGTTGATATGCACGTTGAAGATACTCATAAATATCCCGATGCGAAGCGCCCTGCCGTCGATAAAGTCCTTTTCGTCAACACGCTCGATATCCGTTATCTTACCGTCAGCCGGCGCAAGCAGTATATCCTTATCCTGTGGTACAGCCCGTTTAGGGTCTCGAAAAAACGAAAGAACCCATACTAAAACAACAAGCAGGATTAACTCAACAAACCCCGCGATACAGACATTCAAAACCATAAGCCCGGCCCACAGCACAAGCCCCATCACCACCAGCACAATCGCCGGATATACCACCACCTGAGGCAAACCATATTTCGTCAGCGGAATTCGCATTGCCATATCATAATCGCAAAAGCCGGTACAATCAAGAACACTCCCTGCCTCAGCTCTTAACCCGTATTCCCCGGATAAACCTGTCCAAAGTCGTAGCGCTAGCGCAGACCCCGCACTCAGCGTAGTGCGGGGGAAAAAATAAACTGTTGTTGCCTCGCCAGCATGCTGGTGGATAAGCCGACTTGAGGAGCTTAGTGCGAGAGAGTTGCCGTTAAAGGATTCGTGAATAGTGAATTGAGCAAAAATTAAATCTTGTGGTTTTTGACAGAAAGGATATAATTTCAAACCAGCTAACATCGGGGGTGCATCGCCAGAACGCTTTGAAGATAGCTTCCCCCAATAAGCTGAGTTCGAGAGAGTTAGAACTTAATATATTTGTAAGCAATAGATTAATAATATGAATGACCCTGAGCTGTTAAAATGGGAGAACTGGAAGGATGAGGAATAACTAACTGCTCACGCGCAGGCAAAAGCAACGGAAGCAGCGACTAAATTGGCAACAAAAAGGGTTGGATAGCTCTGCCACAGGTATTATTATGTTCGATGATAATAAGCGGAGGTCTTGTGGCTGATTTGCAAAGAAAAGCCCGAGGATTGGTGCTTGTCCTCTTAAACATAATGGAGATAACCATCAAGCACTTAAGAGAAGAGGAAGCGTTCTCACGTCTCCCAGAAGAGGTACAGAATGACATAGTCGTAGAATTTTTGATATTTTTCCTTCACCAATACAACAGAACTCTGTTTGCTTGGCTTAGCGAATCCAAGAGAAATGAATTAATGGATAGTGTTCTTGTTGAGCTATTCGTATGGCTCGCAGAGAGAAATCGCGAAGAGCTATCGAAAGGGTATGAGCACCTTACTGTTGATACCTTTGGTGAATATCTTGAGCATCTTGCTGTTGCAAAGCTAAGAAATCTGCCTGATTTATACAATGAAAGGGAAAGAGAATACGCAAAGTATGCTGAGGCCCCAGAAAATGGCAAAGGGTTAGCTGGAACCTTGCTTTGGGAATTTGGCAAGAGAATTGCCAAAGCCATGGGGAGAGAAAATGACATTTTTATTATCATGAAAGCCTCTTTACTTGGCACAGGCTGGACCCATTTCAGTGACGTCATGAAGCAAGTACTATTTCAAGATGAATCTTGTGGAGGTAGTTCAAGCCAGTTTTGACCGGAAATGAAAGTAAACATATGATAAAAAAAATTGGCAAATATTTTCTAACACAAGAAATTGACTATGCTCAAGGGTTGAAGGAATTTTCAGAAGAAGAATATTTTATGGCTGAAAATTTTGGAATGAAGCGAATATTAGAAGATGAGAAAATGTTCAATGGAATTAGCGTAGAGTTTGCTTCTATTCCATGGGAAACTACAACGATTAGTTCTACAAAAGGGAAAATTTATAAAATTTGTTTGCAACTAAATAGTACAAGCAAGAAAAGTGCTAAAGAAGTTTTAAATGCAGTAGTGAAATTTATTAACAAAGAAATTGGTAGATACAACGAGCATCCCTTTCTTTCTGATAAATATATGTGGGATACTGCTGAGGGAAATATTATACTTCACAGGATGAGTAAGTTTAATATTCATTCTGTTAATATTTTCTTTACATCAAATATTATTCGAGAACAAATGTCAAAATTACAAAAAAGTAGGTGACTGTCCGTAGTTTTTTTGTGGTTTTGTCCAAAATTCGTATAATTGCGAAACAAGCGATTAAAGATATTGCAAAGATTAATATAGGAAAATTTAATGATATTTACTCAATTCTTCAAAAAAGAAGTATATTCTGATGAAAGTGAGATTTGGAGATACATTGATTTTAGCAAATATGTAGATTTGCTTGATTCAAGTTGCTTGTTTTTCGCTCGACTTATTATTCTACGAGATATAGACCCTTATGAAGCCTCATTTATACCGTTTTCTTCTCATGACAAAAAAGACGAGTCTTCAAAAAAATTGCTTAAAGAATTGGATAAGGTACTTCCCAATGATACATTTGTTAGTTGTTGGTATTTAAGTGATGTAGAATCAGCAGCTTTATGGAAATTATGTCCAAAAAGCGATGAGGGAATAGCCATTAGATCGAGTATAGGGAAATTAGTTGAATCTATAGAAACCAGAAACAGTGAACAAAATACTATATTTGTGGGTTCAGTCACATACGGTCATGAGAAAGTAAGAGCTAGGAAGACTAGTGTTCCGAAGTCTTTCAGTGCTGATGATGCTGTTTTTACGAAGAGGAAATGCTTTGAGCATGAAAAGGAATTACGATTGATGTATGTTAAGGATTTAAACAG
>CAYMYK010000026.1:14346-21116 GCA_964394625.1 uncultured Pirellulales bacterium
GAAAAGGAATTACGGTTGGTAATGTATGCTAATGATATAAAGACACCGGTTCTTTCCAATGGGAACGGATTGAAAATGAAAGTTGATTTGGAATCGATGATATCAGAGATTATTATTAGTCCTGAAGCACCTTATTGGATGGAAGATTTAGTTAAAAGAGTTACAAAAAAGTATGGGTTTTCTTTTGAAATAAGGCAATCGACTTTAAATAAATTACTTTTTTAAATTCTTCGAATTTATCGATGGGATTTGACCGGAGATTATACAGACTGTATAATCATTGTTGGGCTTGAGAGAAACTTGATATGTTCGGAATGTTTAAATCCAAAGCCACGCGAGAGAGAGAAGCCGAGGTTGATCGAATTGGGAAAGACCTCTTCCGCCAAATCGCACTTTTTCGTGATAAGTGCCGGGCCGGCGAGTTCACGTCCGATGTCTTTAAGGAGAGAGCAAATCATGCATACACTGCCGGGTATATGATTGGTTTCATTGATGAAAAGCTATCCTCACTATTCGATCTCGACGCCGACAAATCCAAATACATGACAAGAATTGTTACAGGCATTTTCCCAAAAACTGGCGTCTTCTTCATCAAAGCGAAATACGAGGCGAGAGCCCTCGCTGAAAATCTGCGTTCACCAGGTTATCAGCCACGCGTCGAGAGCTACTCCGACGAATTTGACAAAGGCATAGAAAATGGGCGTGAAGAGTTAAGGCAGTGGGAGCAGGATGAAAACTATACGCCGCATTTGCTCAGTGAATTTTTGACCACGGGGCAGCTACCTTAAGTCCAACCATCGGCTCCAGGCTACAGCGGGTCCGCGGGCGGCCGCGGTTAATAAAAAAAATAAAATCTCTGCGTTCTCCGCGATTAAATTTTACCCCACCCTGCACTTGCCGTATTTCAATTGATAATTGATTCTTTCAATGGCGCTATTTATGTGCTTATAAAGCACTTTTTTGGCCGTTTTTTTGTCCCTTTTCTGCATTTTGTCCTTTTTCGTGGCAATAAATTCGTGAAAATCCGTGGTTCCAATTTCTTCGTGTCTTTTTCGCCCGCTTTCGCTCTTTTTCACCCAAAAACACACTTCTTTTCGCAACTTTTCCCAACTTTTCGCAGATTTTTTCACACTTTCGCGCGTTTTCCACCGTTTTCAATCATTTTCGTCACGCCAACCCCCGTTTTTACCCCAATTTTCAAACATCCGTTTGGCGCAAATGCGCAACACTCTGCGCCTTAAAATCCAAATTCCAAAATTTTTTTTACTCTTGTTTACATAAGCACTTACGCAAATCGGCTGCGCCGAAAAGGCCGAATTTTCGCACCAAACGCGCAGCTTGAACCTAATTATGGGGGGGCGCTTTAGCCCCTGATGAAGCGTAGATGCAGAAAGTGAATATCCTAAACTCGGAAGCCTAAAAATGACCACTCGATTCCACTTTTACCCGCCTAAATTAACCTCGGCCCTACGAGGCCGGGATCATAAAAACCCCGCGTGCACAGCACGCCTCAACAAACGCAATACGCGATACGCAATACGAGATACGCGGCCAAGCCGAACCTTTTTATGCAAAACAAACCCAATGTCAAAATAATTAGACAACATTTAACTCTATGCGCAAAAAGGACTTACAGAAAATTCCTTGGAAAATGCGGCAAAAAAACAAACCCAATTCAAACCCAAACAAACCCAATTCAAACCCAATTTCAGCCCAAACGAACCCAAACAAACCCAATTCAAACCCAAAACGAACCCAATTTCAAAATAGGCAAAATATGAACCTAACCCCTTACCCAGAAAATAGTTACACCCCGCCGCAAGCCCCGGCTTCATCCCGCCGGTTCTACCCAGAACCCAAACCGCCGACCAACTCAAGCAACCCGCCAGGGCCGCGCAGAACCCGCACCTACTTTCACTTTTCTCTTAACAGTGAGTCAAACCGTATTATTCCGCTGTATTCACGCCCGGCCTCCCGCCGGGGGGCCACTTGTGCACTTGTGCTCTTACGCATTTGGCTTTCGCCACACGCGGTGGGGTCGTCACTGCACAAAAATCACCATTGAATCTTGACGGCAAAGACGCTACAACTAAGGTGTTTTCATAGATTACAGAGAAAGGACAGGAAATGGCAAAGGCAATAGTGATTTATTATTCGAGAAGCGGAAACACAAAACAAATGGCCGAACTCATCGCAGAAGCGATGAACCGGGCAGAACTGCCCACCGACTGCAAACCGGTCGATAAGGTAAAGGTCGATGACCTGCTCGGCTACGATTGCATTGTCGCCGGCTCGCCCACCTACTACGGCTCAATGGCCTCGCCGCTGAAACAGCTCTTCGACGACTCGGTCACCTTCCACGGCCGGCTCGACGGCAAAGTGGGCGCCGCCTTTTCAAGCTCGGCCAATGTCGCCGGCGGCAACGAAACCACCGTCCTGAGCATACTCCACGCCCTGCTCATCGCCGGCTGCATCATCCAGGGCGACCCACAGGGCGACCATTACGGCCCCGTAGCTATCGCAAAGCCCGACGAAAGGGCCGAACAAAACTGCCGCCGGCTCGGACAGAGAGTTGCACAATTGACAAAAAAACTCACCCGTGCTCGCTGAGCCCCATAGTACGCCGTCAACAGCAGATACGTACTGCAAAACGGCTGCTATATCTGCGAATACTCAGCCGGCCGAAGGTATATGTTCGTAATGTTCGAAACGATTTTTGCGTCGGCGTATTCGGGTATGGCCCGCAATTTCTTCCACTGTCCGTCGCCGGCGAAGCGTCTCCAGCTCTCTTTGCTCTCGTCCATATCCCGAAATGCCAGCATATAGGTAAGGTTCGGCATCCTCGAACCCGACAGGTTCTCGCCGAAAAAAACCGGATGCAGCCCGGTCCTGCGGAAGATTTTCATCTCAGCCGTATTGAACATCTCAATCTTCTTCTGCCCCGCCCTGACGCTTGCGCTTTCGTACATCCGCAGTTGAAACACCCGCCCCGCCTCGCTTGTCGGCCTGTCCAGCCGGGCCATCTGCTCAAAAGCAATCATCAATGAGCTTTCAATCCGCCGATAAGCCGGGCTCGACGCCGGGGCATCCAGAAACGCCGCGCCCTTACGCAAAAACTCATTATCACCAAGCAGCCGGTGCGTAGCGCCGGCAAACGACTCGGCCGACTCATAACGAAGCAGCACATAAATCGGGCCCAAATCCTCCATCGGGTAGAACACCCCCACCGGACTTATCCCAATCCGGTTGTAAGCCGCTATCGCCGCATTACGCATAAAGCCGTCCAGCAGCTCCTTCTGACCTTCCGTATCGATATGATACAGCCGCAGCTCGTAATAGTCCCGCCCGTCTCCCTTCTGGGCCTGCGCCGTTGATACCAACCTCAGCCCAGCCGCCCCCGCCAAACACGCCCCTGCCAGAAATTCACGTCTTTCCATCGCACATCGCCTTTCTTGCCTATTCAAACCGACCGATGATAACTTTGAGAGTCCAAAAATCAAAAGTAAAAATGCAAAATCGCGGCCTTGCCGTCCCAGGGGGGCGGAATCCGCCCGCGGCGGCCGTGCCCACATAGGGGAACGGCTGATTTGAGCGTATTTTTTGTGACGCAGAACATATTAGCAAATAAAATTTCAAAAAAAAGCGTAACCGGTCAATTATAGGTGGAACGGAGAAGCAGCACGGGCTTCAAGCCCGTGCCACAACCCCAAAGCCACCCGTAACTGACCGGTTACAAAAAAGCTTTGACAAGGTCCCTTCCATAGTCGGCTGTTGGACGTTACGATTAATTCATTCGATTAAATTCAACCCGGCTGTTGACTCCTTCGGGCGGACCGGATAATATGACAGACGGTAAATGCCGGCGGTGAGCTAACTGAGGCAGATGTTTTCTTATAGTGCTCCCGGTTGAAATTACTCGTTCGTTCGCGGGTAAGTAACTTTAGAACAACAACTTAAAATCTTATTCGCGGTAATTTATTACCCTGAAGGGTATAAAAGAAAGGAAAATGAATAAAATGAATATTTATGTGGGAAACCTGTTGTTCGATGTCACGGAAAGCGATCTGAGACAGGCCTTCGAGCGGTTTGGCCAGGTCAGCGAGGTCCGCCTGATAATGGATAAGTACAGCGGCAAATCAAAGGGATTCGGTTTCGTCGAAATGTCCTCTAAAGAAGAGGCCGAAAAAGCCATCGAGGAGTTGAACGACACTGAGTTCATGGGTCGTCCTATGAGTGTCAACGTAGCAAAGCCAAAACCCGACCGCTCCGGCGGACCAAAACGAGGCGGTTTTGGCGGTGGACGAGGCGGACCGCGGGGCCGTTCCGGCGGCAGCCGCCGAGACGCCCGCTACTAAGCGACAAATTCACCTTGTCAGCGGCTCTCAAACCCTTACCTGCCCGGCCCCCGGGTCGGTGCGGAGATTTCACCGAGTTCGGTTTTCGGCTTGACATTTGAAGCGGTTCGGGTTTATTTTTGCCCTGTGAACATTAAATGGACGACCAGAACGGTGGCGAAGCGCGGCAACCAACACCGGGCGATACGGAAGAGCGATATCAACCCGCCGCAACAGGTTCGCCGGAAGCTGCAGCTAAAGTTCATACCGGAGGACATGACCATTCCACGGTATGTCGTAAAACTCATCGCCGGTGTTGTCCTGAATGTGCAGACGGATGTGATTCTTTCACCCTTGGGAAAAACAAGAAATGAAGAAAGAACCTTTGCCAAGATTAGATAAAACGGAAGACGTTCGACAATCACTACTTAGCCATTGCCGCCTTAAGCCGGGAGAAATTTGGGATGACCCCAAAGGACTCCACAGGGTAGGTTGTCTTGATGCGGCCAATTCAGATGATATTAGTCGCTTAATGAGCGGTTCTCTTGCCGTTTTGGCTATCCATGACCCACCATACAATTTGGCTGCTTTTGACCGGAAGGGCCTTTCGGAGTACATAGACTGGTGCAGAACATGGGTCGAGAACACAGTCCGGCATTTGGATAAAAACGCCTCCCTATATGTATGGCTTGGCGCCGACCAGAAAAACCATTTCCAGCCCCTTCCTGATTTTATGATAATGATGCGAGGTTTTCGCACCATAGTTCCGCGCTCTTTTGTAACTTTACGTAATCAGCGGGGCTATGGCACGCAGAAAAATTGGATGGCTGTCCGCCAGGAATTACTTTACTACATAAAAGGAAACCCATACTTCAACGTGCAATATACAGACATACCAAAGATTTTACGCGGCTACTACAAGGACATCGATGGCCGTCTGACTGAGAATACCGAACGAAGCAAGTCGAGGTGTATTCGCCCGGGAAATGTTTGGGTTGATGTACAGCAAGTGTTTTATCGAATGGAAGAAAATGTTTCCGGCTGCTACGCCCAAAAACCCCTAAAAGCTATAGAACGCATCGTTAATGCAAGTTCGGTAAAAAATGATTTGGTCGTTGATTTTTTCACTCACTCCGGCACGACTCTTTTGTCCTGCGAAAGATTGCATCGCAGATGCTTTACCATTGATATTGACCCGGTATATTGTGAGATTACAATCAGAAGACTTGAGTTGTATAGAAGGACGGGAAGGACGGGGTGGCAAAATGGTAATACATTTGGCATACGCCAATCGCAGCCGAGTGAGTTCGCAAGTGTAAGCGCCGCCGACCAGGGCCTGCTGTTCGCCGGGAAGTGAGAAGTAAAGATTGATGGAAAAACTCAGAAAACAGCTTGATGGTCTGATTTCTCGAAAGGACAGCATCGAGGCAATATCGGAGAGGGTCAGCTTCATTTGAATAGAGAAAACATTGGTCAGTTTTCGGAATACAAAGTTGCTTCGGATAAACTACTTGAAGCCATTAGGTTGGCTTATAAGCGGCAAAAAGACCCATCCTAAGTGCGCGTGACGGCCTGGACTGTTACTTTCCCGGGGGCTTTGTCGGCGGCGCCGCAGGGGGCGGCTTCTGGCCGCCCTGCTGCATCTGCTGCTGCATTTTCTGCTGCATAATCATCTGAACGGCTGTCGTAATTTCCATCAGGTGCTGTTTTGGCACTGCTATATCGAGAGTGAATGAGCCGTCCGCGACCCTGCCCGAAAAGACGAGGTTGCTTGCCGTCGGCACATCCGGCAGGGCCGGCAGCGGCATCGGGACAAATGCCAATACGATTTTCGCTAACCGCAGCACGTTTAATGTCCCCAGGAAATCGGCCCTGTCCGCCTGCGGAACCAGCGCCGTTGCTTGTGTGATTTCCGAGCAGACCTTCGCAGGCCCGCCGGCCTGAGCGGTGTCGATAAGCTTACGGATTGAGCTGTTCGGGTCTCCGCAGACAGTCATAAACAGGTTCTTTTCCACAACTGCGTATCTGTAATTGAATCCCCCGCCGTACATTGCTGTGAGCATCTGTGCCTGTGGGCTGTTGGCGTCGGCCATCTTCATATCAAAGCTCATCGAGCCAATGGGCACACCCTTGTAGTTGTCGGCAGCGTCCTCGAACTTAAACTCCGTCTGCATCCCCATCTCGTCATAGAACTTGCCCATACCTGTGTTATACAGCCCAATCGATTCTTTCAAAAGCCGGACGTACCTTTGCGGGTCTTTCAGGGCGTAAACGTACCTTGCCTCAAATGACGGTTTCTGCTGCGGCGCAGCCGAGATTGAAAACACCGCGTTTGAAACCAAGCTCGACATTTCCGCCGCCGTCTTCATCATCTTCGAGGTGTCCTCGCCGTCTTCCTGCCCGGCGAATATCGCGGCCAGGCGCTCAACATCGTCA
>CAYMYK010000027.1:0-20700 GCA_964394625.1 uncultured Pirellulales bacterium
CAGCACGGCCAGTCGCCGATATCAAACCTCACCCAGCTACAGAACACAACCACCAGCGCCGCCGCGGCCAAACACTCCACCGCATTTGTGCGTAGCTTGCCGCCGACCGGCTTGTTCTTAGTTCTTCCCATTACCGTCAACGTCCGATAAAAACAATATCTTCAGATAGTCAACACTTCTCCACCTCCACAACCGCAATCATCTTATCGGCAACCTAAAGGCCCCTTCTACACATTTACAGCACAGACAGAAAAAACCACACCTGCCAAAAAATCTTGCAAATAAGACAATCCCGTAGCAAAACCGTAACACGGCATCCGTACAATCGTCTCAAAAGCATGGAAGAATTAACGCCCACCCTGAACGTCAGATAGAAAGGGCTAATGATGCTCCGAACCAGAATCGTCCTCGGCCTTTTGGCCTGCATCATACTGCTGCCCTGGTGCCGTCCCCTGATGGCCGGTGACCGAGCAGAACGAAAAGCAAACATCCTCATCCTCGGAACATTTCATTTCAAGCAGCACGATTTCGAAAAATATCCTCAGGATCTGGAATCGCTCATCGATAGAGTTCTGCGATTTGAGCCGCAGGTTGTCTGCGTGGAGTGGCTGCCGCCGACGGAGCAGAACGACGTTTACAATTACGGTTACACCAAGGCCATCGCGGAGCTGGCCCGCGAGAAAGGACTTGAACCGAAGCAGGCAGAAAAGAGCGCCGAAAGGCACAGGGACAACCTGAAGAAGAACAACGGCGATTTAGTTACGCGGGCCGGGTTGGCCAATGCCCTGTTCATATCGCGGGACTACCTCAACGCTTGCTATCAGTGGTATCTGATCGATGAGGAGCTTAGGGAGCAGACACCAGCGGTGCAGGAAGCAGTCAAAGAAATCCTTCCTGAGAAGCTCGAGGAATACAGAGATAAGATGCGAGGCGAGATAGAGAGAATCGCATTTCCGCTGGCCAGGAGGATAAAGCTTGAGGAGCTTGCCGCAATCGACTATCGGGGTGACGACACGGCCAAGGGCGAAGCCAATGGCAGATTCGTTGAGAGGTACAAAGCCAAGAATGGCAGCGACCCGTTCCAGCCGAAGGTCGTGCCGGCCTTTGCGAAGATGAATACGTGGCTGGATGAAGACAAGGCGAACGGTACATACACATACTACGACAAACTTAATGGCGATGCCTTTCGCCAAATAGTAACAGGTTTGGATGAAGACCTTTACCGCAGTTATAGCTACGACCCGGATTTCAGAACATGGTTCGAACTGGAAGTCGTCAAAAGAAATCGATGCATATTTGACAACATCGTCAACGTGATTGAGCAGAATCCCGGAAAGAACACGGTTGTCCTGATCGGCGCCTCTCACAAGGTCTATCTGGACAACCACTTCAGAGCGTATTCAAACGCGAATCTCGTTCAATCAGCGGATCTCTGAGTCAAGACTGTTGCGTTAAAGGAAGACTGGAAATGAATGCAAAGCAGATGGGCAAAATGTTTTTGTTGATTCTTGAAGTGCTGGGGATACTTGCTCTGCTTGAGCTGTACGCAGAGACGATGAACCCGGTCTTTGTGCGGCAGTGGAACGTACCGGGAAACATTTTGTTCTGGATATCAGAGGGCCTTTTGGCCGGGTTTCTCGCTTATGTGCTTCGTAAGATGAATTCTGGATGGTCGTGGAAGGATTTGGGATTTACGGTCCACAGGAACTGGGCAAAGGATATGAGATTCGGGCTGGCGACATTCAGCCTTTTCTATTTCGTACAGATGCTGTTCTCACTCGCGCTGCTGGGCACACATGCCGAGATGCTGGCCGGATTCAGTGATGCGCCGCTGCCTGTGGCTTTGCTGAAGCTGACGGGCGTGATATTCGCCATCGGATTCGCTACGGGCGCATTTCATGAAGAGATCAGGTATCGCGGCTATATTCAGAGTTTGTTTGCGCGAGAGTCGGCGCCTGTTGTGGGGTTTATTGCATCAGTGGTCACGTTTTCGCTTACACACCATGTCGTACACCCTCAGTGGAATCTGCTGCAGATACTCAACACCGTCGCTGCCGGGGTGATGCTCTGTCTTGCGTATCACGCGACGGGCTCGCTTGTTGTCACTATCACCGCTCATGCAATCGGCAATCTGGTTCCGCTATATGCGCCGTTTCTTTATGCAAGAGGCTATACGTCCGCCGCGTATGTTGTCATATTTGCCCTGGCTGTCGTGTTCATACCGGTAATCGTATGGGCAAGAGAGGATGTGAAATACCTGCTGCGCAAATCGGCAGAGCTTTTCGCAGGCGCCACCGTTAAGACAACACTGTTGGGGCTGGCATTGACAGCGGTGCTACTTTTTGCCTCGGCGGAACTAACCCTGGTCCAGTCTCAGTTTGATCTTGGAAACGCGGCATACTACACCCTGTTGCTCTGCACATCACTGCTCTGCCTTGCAGCTTCATGTTTGATAACCCGGCGGCCTGCTCAATCACAGCGAATCGCTAAACTGGTACCGTCACAATTAGGAGACAGTCACGATGCGACTTAACGCTTACAAAACACTGCTGGTCATTTCATTGGTCGTTTTGTTGGCTCTTGCCGCGGTACCTAAAGGTCTTGCGGCAGCACAGCGAAAGAGCGATATTGTTGGGACGTGGTATGGGGCGCTGACATTACCAGACGGCGCCACACTCAAGATGGCCATCGAGTTCGAAAAGGGCAAGGGCCGGACAATGAAGGCTACTATCATCAGCCTCGACCAGGGGGCAATGGGAATCGCTGCTGACGAAGTGAAAATCCAAGGCAACAGAATACACCTGACTATCGAAGAAGACGATGTCACAATCGAAGGCGCCCTCGACAGGGCCGCATCCACAATCAGCGCCCAGTGGAAACAGGGGCCTATCAAGTTCCCCCTCGACCTTAAACTCGTCGATGAAGTCCCCGGCTTCAACCGGCCGCAAACACCTAAAAAACCCTTCCCCTACTACGAAAAGGAAGTCGTGTTCCTCAACAGGTCGGCCAAAGTCAAACTGGCGGGCACACTGACGCTGCCCCGCTCAAAAGGCCCGCACCCAGCCGCAATCCTCCTCCAGGGCTCAGGGGCCCATGGACGCGACGAAATGGTCGCCTACCATCGCCCCTTCCTTGTCCTCGCAGATTATCTCACGCGAAACGGAATCGCCGTCCTACGCTACGACAAAAGAGGAACAAACCACTCGACCGGCGATTACGGCAAGGCCACCATTCATGATTTTGCTTCAGACGCGGGCGCGGCTGTAGAGTATCTGAAGACCCGCCGCGAGATTGACTCATCCAGGATCGGTCTGATAGGCCACAGCGAGGGCGGCACGGTCGCACCAATCGTTGCGATGGAATCCTCGGGCGTTGCCTTCATTGTCAGCACGGCAGGGCCAGGTCTAAGCGGCTATGACACCATCATCCTTCAGGACCTCGCCTCGGCCAAAGTGAAAGGCGCCACCGACGAAGAGCTCGAACTAATCCGCCGGGTAGTCGAGCCATACTACCGCGTTCCACTGGACGAGAAGGACAACGCCGTCGCAAAAGTCAAAATGCAAAAGATCTATGATGATATGACGGATGAGCAGCGCCACGCCTATCGGTACCTCAAGGACGGCTGGACCAACCAAATCGACAACTGCCTCTCTCCCGGCTGCCGTTCAGCTCACGAATTCGACCCCAGGCCGATTTTGATGAAGGTCAAATGCCCAGTCCTCGCCATCAACGGCGCCCTTGATGTACAGGTTACGCCGAAGGAAAACCTTGCAGGATTCAAAGAAGCCCTCGAAGCAGGCGGAAACACCAACTTCACCGTGAAAGAATTACCCGGCCTTAACCACCTCTTCCAGACCGCCGATACCGGCGCCTTCGCTGAATACATCAAAATCGAAGAGACCATCGCGCCTGTCGCGCTTGAGACAATCGCCAACTGGCTAAAGGAGCATGTACAATGATTAGGTATTCGAAAAGCAGGCAAGTTATTTTAGCAGGCATCGCCACAATCACTATAGCCAGCAATCTCGCCGGCGCGGTATCGCAGGACACGCGGAAAATCGAAACGTTGGACGACCTCAAGGCCGCAATCAACTCGCCATCATCCTTGGCAACCATAAGGGATATGGACTCATGGCTGCCGGGACTTGTCTCTTCGCTGCAGTGGAAGACGCGGATGTCGGACCACTTCATCATGCACTATTACGTTGATGCGCCGGATGAGGAAGATGTCATTTTCGATTCTTTCTGCGCAGAGTCAGAGGAAATCTATCGTCAGTTGGAGAAGTTTTTCCATATCGAGCCGGCCTCGAAACAGGACGTTACTGCGATGCTTATGAAGTTGTCTTGTTTTGTCGTCAAGACGCGCACGGAGAGAACGTTTGGGTCATTCACTAATCCGCACGTGCTGTTCTACATGATGGACCCCAAAGACGACCCCGATTACATGGTGCGATTCCGTCACGAATATGCGCACTGGGTCTGGTTCCGAATGTATGGTGCTGCTCCGTCGCTGTTCCACGAGGGCCTGGCCGTGTACGCCGAAAAGATGTCTGGACCTAATGCAGACATAGCTGAGTTTCTCAGCCATGGCCTGACTCTCAACGACATCCCGCCGCTAAAGGAAATCGCATTTAACAAGAATTTCTGGAAGCAAGATCAGGGCAAGATGTACACGGCAGGCAGCCTGCTCATACACTTTCTCGTAGAAAAGTACGGCTGGGAGCGGCTCAAGCAGTTCTGCCTGCTCACCGACTTTCAGGACCCCGATGTGCTTGAGCGCTTTGAGCAAGCCTACGGGTGCAGTTTGGAGAGCATCGACTCTGAGTGGAGAGAATTCCTTAGATGCGGTGAGCGAGGGAACTAAACGTAAACAACCGTAATACAACAGGAGAAGTGATAATGAAGAACATGCTCAATAGCATCACAACTTTGGCCCTGCTGGCTTTAGCGAGTTCGCTGCTGGCTGCTCAATCAGTAACGGTAAGCGGCGGTAAGGTCACAGCCGGGAATTGCTGGCTCGAAGAACAGTACGGCATCCCTGTCCTCCATCTCAAAGGCAGTCCCTATCAGATGGGATACGAACAGGGACTTCTCGCGCGGCACATGATTGGCGATAACCCAATCAATCCCGCTCGGACAGGCTTCGGATTAAATGAGCAGGATCAGGCAGGCCTGAAAAAAGCGGCCGGGCGCTTTGAGCCTTTTGTACCGGATGACTTAAAAGAGCAAATGAGAGGAGTCGCAGATGGGCTTGGTAAACCTTACGAAGATGTGTTCTTTGCAAATGTCTTTACCGATGCAATGTTTGCGATGGGCTGCCTCAATTTCGCTGCTTGCGAAAACGCTACCCCTGACGGCCGTGTTATCCACGCCGCAAGCCTCGAGCATGGCAATATCCTGCTGAACCGAAAAATAACACAAAACGGCAAATGGGTACACCTTGCTGTCTATAAACCCGAAGATGGGCATCGATTCGCGATGGTTGTGCCGGGTCCGTTTACTGTATTCGGATTCTTCGCGATCAACGACAAACAACTGACTGCAGGAGTAACTTCGCTGCCCGCCAAAGACAAGACTCTCGACGGGATTCCGACATGGATGCTCCTCCGCAAGGTCATCCAGAATGCAGCCACAATCCCCGAAGCCCAACGGATCATCGAGCAAACCCCACGCTCGTGGGGCGCAAGTATGACCTTCGCCGACGGCAAGACAAAACAAGCCGGCTCAATAGAATTCAGCTCCACCAAAACCGCCGCCCGCGCTGTAGAAAACGGCCTCCTGCTCGAGACAAATCGCATGGCGGACAAACAACTGTATTCACAAATGGAAGAGGGAATACTCAGCGACACATACGAGGCATGGATGGACGCCCGTGAAAAGCGGTTCACACAACTGGCCAAGGCAAGTCACGGCAAAATAGACGTCGTAAGAGCTGTCTCCATCCTCCGCGACCGCGTCGACCCCACCACCACAAAGAAGACCCTTGCCCTGCCTGCCCTGGCAAACGAAGGCAATCTCAACAGCATCGTGTTTTGCCCGGCAAGCTCGCAATTCTGGGTCGCACACGACAGCGTCCCTATGGTCTTCGGCGAGTTCGTCGGCTTCAATCTCAACGCCCTGCTAAAAGGCGAAAATTCAAAAGCCCAGCCGAGCCGAATTGCTCCTGACAGGTTTGTCAACACTCCGAAGTTTAATGCTGAAATCAGGAGTTTGGAGCAACTCGCCGCCCAGGGCGCGACACATACACCCTAACATAAAAAGCCCCGCGGCGCATCCGTGCGCCACAGGGCGCTAAAGACCTCTCACTTTCGTCCGCTACCTGGATTGCCTGTCGGCTTTGTCAACCATCCGGTCGAGCTTTTCGCCGCTCTGCTGAGTGCCTCGTGGTATCCGCACCTCGACGCCCAGCCGGCCCAACTCGCCGGCGACGTCCGGCTGATTCGCATCGAGCTGGAAACTGCGCGTCAGGTACTGCTTCGCCAAATCCTTATTCTTCCTCGCAAGATAATAATAGCCAATCTGCCTGTTGACCTTAGCCGAGTTCGGGGCCATTGCAAGCGCCTGCTTATAACAGCCGAGCGCATAATCGTCGAGACCCTGACGCTGGAAACCTAAGCCCAGGCCCAGCAGCGATACCGCTGAACTCGACGCCTGCTTGATATACATATCCGCCGTCATCTGCGACCTGGCCTTGTCGCCGCTGTCGAGCAGCATCTTCACGAGCGCCGCCTGCGCATCCCTGTGGGCGGGGTTAAGACCCAGCGCTATATTGTAATGATACTCGGCCTTCGACCACAGGCCATCGGCGTGATAAAGCTGACCAAGCTCGAAATGCGCATCCGGATCCTCCCACTTTGTATCGAGCTTGTTAAGAAGCTGTGCCTTGCGTACGTCGGATGGCAGCGTCATCGCCGTATCAACCGCCACATTCGCCGACCGGCTGCGCTGACAGCCCCCGAACGCCAACAATAAAACGCAAAAAAACAAGGCCGAAACTACATTTCTACGCCCCATTTTTCGCCTCCATTCATAAGTCCAGCGCCCCTCCCATAGTCCCTTAAGGCAAACACACGCATAGCCACGGAACAGGTTTCAAAAGTCAATTTCCCAACGCCGCCATTTTTACCACTGCCCGCCGGCTTTGCAAGAAAAAACTTCCAACTTTTTATAATAAAGGAACAGCCGTACCGAAGCACCCTGGCACTCTTGCCTTATCTCCCTATACGCTGCACACTGTCCGCCGTCCGCCGTCCTCTAAACATCCAGGTTCTGGACTTCGAGGGCGTGGTCGCGGATGAAATTGCGTCTCGGCTCGACGCTCTCGCCCATCAGGATACTGAACAGCCGGTTCGCCTCGCCGGCGTCGTCCAGCCGAACCCGCAGCAGCGTTCGCGTCGCCGGGTTCATCGTCGTCTGCCAGAGCTGCTCGGCGTTCATCTCGCCCAGACCTTTGAAGCGTTTTATCTCGACGCCCTTGCCGCCAATCTTACGAACGCCCGCACAAATCTCGCCGAGCGAAGCGATGTCATAACAATCGTCCCCGTTGACCAACTGAAATTTAGTCTCAAGCGCCTCTCCCGATTCTTTTCTCTGCTGCTTCAGCAAAAAATCTCTCAAGTCCACACCAAAATCTTTTTTCAGACGTCCGGCCGTCTCGTTTATCCGCTCGACCTCGTGCAGCTCCTCGGCGACTACCTGCTCGTCAAGCTCGCTCTGGTTCTCTTCGCTTCCATGCTCTCGCAGGGCGTCGAGCTGTTTTTCATATTCGTCGGCGTCAAAGTAAATCTCATCCGTGCCCGCAGCGCGTATCCGAAACGTCGGCAGCTTTCCATTCTGATAGTATTTGGCCACAAAGTCGGCGAACATAATCCCCCGGCGCCGCAGCACGGCTATGCAGTGCTCGATATCAGCCAGATTTTTAACAAGCTCGGCGAGTTTCTCGCCGCGGAACCTCCGCGACTTTGACTTTCCACCGGCCTTTGTCCCGCCGCCGTCCCTGGTAACAAGCTCGGTCCCCTCAAGGCCCCTGCTGATTAAACGCCTGTGCATCTCGGCTTCGCTCAGGACGTAATCCGGATTTTTCTTACCCTTCGCCCGCACTTCATAAAGGGGCGGCTGTGCTATGTATATCATCTCTTTGTCAAACAACTGCGGCATCTGCCTGAAAAAGAACGTCAGCAGCAGCGTGCGTATATGTGCCCCGTCAATATCGGCGTCGGTCATCAGAACAATCTTGCCGTATCTGCACTTTTCTATATCGAACTCGTCGGCTCCTATTCCGGTCCCCAGCGCGCTTATAATCGTGCGTATTTCCTCGTGCGCCAGCATCCTCTCCAGGCGGGCCTTTTCAACGTTGAGAATTTTGCCCTTCAGCGGCAGAATCGCCTGGATAGCCCTGTCGCGCCCGGCCTTGGCCGAGCCGCCCGCCGAATCGCCCTCAACCACAAAAAGCTCTGTGCCCGACTTGTCCCTGCTGGCGCAGTCCCAGAGCTTGCCGGGCAGATTCGTCCCACCGAGCGCACCCTTGCGCCGCGTCAGCTCACGCGCCTTTCGAGCCGCCTCCCTCGCCGCCGCCGCCTGAATCGCCTTGTTCAATATGCGCTTACTCTCGGCGGGATGCTCCTCGAGGTAATGGCCAAGCTGCTCGTTGACCGTCGTCTCGACAAAGCTGCCGACCTCCGGGTTCGTCAGCCGAACCTTTGTCTGCGCCTCGAAGTGCGGGTCCGCCAGCCGGACCGCCACAACCGCCGTCAGGCCCTCACGTAAATCGTCTCCCGAGGCGCCCTGGCTGTTCTTGAGAATATTATTACTCCTGGCATAATAGTTCATCGTCCGCGTCAGCGCCGTGCGAAAGCCCGACAAATGCGTCCCGCCGTCAATGTTGCGAATGTTGTTCGCAAACACAAGCACGTTCTCCGCATAGCCGGTGTTGTACTGCAGTGCTATCTCGCAGCTCAGCATCTGGGCGGTGTCCTCTTTGGTAATATAAATGATGTCCCTGTGAAGAATTTCCTTGCCCTCGTTAAGGTGCTTGACGAACGCCCGCAGCCCGTCGTCGAACCTGAATACGTTTTTCTTGCCGTTGCGCTCGTCTTTGAACGTTATCTGCAGGCCCGCATTAAGATACGCCATTTCTCTGATTTTCTTGACGAGCGTATCGTACTGAAATTCAGTATCGCCGAACACATCCTCGTCCGGCATAAAAGATACCTTCGTACCTCGCTTTGTCGTATCGCCGACCTTCTTAACGCTGCCCTTTGCGATTCCCCTGACACACTCAAAATGATAATGCTTTCCCTCGCGATAGACGTCCGCCTCGAGCCATTCGCTCAGCGCATTGACTACGCTTACGCCGACCCCGTGCAGTCCGCCGGCCACCTTATAGCTGTCCTGGTCGAACTTGCCGCCCGCGTGCAGTGTACAGAGTACGACCTCGAGCGCACTTTTCTTCGCCTGCCTGTGCTGCTCGACGGGTATTCCCCGCCCGTTATCCTCGACCGTACAGCTTCCGTCGGCGTGAATCTGAACCGACACCTTGTCGCAGTAGCCGGCCATCGCCTCGTCAATCGAGTTATCCAGGACCTCGTAAACAAGATGGTGCAGCCCGCCTGCGCCGCGGTCGCCGATGTACATATCAGGCCTTTTGCGAACGGCCTCCAGCCCACCCAGTATTTTTATTCTGCTCGCATCGTACTTATGTTCTTTCATATAGTCCCCCTGGAATGGCGTGGCCGGCGTCGCCTCCATCGTCTATGCCCGGCCCTAACCATCAACCACGAACTTTATGCGTTTTGGCTTCAACCTGCCGCAGCGTTCCCGCAGCGCCCGCAGCAGCTCCACACGACACAACTGCAGCTCGTACATATGAGCCGGCGAATCAACCGAGACGGTCAGCAGTCCGCCCGAGCAGTCCGCAAGCCGCGTATGCTCCGCAATCGCCGCGGGCACTAACTCAACCCAGGTCTGCTGTAAAAGGGCAAACCTCTGGTAGCCCGGCGTTACGCTGCGCTCCATTAAGTCGGCCACCACCTCGCCCAGCCGAACGGCCTGCCGTCGCTTGCCCGCCCCGCTGCTGTTGCGCAATCCTTCCACTTCTATACTCTCTGCCTCGAATTAGAGGGCTCGTAACATCCGCCGGTAAATGTGCCAAAGCCCACCGCCTACCCCAAGTTTATCGGCATAAGCACGTACAGAAAATTAGCCCCGCACTTGATGACTCCGGGCGTGTCCGGCTGGCCTAACTCCAGCTCAAACTCCGGCTCCTTTATTGCTCGCAGCACATCCGTCAAAAACTGCGGATTAAAGCCGACCACTATCGGCTCGCCCTCGTACTTCACCGCCAGCTCAACCTCCGCATCGCCCGTCTCCGGCGCCTTGCCTGAGAACACCAGCGAGTCTTTCCCAACCGAAAGGCGGATACCCCGCGACTCCTCGCTCGTCAGTAACGCCGCCCGCCTAACCGCACTCAGCGCCGCCTCCGTCGGCAGCCGAAGCTTCTTTTCATAATCGCTCGGGATAATATCCTCGTACTTCGGGAAATTACCCTCTACCAGGTTCGAGCTTATGACTACGCCGCCGCACCTGATTAGTATCTGATTATCAACCAGCCGGACGGCCACATTCTCTTTACCACCGCCGCTCAACTTATCCAGCACCGACATAGTCTTCGGCGGCACGATTATCTTGACCTTAGCCATTGATTCGGCAACCGTCGATGCCAAGGTCACTTTACTCCTCGCCAGCCGTCGTCCGTCCGTTGCAACCAGGACGAGCTTTTTGCCCTGGACCTCCCACAACACCCCGTTGATTGCGTAGCGGGTACTCTCCCTTGCCGTTGCGAAAAGCACTTGATTTATCCCGTTTTGCAGGTTTTCTAAGCCCACCTCAAGCTCCGCCTTACCATCGAAACCGGGCACCTGCGGGTACTGCCCCGGCTCCTGGCCATAGACGGTAAAGTGACTGTCCGCCCCCTGTATCTTACAGGTGCCGCCCTCGGCCTCGACACTCAGCACCTCATCGGCGCTTTCGCGTACAATACCGGCCAGCTTGCCCGCCGGCACAACTGCTTCTCCTTCCTGCTCCACCTGAACGGCAGCCACCACGCAGTTTATTCCAACCTCGAGGTCTGTGCCTAAAATCCGCACCTCATCGCCCGCTGCGCTAATCCTAACGCACCGCAAAATCGGTTTTGGCGTTCGCTCCGGCACCACCAAGGTAAGCAGGCCTAACGCCTCTGAGAGCCCTTCTCTATTAAATTGTACCTTCATAATACACCCCTGTTTTTCCTAAGTCTTTCCCCTACCATAATCACAAAACCACAAATCAACAGCTTACCTCAAAAACCCGCCGCCGGCAACTCTTTTTTCTGAAAACTTTGCCTGTTCAAAATACTTTTCAGTTCAAAAGGTCAAGCCGGTTTCATCTTGTTTTTTTTATACTACTCTTATATATTTTCATAATTAGTAGTAATCATAATATGGCTTGTTGGATTGTTGGTTTTGCTCTTTGGTTTGATAGCTAACCTGTTGAATTTACTCGACCTTAGTGAAGCATTTCCTGCGTGCCGACAGGTTCGAGTGGTTGTTGAATTCCTTGTTGGATGACAGCAACCTATCGCTCCAATTGCTGACCTGTAGTTTCTGCTCTCTATTAAAACCCGGTTTGCAACCGCGGAACTAATTAGTTATTAACACGGCTGCTTAAACTCCTTTATTCAGCTGGATTATGTTCCTTGCCGCCTCAACAACGCGCTGTCGCAGAGCACGCGGCGCCAGAACCCGCACCTGGTCGCCGTAGCCCAGCACCCACCACATTATCTCCCCCAGTCCATCGACCCTGAAATCCAATGTTGCCGAGCCGTCTTCGTTTCGCGTCGCCTTCTGTGTGCTGTGCCACTGGACCTCCGAGACGTTATTCGCCACCTTCGGCGAAAAGCGCAGCTTCACGTTGTAGATTCTCCCTTCCGGTATCATCGACCAGGCCCGGCCCAAGTATTCGTAAACGTCAAATTCGTCCCCGTCGCAGAAGCGCTGCTTTAGGACCTCCAACTGCCCTATTCGGTTCAGCTTAAATGTTCGCACCGTCCCATGTTTGCTTGACAGGCCCAGAACGTACCACGCCCGCTGATTATACAGCAAATGGTAGGGACAGAGTTGAAGTTCTATCGGTCGGGCCTCGAACAGCGAGTTGTAGCGTATGTGAACCTTGCGCTTCTCGGTCAACGCCTTCTGCAGGGCGGAAAACACGCGGTCCAGGGCATTTGTTGGCGCCTGTGCACCGGCCCTGGCGGAGATTCCGCGCAGAACCGCGTTACAGTACCGCCTCATCTTTACCGGCAGGCCGCTCTCTATCTTCAGCGCCGCCAGTAACGCCGAGCGCTTGAACGGAAGCTGAACCTGATTGCGAACCTTGTGCACTAACATAAGAATGCTCAGCGCCTCGCGCACGCTCAGGTTGATTGGCGGCAGAAAAAACTCCGGGTCGATGCTGTAGCCCCTGGTCTTTGCGTCGTATCTGTACGGCACGCCGATATTTGCCAGCTCCTTCAAATCTCGGAAAATCGTTCGCCTGCTCGTGCCGAACATTCTCGAAAGGTCGTCGGCCCTGTAGCCCCTGCGGGCCTGCAAAGTCGTCAAAATCTGCACAACCCTGCTCACCCTGCTTGTCTTCATAGCTGCCTCCTGATTTTTTGTTCCCTCCCTCGCACATCTCTGTATTCACAAGTCGGCTCTGATTATACGATAAAGGGCATAGGCAGGTCAATAATCCCCTGCCCGCCGGCGAATGGCATCCCCCGGCGATATCGGTCTGCAATAACACGATTTTTGCATTGACAAGCCATTCCTCAGCCGTTATAATGGTATCAAGTCAGTGGGGTGATTTACCACTTGTGTACGGTATACCTTTCGGCTGGTTGTAAAATTGCACTGGCTTTAGCTCAGCCGGCTTAATGTGTTGCAAAAAGGGAAATATGATGAAAAGAGCTTCGGTACTGACTGTTCTGGGTGTTTTTCTTTTTGTGCTGTTGCTGTACTGCACCGGCTGTGCTTTCTTTGGACAGCCCGGTGAAACAGCCGCCGAAGGCCATCGAAGGCACCTTGAAACGTTAAGTGTCAACCGCCAGGGAATGATGCAGGACATCGACCAGGTGCTGCTGTTGGACCGGCCGAGCAAACTTACCGAAATGAGTATACCCTGAGTTGGCAGATGAGCGCACAATTGCGCCTGCGTTGTGCCGATATGCTTTCAAAAGGATTTGAACAGTGGAATCGCTCATCAACTACTTCTACCGGGTAGCGCAAAATCCCTGGTGGGTCGTTGCTATCGAGTTGCTTCTGATAGGCCTTGTTGTCTATTGGGCCGTCGATTTCCTGGAGGGTACGCGGGGTGAGCGTCTGTTCAGGGGTGTCATCTTCATTCTTATCGCCGGCGTGCTCATACTCAACCTAATCTCCGAGCGCTCTCAGTTCGAGCGGCTCGAATACCTTTTCAAGGGTTTTCTTATCGTCGTACTCATCATCGCCGTTGCCGCGTTTCAGCCCGAAGTCAGAAGGGCCCTTATAAAAATCGGCCGGCCGAGGTTCCTCGCCGGCTCCTCGCAGCACCTCGCCAGGACCGTCGAAGAGCTTGTCGCCGCCGTGACGTACTTTGCAAAAACGAAGACCGGCGCCATCATCGTCATCGAGAAACGGGTTGCCCTCGGTGAGTTCGTCGAGACCGGCGTCAGAATCGACGCGAGGGTCTCAGCCGAGCTGCTCAAGACCATCTTCCATCCGGGAACCACCCTGCACGATATGGCCGCTGTTATACGCGCCGACAGAATCCTCGCGGCGAATGTCCAGTTGCCGCTTGCCGAGGCGGGAACCGTCGCCGGTACACAGCTCGGCTCCAGACACCGCGCAGCCATTGGGATAACCTCCGGCTCAGACGCCGTCTGTGTGATCGTAAGCGAAGAAACAGGCGCCATCTCCGTCGCAGAGGACGGCCGGCTCGTCAGAGACCTCGACGCCTCCCTATTGAGAAGGCGCCTGATTACCGCTATGCACGAAATTGCCAACCCTGCGGTAATGTCGGTTGTGGATAAGATTAAAAAGCATAAGGCCTGATTTGCCCTATAGGCCGGGACATTTAATTCATTTGTACGGCGGCATCCCGGACCGCCTGTCCGTTTTTGACTGAATCGCTCGTCGATATGAAAAGAAGATTAACTCTTGGCAAAATACTCATTACTATATTCCTCACCGTCCTTATCTGGGTCTGGGCCGACCTCGCCCTCGACGACCAGTGCACCGTTTCCAACGCCAAAGTCAGCGTTGCAAAGCGCCTCAGCCCCGGTGTCTGGGTCAGCTTCGCCGGCCAAGCGACCGTCCCGCTCAAAAAACTCGTCCTCATCGGCTCGGTAAGAAAAATCGCGGACGCCAGGGCAAGACTCAACGACGGCTCATTCGTACCGGAGTTCTTCCTGAATCCCGAGCACGAACAGATGACCAAGCCGGGCGAATATACCCTTGATGTCGCCGGCTTTGTGAGAAGAAACGACAAAATAAGGCGGCTCGGCCTTACCGTTGGCCTGGCTGAGCCGAACGCCGTCAATGTCAGCATCGTCGCACTCGATAAAAAAACCCTCGTTGTCAGGTGCGTCGATGAGAACCAGAACATTATTGCCGGTGCGACCAGCGAGCCGCCTACTATCGATGCCCCCGTTCCTGTCGACCGCGGCGGCGACGCCCTCGTCGCCAAGGTGCGATTGAGCCGCAGGGAAATTGAACAGGCCCGGCTCGCCCCCGTTGAGAAGACCCCGTACGTCGAGCTTGCCCCCGACCATATCAGGCAGGCCCTCGTCACCGTCAAAATCACCACCCCGAAAGAGCCGGACCGTCTCCAGGAATATACCATCACGAACGTCCGGCTCGGATTCTCGTTGAGCGCCACGCTCCAGGGCAGGTACAGGGTCGAGCTGACAAACCCGGACGTCGTAATGGGCCCGGTTACCATAAAGGCCACCCCCCAGGCCAGACGCGCCTACGAGAATATGCGATACCACGTAATACTCGAAATTGACGACAGCGACAGAGATGTGACCAAAACGGACATTAGGAAGGAGCTTATCTACAATTTCCCGCAGGAGTTCGTCCGCAAAGACGAGATTCGGCTCAGCAAGCCCCCCGCCCAGGCGCGGTTTCGCCTGGGGCCGGCGACCGCCCAGCCGGCCCGCACCGGCCCTGCGGTAACTGAGTAAGAAGGGGCGCACGCCGGCATTTATGCGGTAAGGACCCCGCGCACCGTCCTGAGCGCCTCCACAATCACTATTGCCGCCAGGGCAAGCAGTACCCCGGCGATGATGCCTACCGCCGACAATCCCGACCGCACCAGCAGTGTTACTAATCCCCACAGTGTCATTACGTTCATAAACAGCATAGGCCAGAGTATAAAGCCCACCTTCTTGCCCATCTTTTTCAGCCAGACGGCGATTACCAACAGTACCAAGCCGGCCAAAAGCTGGTTGCTGGCGCCGAAGGCCGGCCAAATCGCCTTCCAGGCCGGGATGGGATTGCCCGTAACGGGGTCTCTTAGCGTAATCAGCACGAAGATTGCCGGCAGCGCCAGCGTCGCAACCGTCGAAATGTACCGCCAGTGCGTGCCCTTGAAATTGAAGAACTCCTCGAATATGTACCTGCCTAAGCGGGTGGCGGTATCGAGCGTGGTAAGGATAAAGGCCGACAGTGCGAGCAGCCCGAAGGAAAAGCCAAGCTCCTTCGGCACGCCGAGAGCCGAGAGAAAATTGCCTATCCCTGTCCCGTAAACCACTAAGGGCGGCTCTTTCGCAAGGTCGCTGCCCTTTGCGAGCATCGCCACGGTCGTCAGCGCCACCACCGCCACCACGCCCTCCAGCAGCATTGCGCCGTAGCCGATGGCCTTTGCGTCCGTCTGTTTGTTGAGCTGCTTCGACGTCGTGCCCGAGGCGACTATGGAATGAAATCCCGAGCATGCCCCGCACGCCACCGAAATGAACAGAATCGGGAACAGTGAGCCCATCTGCGGCGCATTCCAGGCGATATAGGCCGGGTACTGCACGCTGAAGCCGCCGAAGAGTATGCCTAAAAACCCGCCTAATACCGAGGCGTACAGCAGGTAGCTCGACAGGTAATCCCTCGGCTGCAGCAGAATCCAGACCGGCGTCGTCGAGGCCAGGAAGCAGTAAAAAATCAGCACCATCGACCAGGTCTTTTTAGGGTCGCCGCCAATCAGGGCCGGCACCATATCCGCCCGAATCGGCAGTTTGTGCCCCGCCCAGACGGCAATGAACACTAATGGTACAAACACTAATGAGGCCCACAACAGCGGCACCCTGAACCTGTTAATAGACAGCCCGAAGAGAATCGCCAATACTATGAACATAAGTGACGAGCTTGCCACGCCGCCGTCCTCGACGAACGTGCTCGCCGTCAAATCCGCAAACACTGTCAGCACGTAAACCAGCGCCAGCCAGATAAAGACCAGCAGCAGTTTGTAGGCCAGCGGGGACATATACTTCCTGGCGACCTCGGCGATTGACCTGCCATTGTGCCGAATCGACGCCACCAGCGCCGAGAAGTCGTGTACCCCGCCGATGAAAATCGAACCTAAAATAACCCAAAGTAATACCGGAAGCCAGCCGAACGCCACGCCTGCAATAATCGGGCCTACTATCGGGGCCGCACCGGCTATCGAGGAAAAGTGATGGCCCAACAGCACCGCCTTCTGGGCCGGCACGCGGTCAACTCCGTCGTAGTCCGTATGGCTCGGCGTCGGCTTACTGTCGTCCAATTCGTAATAATTCACCAGAAACCGGCCGTAAAATACGTAAGCCAAGATAAATGCAACAATCGCTACCAGAAGAATTAACATCAACATCGTACTACCCCAAAACTCAGCGTGGTGCGTATTCTGCAGCAGATGGCGCCTGCCGGCTAACCGTTTTTTCTGTATTTGCCTTCGTCTCTGCGAGGCCGGACCAACAGCCGAACCGGCACTTCATCCATCGGCAAAAGCTCCCGCAGTTTGCCAACGATAAACTTGGCGTAACTGTCGTCGAACAGCGCCGGGCGGTTCACGAACATCAGTATCGTAACCGGATTTACCGCGACCTGCGTCGCGTAATATATCCTGGGCATGCCTCTGGCCGCCTTGACGCCTCCGCCTTGTTGTTGCTTGATTATCTCGAAGGCCTTGTTCAGCCGGGCCGTGCCAATCCAGGTCGTCGTCTGTTTGAAAATCTGCGCCGCCAAATCCAGCAGGCCCTGAACGTTTTTGCCGTCGGTCGCCGTCGTAAAGGCAATCGGCACATATTTCAGGCCGGGCAGGGTCTTTGTCAGGTACTCTTCGTAGTCGCCCGTGGCGGCGCGGTCCTTTGCCAGGTCCCATTTGTTCACCGTTATTATACAGCTTTTGTATTCGTCCGTGACAAACCTGGCAATTTTTTTGTCCACCTGTGAGATTGGCAGCGTCGCATCTATCAAAAGCAGGACGACGTCGGCCCGTCGAATCGACCTTGTCGCCCGCACGTAACCGTAAAACTCGACGTTGTCGTTGACCATCCTCTTTTTCTTGCGCAGACCGGCTGTGTCAATCACGACTATCGTGTGTCCGTCTTTCTCGAACCGCACATCCACGGCATCGCGCGTCGTGCCGGGCGTTTCGCTTACTATTACCCGCTCGCTGCCGACCATCGCGTTGACCATCGTACTTTTGCCGGCGTTGCGTTTGCCGATTATCGCGATTTTCATCACCGGCTCTGCCGGCTTGGCCGAGACGGAACCTTCCAATCGCTCGAATATCCTGTCTAACAACACCTGCTTGTTCATATTGTTCTTCACGGAAACACACAGGAACTGCCCGAAGCCCAGTTTGGCGAATTCACCCGCCGCTCCGAAATGAGCCGCCGTATCCGCTTTGTTTGCCACCCCTGTCACGGCAAGGCCCTGCCTGCGAAGCATTCTCGCTATCGCCTCATCGAGCGGCACGACGCCGTCCCTGATATCGACCATAAACAAGACGAGGTTCGCCGACTCGAGCGCCTGGCGAATCTGGCCCTCGACGTGCTCCTCTAATTGGTCGGCATCGACTATGCCGTAGCCGCCGGTATCCACTAACTCGAAGTACTTATCGTCGCGCCCGATGATTGTGCTGACCCTGTCGCGCGTCACGCCCGGCTGCGGCTCGACTATGCTTATCATCTCGCCCGAAAGGGCGTTCAACAAGCTGCTCTTGCCCACGTTGGGCCTGCCAATTATCGCAACCACCGGCAATGCCATCGCCGTTCTCCGATTCAGGTACCACGGCCTTCCAGGCCGTGGGTTCAGGGCCTGCTTAGATTTGCGATTATAACACAACTTCTCGGCGTATGCTCGCCTTCGAGGGAATTTCTGTCTATGGGCGGTCGCCTGATTATAGGTGATGGGCGATTACCATTCCGGCGTGCCGTACTTGTTGTCGAGGTAATCTATATCACCCCAGGTGTAGTACTGAACCTTGTGGAGGTCTCTGTTGCCCTCCTGGGATGGCCAGGTGATAGCGAACTTCTCGGCCCAGTCAAGGCCGCAGAATTCGAGCGTGCGTTCGTCCTCCCATTTCCAGTATTGAACGGTTCCGTCGGCAAGCGCAAAGTTGGCGCCCCCGA
The DNA here is from genome assembly GCA_964394625.1 of uncultured Pirellulales bacterium. Lineage (GTDB taxonomy): Bacteria > Planctomycetota > Phycisphaerae > Sedimentisphaerales > Anaerobacaceae > JAUVYV01. Next base: position 18,659 of record CAYMYK010000027.1, read on the forward strand.
GGTGGGGACACTGCGGCTTATCGCCGGCCCATTCCTCGATGTCGTACTCGACGATGAAGCTGTCCGGGCTGACGTAGCCCTCTTCCAGGAAGACGATTCGTTTGTCGGGATGGCGTATCTGCAGGCGGTTCGTTATGACCGTTCCCTGGTGGGCGTGTCCTTTGTACTTGCCGTGCATTGACTCGACAATCGTGTACGTTCGGAGCATGTCTCGTTTTCCCTGTGGGCAGCGATAAAGCTTGATGTTGCGAACATAAGGGAAGAGCGCACCTTTTTTCATTGCTTCTATCTGATTTCTCGTATTACCGGAGATAGCGAACGTCCAGTCCCAGCCGCACCACGGGTTATCATACTTTTCGTCCGGCGCCAGCGGAGCCAGATTCTCTCCGCCGCTGACGATGTGGTCGCCGTTCTGGTCGGCGTACATTGTCCACGCTAAGATGAGCTGGTGCAGGTTATTCATACAGACGGTGCGTTTGGCCTGGTTCCTCGCCCGGCTCAGCGCCGGCATCAATATCGCCATCAAAAGCGCGAGTATCGATATCACCACCAACAGCTCTACCAGGGTAAACCCCCCCGCAGTACGCTTGTCGGATTTGAAGATGCTTTTCATGCTCCGACCCTTTTGATTAGATTATGATTGAGTTGCCGAGTCCCGTCGGCTCAGTCCTGTTTATTTTATGGTAGTTTATCCTTGTTACAAGCACACCTTTTTCCGATGTCGTTCACATTTCGCCGCGGCGAGACGGCAGATCTAACTCCTCCGCCGTCTCTGCCGCGGTGCGTTTTGTCATATTCTGCGGCTTCTGGGGTCTTTTGTCCAGAGTCAAGATTTCAGTATCCCGCCGGCCACAGATCCGATTCAAGCCACTCCTGAGCCAGTTTGGCCATGTCCTTGAAGTTGACTATCTTCTGGCCCTTCGGCTCTTCGTCGTAGAGGTTGGCGTACGCCGCCGGCGGCAAAATCGCGTAGTAGTTCTTCGAAGGCGCTCTCTTGCCGGCTACATACATAACCTCTTCTTCGCTCAGACAACGGTCGTAAATCTGAACGTCGTCAATCATACCATTGAAGGGATAAACGACCTTGGCGTCCGGGCCCATATAGCGGCTTGACTCGGGGCCATCGGGGCACCAGCCGGAATAGTCGCTGGCGCCGATAAGGAGGCGCGCGATGAAACCGGTGTCCGGATTGTGCTCGCAGAAATAGGTCTCGGCCCATGGGTTGAACGTCTGTTCAAGAGCACGCACGTCATAGCGTCCGTTGACATAAAGTGTGGCCCAGTTGGTGTCCTGGTCGTATGTTGCAGCCACGTGATACCACTGCCCGTTGGCCAGCACCGTGTTTGAAACCAACCCGTTATATTTGTCGCCGTTGGTCTTCTCAACGCCGGGCTGCCAGTGAATCATATCCCTCAGCCAGACGAAGCCGTACTGCAGCTTCCAGGCTATCTCGCCTTTTCCGACGAGAACCGCCCAGTCCAGACTCTCCTTCTGATTCACCCAGCACGTCACAGTGTAGGACTTGCCGGGCATATCGAAGTAGTTTCCGCCGCAGACGTTCGAGTCGTTATCACCGCAGTCAGCGTAATCCCCGCCGTCGAAATAGAGACACGATCCTTGCTCGGCATCGTTGACCCAGGTGGGGTCGTTGACGTCGGCGCCGGCCGTAGAACCGAGCGTGCCGGTGCGGCCGTTGACGCTCGAGTCTTCAATCGTCTGCCCCGAACCTTCCTCGAACTCCCAGCGAGCCAGCAGATTAGCTGTACCGGGATCTACCGGAGGACCGGTCAATCGGTCGGTTATGAGCCAAGCGTTCGACAGAAGCTTTATGTCCTTGATATCGACCGTACAGTCGCCGTTCAAATCACCAAGCTGCCTGTAGTACGGCACACCGCCCGGCTGACCAACGCATCTCGGCGGATACACCCGAATGTTGTCAAAGTTCACAACACCTTCGCCGCCGGGATTACCAGGGTTCGGGTTGCATTGGATTCCAAAGCCAAGGTACAGATAAACCACGTTCTGCACGTTCACACCTGCAT
>CAYMYK010000028.1:0-19905 GCA_964394625.1 uncultured Pirellulales bacterium
GGGTAGATGCTTTTATAAGTGCTTATTCGGTCTATTATTGTATGTTCTGAATTGACGCGATGACGATATTTTTGTTTAATCATCGGCTTATGATTTGTGTAATTGACTACAACGTGGGTAACGTCGAAAGCGTTTGCAACGCATTTCGCTATATTAACACCGCCTCGGAGCTGACTGCCGACCCTGATAAGCTCCGGTCTGCCTCAGGGCTGGTCCTGCCGGGCGTCGCCGCGTTCGGCTTTGCCATCAACGCGCTCGGCCCGCTGGCCGAACTTGTCAAAGAACTGGCCCTGGCCGGTAAACCCACTCTCGGTATCTGTGTCGGCTACCAGATGCTCTTTGACGAAAGCTGCGAGTACGGCACGCACACAGGGCTGGGCTTAATCAGCGGAAACGTTGTCCCCATACCGGCCGGACGAGTGATACCGCACATGGGCTGGAACAGCGTCGAGCCGCCGGGCGATATGGACTTATTTGCCGGCTTCGACGATGCAAAACATTTCTATTTTGCACACTCGTTCTATGCCGACGTAACCGACGAGCAGGCGAAAGTCGCATATACCGATTATGGCTTTACGCTCTCCGCTGCTGTCCAGAAGGCCAACATCTATGGCACCCAGTTTCACCCGGAAAAGAGCGGCCCGCAGGGCCTGAAAATCCTCGCAAATTTCGCCGAAATCGCCCAACGCAAAACTCGTGAATAGAAGATAAGAAATCCTGTCGCCGACGCTCCACAGCTATGGCGACGGAGCGATAAAACGCCCGTTTTTGTAATTGAGCCAATGAAAACGCAATACGAGATACGAATAAAATGCTTGCAAAAAGAATCATCCCCTGCCTCGATGTAAAAGACAACCGTGTGGTCAAGGGAGTAAATTTTGTCAACCTGCGTGATGCCGGCGACCCGGTCGAGCTTGGTGCACGTTACAGCGAGGAGGGCGCCGATGAGTTGGTATTTCTAGATATCAACGCCACCATCCGCTGACACTAGACAATCGTCGAGATTGTCGAAAAAGTTGCCGAGAACGTCTTCATACCCTTTACGGTGGGCGGCGGCATCCGCTCGGTCGAGCAGATGGACGAATTGCTCCGAAGCGGCGCTGAAAAGGTCTCGGTAAACACCACCGCCGTCGCCAACCCGACAATTCTTACCGAAGGCGCCGAACGTTTCGGCGCCCAGTGCGTTGTCCTGGCAATTGACGCCCGCCGGCGAAAAGACAGGCCCGGTAAATGGCAGGTTACCGTAAAAGCAGGCACCGAACCAACACAGCTCGACGTTGTCGAATGGGCACAAAAAGCAGAAGAGCTTGGCGCAGGCGAGATTCTCCTTACCAGTATGGACGCCGACGGCACACTCACCGGCTACGACAACGAGCTCAACAAGGCCGTCTCGGACGCCGTAAATATCCCCGTCATCGCCTCAGGCGGAGCCGGCAAACTCGAACACCTCTACGACGCCATTGTTGATGGCGACGCCGACGCCGTCCTTATGGCCTCAATCACCCACTTCGAGACCGTCTCAATCACCGAAATGAAACAATACCTCCGCACCCGGGGAATACCCGTTAACTTGTGACCTTGTTTAGCCCCGGTCACTCTCGCTTTTCCCTAGTCTTTTCCATTTTATCGCCATCTCAAGATGCTCCCTGCTCTTCTCGGCAAACCATGCGAAGTATTCATAATCCCCATACAAAAAAGCAAATTTGTTCACATCGAAACACATATCTCACCTCTAAGTCTTACTTCGCTAAGAGCTCGAACGGCTGGAACAGGCCGTAGCCAACTGTGTTGTATTTTTTGCCTGCGGGCGGGCCGTTGGTGGGCGCCTTCTGAAACGATGCAGGCCAGGCCATACCAAGCGTCGGATTGGCGTGGTGAGGCCCTAATGTATTCTTCAGCGTCCCCACAACCACCACTTCAATCGTGTTTGTCCCTGATTTTATCAGCCCCGTAACATCACATTCCCAGGGCTGGTGATAGATGTGTCCCGGCTTGCTGCCGTTGACGATGACCCTCGCCACGCTGCCGTACCAGGAGGGCAGTTGCACGTAATATCGTCCCTTCGGAGTTACAACGTTGAAGCTCTGCGTATAAGAAACGCCCTCGGCATAAAAGGGATGTCCCTGCTCGTTCCATTTGCCGAGCTTCAACGGTTCATCGGGCACAATCACAAAGCCCGAATCGACCGCCTTCAGTGAAAAATCACCTAATACATACGCCGACTCCAGCTCATGGTAAATAGTAAAAGGCGACGCCTTGATTGTCACCTCGTTGTCGCCGGCTTTTGCAGACGAACCGATATCAATCCTGCCGAATGACTTATCGAGCCACCATCGGCCGGCCTCGGCTGTAACGCTTTCGCCGTTGCAGCTAATCGAGTACAAGTCGGGCCGTTCAATGACAATATACAGCGATTTCGGAACGCTGCGCTCGATAGTAAAGCGGTACGTCGCCTCGAATCCGCTGTCGGCGCCAAACTTCTTTGTTATAATCTCATCCTTAAACTGCACGGCACTATCCCAGGGATTGCGTTTTAATCCGTTCTTCTGAAATGCAAACTGATTCGCACGGTAAAAGTAAAGATTCTTTCTCGTCTGGCCGCCCGCCGTTATGTCAACGTAGTCGATTGTCAAAACGTTAGGCCCGATACGCCGGATTACCGGCCCTGCCGTCGCGGCAATTTTAGCAGTCGCGGCCGCCTCCGGCTGAGCCGGCTCGCCGCCGACCTTCGACAAAAACAGCAAAACACTGCCGCAGGACGCAAGACGGAAATTCGCCCTGACGCCGGTGTTGGTCCTCTCGAACGCAAAGGCCGCGACCTTGCCGGTTTCTATATCCCACTTCTCGATACTGTGAGCAGCGGAATTGATAACACCCCGCGCCGCTTTGCTGATGTCTGTATTGGTAATGAAAAGAATGTCACCGTCATCGAGCTGCCTTCTGTAATGCAGCAGTATTCCCTTGCTGTCTGTATCGGCCCGAATCGAAAAGCCATCATCTGCCCTGGCCAACAGTATCTCAGCCGCCTCACTGGCCTCAACCAGTCTGAAGCCGCTACCGTGCGACAGTGCCTTGCCCTTCTCGGACGGCGCCCCGTCTATCAGCGTTGGCGCATCGCCGCAGCACAGGATTTTGCCGCCCGTTTTGGCGTAAGCCTCGAGCAGCTCCATTGTTGTTGAATTCAGGTTCTCCGTCATCTCTGCCAGCACAACCATAGAATAGCTGCGCCTGCCGACCTTCAGCGCCGCCTCATCGACCGAGCCGTGATGCGCGATAATATCCTCACAGCCGATATCGAACTCGACCTGCGCCTTCGCCAGGCCGGTGACCAGCCGTTGAAACTTGGCGCCGACCGCCTCAAGATCTCGTTTGTGGGTTGGGTCGAATTGATACATCCAGGCGGTTGTCGTCGGCTCGATTACCAGAATACTGTTTATCTGCTCACCCTGTGAAAGTACCGCCGACAGCCGTGAAAAGTAGTCTGCTACAATATGATAATCCCGCCACCACGGCTCGTGATACGAGAACGACTGCGGGTGGTCGCGTTTGCGGGCTCCCCGAATCGTAATATAAGACAGATGCTGGTCGAGCGTGTTGATACCCAGCACGTAAAGCCAGTCGCCAATCCTTTTCATATCCTCGAAACGCATATCCCAGCCGCCTGCGCCGTAGGCCTCGCAAAGCGTCCTTGCCCGCCCGAGCTGGTTGGCAACGCTGGCAAGCTCCTTCACCGCCCGGACGTTGCCGAACTGGGCGCGTACGTCCTCACTGTAGCTGTTCATCAAGTTATCTATTCCCGGCCTTTGCTGCCAGGCGTTCATCGCCATATTGTCCGGCACCCTGGTACAGTTGGGCCATTCATGCTCCCAGTAGTGCCCTGTAAACTCAAGATTGTTCCTCGCACAATACTCGTAGTAGGGCTTTGCCCATCGCTCGATAAAAAGCTCGAGCAGGACCTGATAATAGTTGTGCCTTACACGCTTGAAGTCGCCGACCGGCCTGACTAAGCCCGGCAGGCTGTCTATAAGCGAATATCCCCACCGCTTTTTGAAAACCTCTTCCAAATCATCCGTCCAGTGCAGCTCGCCCGCCGGTGCAAGGTGCGGCTCGTCCGTAAAGGAGCCCGGTATGCGCCTGCCGAACTCATCGCCGAAATGGCTCTTGTATGCATCCAGCGTTATCTCGAGAAACTTCTCTGTCACGCCCGGCTTTGTCAAATCCACGTAGAATTTACCGCCGTGCCACGGCCTCGGCTCGGCCTGCGCAATCTTTACCACAAGGTATTTCGATTCGGGTAACTGCACGCCTGCCCGTGCCTTGTCTGTGATATTCTCGAATCCGTCGCCGGTCATCTTAAAGACGGCTAATACGTCATCGCCGATTTTGCCTATTCTTATTTGACTGCGAAATACCAAACCCTTGCCCCGCGACTGCGACATTGCATCCGGCACCAAGCCACCGGCAAAACCCGATGGGTATGAATTCTCGTCGTATATCCACAGGTTCATATCCAGCTTCTTCGCCTCCCGAAGCGCCGCCGCCCACAACCGGAACCACTCATCACTCAAATACGGTGTCATCAACCCGGGCCGTGGATGGACAAACGCCTGCCTGACACCCTGGCCGGCCAAGTCGCGAAGCGTTGAAACAACCTGCTCTTCGGTCAGCATATCATTCCACACCCACAGCGGCGCCGAGCTGTACTGCCGCGGCGGATTTGCAAACGCCCTCTTCACAGCCGACGAGTCCGCCGCCGGCGTTTCCCCCCCGGTAACAGATATGAGCATAACCGCCGCGATTATCGCACGAATCATAACAGAAACAATATCTCTCATAATAAACTCTCACTATCGTAACTGACTAAAAGATGTCGAAGTACGTATCAATCTCCCACGACGTAACCTGCTGTTTGAACGCGTCCCATTCACGTGTTTTTACATCGATATATTTCTCAAACAGATGCTCGCCGAGTGTCTCCTGTAAAAGCTCGTCCTTCTTCAACGCCTCCATCGCCTCGGAAAGTGATGTCGGCAGAATGTCTATCTTCTTCTCAACCCTGCTCGCATCGTCAAGCTGATAGATATTTTCCTCGACCGGCTCGGGCGGCTCGAGCTGATTCCTGATGCCGTCAAGACCCGCCCGCAGCATAACCGAAAATGCCAGGTACGGATTGCACGCCGCATCCGGGCATCGAAGCTCAATCCTTGCCGCCTCGGGTTTGGCCTTGAACCACTTCGGCACCCTCAAAAGAGCCGAGCGGTTCATCGCCGCCCAGGTAACATACACGGGCGCTTCAAATCCGGAAACCAGCCGCTTGTATGAATTCACAATCGGACACAAAATGGCGCACATCCCCTTGATGTGTTTGATTTGCCCTGCAATAAAGCTGAACGCGCTCTTCGAGAGGTTGTATTTGTGCTCGGCGTTGTAGAAGGCGTTCTTGTGTGACTCGATGTCGAACAAGCTTTGATGAACGTGCATCCCCGAGCCGGCCTTGGCCATCATCGGCTTCGGCATAAAAGTCGCGTGCAGACCGAACATCTGCGCAATCTTCTTCGCGCAGTACTTGAGTGTCAGTACCTTATCTGCCACATCCAGGCACGGCCCGTAGTTGAAATCTATCTCGTATTGTCCGAAGCCCACCTCGTGATGCGAGGCCTCAACGTTTATCCCGAAATTCTCAAGCGAGGCCACTATCTTCTTGATTACCTTATACCCCTCGTGCGAGGAAAGGTCGAAGTAGCTGCCGTAATCGAGCGGTGTCGTCCGGCTGGTCCCGTCTGCTCTGAACAAATAGAATTCCGGCTCGGGCCCCACGTTGTATTCAAAACCGTCCCCGGCTGCCTCTTTGACTGCCTGTTTGAGAATAAATCTTGGGTCACCCTCAAAGGGCATCCCGTCGGCGCGATATATGTCGCAAATAAACCTTGCAGTCTTGCCCTGCTCAGTCAGCCACGGCACAACGGCGTATGTTCCCAGGTCCGGCTTGAGAAACAAGTCGCTTTCCTGTACCCGCGCAAATCCCTCAATTGAAGAACCGTCAAACCACACGCCGTTCTCGGCGGTCTCCTCGAACTGCTTAACCGGCCTGATGATTTCCTTTGTTACGCCCAGCAAATCGGTAAACTGCAGCGTGATAAATGCTATATTGTCTTTTTCCGCCTGTTTTAGTATCCCTTGCACTGCCATAATACATTCCCTTTTCAACTATTGACCTGGACACGCACCGCGTTTTTTCCCGTCGGCGCTTGATATTGACGCTGATTATTCTGCCTCTTGCGCCGGAAACTGCAAGCCAAATCTCGGAAATTGAATATTATAATACTCAACTTGACTGGGTTTAAAATTGTCATGCTGAGTCCCTTAGGGACGAAGCATCCGGCCCAAATTGTCATGCTGTCCGTAAGTCCTTGGGACTCCTTACGGACTCCCTATGTGAGCGAAGCGAAGCATCTGGCCTTAGATTAAGATTTTACCACATCGTTAGTGTGAGATTCTTCACTTCGCTCAGAATGACAGGTTACGTATCTTCTTGTCAAAGTTAGACTTGTGCAAAAGCCCATCCTCGCTGCCCTGCCGTTTTGTCTTCTGCTGCTCGACTACCGGCCCTTAAAACGCCTCGGCTTCGCTGACGCTGCCGGCAAAGCCGGAACTGCAAATACACCCGGCCCAAACCTTGTCTTTCCGGCGACTGCTGATTGAGAAAATCCCACTGCTGTTATTGGCGCTGCCGGCCTTTATCCGTACCGGCCGGTCTCAAACGCCCGTCTGTATCTGTCTGTGCTGCTGTTAATTGCCCTGTCGGCGCTCGTGATAAAAATGGCTCGGCGCCGTCCGTATCTTCTCGTCGGCTGGCTCTGGTATCTTGTTACCCTCTTCCCGGTCATCGGCCTGGTCCAGGTAGGCGCTCAGCGAATGGCTGACCGCTATACCTATCTGCCGGCCATCGGCCTGGCCCTGATGCCGGCCTGGGCCGCCGCACACTCTCGGCCCGCAAAAGCCCTCACCGCTGCCGCAGCCGCTGCGCTACTGCTCACGCTCATCGTCTGCACACGCACTCAGCTACGCTATTGGCGGGATACCCCCACACTCTGCGCCCATACCCTCGCCGTATCAACTCCCGCTTCCAATGGCTCTGCCAATCAGGCCTTCTCGAAGGTGAACTTGTGGGCGTCGGCGTCGATTTTGACCGTGTCGCCTTCGGTGAATTTGCCGGCCAAAAGCTCGCAGGCGAGCGGGTTCTCAAGACGCTGCTGTATCACCCGCTTCAAAGGCCTTGCCCCGAACGCCGGGTCATAGCCCTCGTCCATAATCTGCCCGCGGGCCGAGCCGGTGAACTCAACCTCAATCTTGCGCTGCCTCAGTCTCTCTACAAGGTAACCAAGCTGAATATCAACGATATGCTTTAGGTTCTCTTTGGTAAGCATGTGGAAGACAATCACTTCATCAATCCGGTTCAGAAACTCGGGCTTGAAGACCTGCTTTAAGACATCCTTGACGTGCGCCTCGATTTCCCAGTCCGCTCCCTGCTCCTCAGTGAGCACTTGAATCTGCTGGCTTGCGATATTGCTCGTCATGATTATCACCGTGTTTTTGAAATTGACCGTTTTGCCCTTACCGTCGGTCAATCGGCCGTCGTCGAATACCTGCAGCAGGACGTTGAACACATCCGGGTGCGCCTTTTCTATCTCGTCAAGCAGTATGACCGAATAGGGTTTGCGCCGCACCGCCTCGGTCAGCCGGCCTCCCTGCTCGTAGCCCACGTAGCCGGGCGGCGCCCCAATCAGCCGGGCGACCGAATGCTGCTCCATAAACTCGCTCATATCGATGCGAATCATCGCATTCGGGTCGTTGAAAAGAAAATCGGCCAGCGCCTTCGACAGCTCTGTCTTGCCGACGCCGGTCGGCCCTAAAAACAGAAATGTCCCGATAGGCCTGTTCGGGTCGCCGAGCCCCGCCCGATTGCGCCTGACGGCGTTGCAAAGCGCCTCGACCGCTTCGTCCTGGCCGACAACTCGCTGACGAATTTTCCCCTCCATCTTCATCAGCCGCTCCCGCTCACCGCTGAGCAGCCGGGACACCGGTATCCGAGTCCAGTTCGAGACGACCTCGGCGACGTGCTCGGCCGTTACCTCGTTGTGAACCATCGTCCGCTCTTGTGTTCCCAATTTCGCCTCCCTGGCTTCAAGCTCTTTCTTCACGTTCGCAATCGTCTCGTATTTCAACCGGGCGGCCCTTTCCAGCCGTCCTTTTCGCTGCGCATCCTCAAACTCCGTCTGCGCCTGCTCGAGTTTCTGTTTTAACTCTTTTATCTCGTCTATATCGCCTTTTTCCCTGTTCCACTGCGCGGTCAGTTTCCTGTCCTGCTCCTGAAGCTGTTCCAACTGCTTTTCAGCTTTTTTGAGCCGTTCTTTGCTTGCATCGTCGCTTTCCTTCTTAAGCGCCTCACGCTCCACCTGAAGCTGAAGTATCTTACGCCGGATGTCATCCAGCTCGGCCGGCAGCGAGTCGTTCTCGATTCGCAGCTTGCTCGCCGCCTCGTCAACAAGGTCGATTGCCTTGTCCGGCAACCAGCGGTCCGGGATATAACGGTTCGACAATGTCGCCGCCGCCACAAGAGCGGCATCGGTAATCCGCACGCCGTGATGAGCGTCGTAGCGGTCCTTCAGCCCCCGCAGGATGGTTATGGTCTCCTCGACGCTCGGCGGCTCTATCGTGATTGGCTGAAAACGACGCTCTAAGGCGGCATCTTTCTCCACGTACTTTCGGTAGTCGTCAATCGTCGTAGCGCCGATACACCGCAGCTCTCCACGCGCAAGCGACGGCTTTAGCAGATTGCCCGCATCAACCGCGCCTTCGGCCTTGCCCGCCCCGACCACGGTGTGCAGCTCGTCGATGAAAAGTATTATCTGCCCCTCGGCCGCGATTACCTCTTTCAAAACCGCCTTGAGCCGGTCCTCGAATTCGCCCCTGAACTTTGTCCCGGCTATCAGCCCGCCCATATCCAGCGCGACAATTCGCTTGTCCTTCAGGCCCGTCGGCACGTCACCGGCGACGATTCGCTGCGCCAGACCCTCGACAATCGCCGTCTTGCCTACCCCCGGCTCGCCTATAAGAACCGGGTTATTTTTTGTCCTGCGGTTCAGCACCTGCATACACCGCCGAATCTCCTCGTCCCTGCCGATGACCGGGTCCAGCTTGCCCTTCCTGGCCATATCGAGCAGGTCGATACCGTAGCGCTCCAGCGCCTTGTATTTACCCTCCGGGCTCTGGTCGGTAACCTTCTCGCCGCCCCTGATGTCCCTGACGGCATTTTCAATCTGCTCAGCCGTGACGGAATTCAAACTCAAAACCTCCCTGGTATCACTTGCAACCGAGGCAAGCGACAGCAGCAGATGCTCTGCGCTGAGATACTCGTCACCCATTTTGTCGGCACGGTTCTGAGCGTCCAGCACAACCTGGTTCAGGGCCGGCTCGGGCATAATCTGTCCCCCGCTTTTGCCTTGCGGCAGCCGGTTTAACTCGTTGTCGGTCATCTCACGCACTCGCGCAACGTTAACGCCTATCTTTTTTAGTATCTCAACGCTTATACCATCATCGTCGTTGACCAGCGCACTCAGCAGGTGCAGCGGCGACAGAACGGTATGTGATTTCGCCATCGCAATCTGCTGAGCGGTCGCCAGCGCTTCCTGCGCCTTCAGTGTAAACTTATCGAATTTCATCGTTTAACCCCTTTCGTTTGCACACTGTCACACCGCTCAATGTGCAAAAGCCGTACCCAAACCCCGCAATATTGGTAAATGCTTTGCAAGAAAAGATTTACGAAATAAGCTTCCGCCGCGGATACGCCAGTTTGGCAGGGCGCTAATCTGCCACCCGCCACGACGGTGCTGAAAGCTCGCTAATCTCCCACCCGCTGCCGCAGCGATGGCACTTCTCCATATCAGGCCGACGCAGCCGCCCGCAATTCGCGCACGTTACCAGCACGTCCTTAGGCCGCGTCAGACGATACGTTATATATGCACTCAAGCCGAACCCTATCGTCCCTAACGTCCAGAGATACCTCGCCCGACTCGAAAGCCCTGTCGCCGTCGCATCCCTGCGGACCCTGACCGCCAGCCACGCTGAAAGCAGCAGTCCCGGCAGCATCAATACCACCAACAGAGACAATCGGCCTGCCACCGTCCCGGTATTGCCTCTGCCTAACATTCCTGCAAATGAATTCGGCAGAACGAAAAGCGAGCTGTACCCGGCCTCTGCCTCGAAAAACCCTCTACACAGATAGGCCGTAAGGTTAAGCAAAGGCCCCTGAAGATTCTCTAACGAAAACTCCGCCGTCGCAAGCCATGGTCCCCAGGCGTGCTCAAAATAGATACTGGTGCTCGAAGGCACGGGCTCCCGGCGATTTCCGCGAATATATTCGCTGCCGGTCGTGCAGGCCCGCTTGATTAAATTTCCCTCGCTGTCAAAAACCGCCAGCGCTACAGCCGTCCCTTCGCGGTTCACCGTCGCTGTGCACATCCCGAGGTACATCGTATCGACTGTCGGCCTGGCTGCACCGGCTGCCCTGGACGTGCAAACCTCATATACAGGCCTGACCTCGTACGCCAGGACCTCCCCAGGCCCGGCTTCGCCTATCTGCTGGGCCTGAAAGAGCGACGGCGGCCTGGGAAGGTATCCCACCGCTGCAATCAGTTCAGGCCGGCTGTTGTCAATCAGGTATATTCGCCCGCCTGCATCCAGCACCGACGCATATCGACCGCTATAGTCACCCTCACTGTAAGCGCATCTCATACCCGGCTCATCAGGCCGTTCCGGTCTCAACTCTTCCCATTTATCCTCTGCGGTTCTCTCCTGTGGCGACTCCCAGTTCATGCTCAAAGCGTACCGGTCCTTAATTATTTCCCCCGCCGCTATGGGTACGAGCTTCTCATCTTCACCTAACACTGGACCTTTCACAACGGTGCGTTCAGGGAACTTTATCGTAAAGAAGCGTCGAGCTTCTCTGTCATAGACAGCCAGCATGTCGGCACCCCGCCACGGTGCACCTGCCATCGGCTCGTTGAAACGTCCCAGATTCTCCTCAGGTTCTTCCGATACCCCCTCCGGACCTGCGAACAGCGTTATTCGCGTTATTCTCTTGCGCTGCCTCGTCCCATCCGACTGCAATTCTGTTCGTGTCCACCGCCGGACAATCAGCCCTGTCTGTTTGTCGAAATACGTACAATTGTACCGGCCGTAATAATAGATCTTCGTATCGTCTCGAAGCGGCAGCATTCGTCCCTGTACATAATCCACAAGTCCGACACGCAGCGACACTACGTCGTCAACATACGCCCATACCCGCGACGGCCGTGTATTCGGGTCACGAGACGAACGCCCGTCACGGTCGATGTCCGATTCCGACTGCACCAGACCGGATGGCTGAATAGCAACCTGCCTGGTATGATTCCACGTCACCTGCCGTAGAAAGACCCCGCAGAAATACCTGCCCCAGAACAAACACACCAACACTACCACAGCAACTACCACGCCCGTTGCCAATACGCCTGTGACATACCTCTTCGATTCTTTCATGGTTTGTCTCCTACATCGCCCTTGACGTGAACTTCCACCATGCACGCGTCAGCGATACGGCTATAAAAAGTAAAATCACCACGTACATCTCAACACCAAGCCCTTTGATAAGAATCACCGTAAGCATCAGCGCACTTATGCCAAGGCCCCCGAGCGTCGGCGCTACCTTGCTCGAGGTCCACCCGCTTGCCAGACCTACGCTGTAGCACATCAGCGCAAGCAGAAACATCGGCAGAGCTATCTCGAGATAAAGCCCGTTTCGAATCGGTATCGGTACCCCATATACCCCATATACCTGCACTAAGATAACGACCGCCGTACCCACCGGGACAAGCGTCGTCAGAATCGCAGCCACACCCGCTGCTATCTTGGCCGTCAGGATTTGTCGCCGCGTTGTCGTTAACGTCGAAAGAAGTTCCGATACTCTGTGCCTTCTGTCCCAGTACATCTGCGTCGCCCCCATCGCACAGCCCATCAACATCCACAGAACCCACAGGACAAGCCCGAAAACCACGAACGGGGCCTTATCGTATTCATTCAGGTAGAATACCGAAGCAAGGATGCTTATGAATATGGTCGCAAATACCAGCGCCCCGACAAAGTACACGATTGTTTCTTCGAGCTCACGCTTGAATAATGTCAGCATTGCTGCACCTCCGCTTTCTCTTTCTCCGGCCCCGCGCCACTGACCCGAGTACACTCGATGAAGATATCTTCCAGTGACATCGCAATCTCATCGATGCTCGCAGGCCCATGCGTTTCCAGAATTCGTTGCTTTTTCTTGTTCCAGTTCGCTACTGTCAAAACCAGCTCCCTCCCACTACGTTTCTTCGCGACGACCTCGCTGATATACAAATCGTCCGGCGCCTTCTCCGGGAAAACGACCCTGAGCTTTCGAACTCGCTCTTTCAGTCCCTCCAGCGAACAGTCCACAACCAGTTTGCCCGCTCGTAGTATCCCCACGCGGTCCGCTATCCGCTCAACATCGCTCAGTATATGCGAGCAGAAAAGAATCGTTCTGCCGTCCCGACCAATCAGGTCGATTGCCATCTCCAGAAACTGGCGCCTGGCCACTGTGTCCAGACCAAGGGTCGGGTCATCCAGTATCAACAGCTCGGGCCGAACGGACATCGCGAGCGACAGATTCAACTGCGCCCGCATCCCACGCGATAGCCGGCTTACCTTTCGGTCCATCGGCAGCCGAAACTGCTCCATCAGCTTTGTGAAAAATTCCCCATCCCATCTCAGTGACAGATTTCTGTAAAGCTCTACTAATCTGTCCACCCGGTAGTTCTGAATAAGGTTATGTCCCTCCGCAACATAACCGATTCGACCATGCACCGAAGCGCCGAGCCGGCCCGAATCACATCCCAGCACGTACGTCCGACCCCGCGTCGGCTCTTCGAGCCCCAGTAGTATCCGAATGATTGTCGTCTTGCCAGCGCCGTTGCGCCCCAGCAGCCCGTACACGCACCCCTTCGGAATTTCCATATCAATCCCGTCAAGAACGCACCTGCCATCATAATATTTCACCAGGTTCTCGGTCCTAATAACTATCTCACTCATCTCACTTTTCCTCGCCTGTATCCAGTTCAAACCTCTTGACCGTCTCATCGAACCACTTCAGCAGCGTCGCTTTGTCAATCTGCATATGAAAGGCATCCACAACCGTCCTCTCTAAGTCTTCGCACAACAGTCGTTTCTTGACCGACTTGCTCAGGTTGCTGTCGAGATTTGCCACGAACGTCCCCGCACCCGGCCGAGTCGTGAGCACGCCTTCTCGTTCCAATTGCCGATACGCCTTCGCTATCGTATTCGGATTTATCGCAAGCTGCCTTGCAAGCTCCCGTACAGTAGGCAGCCGGTCGTCTCTGACAATCCTGCCAATGGCTATGTCACGCTTGACCTGGTCGATTATCTGCCGGTAAACAGGCCGGCCACTGCTGTTGTCTATTCGAAAGTGCATCCATCTATCCAAATACTTGTACTATTTCAACTATTACAATCTTAACACAATGCTTCTCTCCTGTCAATCCCTTCACAAGAAAAATTCGAAAAATTTTTCCCCTGCTCTAAATCACCGCTATTGCTGCTCTTTCGCCCGCTTCCTGCCGAATATCCCCAGCGTCCCTTTTATCACCGGCAGCGCCGTCGTCTTTATCTGCGGGTCGGAAGCATCACCGGTAATATCGATACGTACAACCGCCTGGCCAAGCCCTTCGGTCAGCGAGCCGAGGATAGAGGGGCTGGCCGTCGCCAGCCGGTGCCCCCGAGCCGCAAGCGTCAGATTTATACGCTTATCAGACAAATCCATCCAGCCCGACCCGTTAAACGCAAGCGATTCGCCCGACAGGTCAAGCTCTCGAAAATACACGCGGTTATTTTTGATGAAAGAATCGACCAGCATCTTATCGAAGGCATAGTCCGTCGGCTCGGTCAGGTTCAGCACCGTAAGAAGCTTCGCCAGAAGCGACAGCCGGCCTACCTGCATATCCGTAATATCAAGCCGGCAGCGCCCTATATCGAGAAAGTTGTCGCTTAACCGGCCGACAATACTCACCGAACCGCTCATTTTGCCGGTTGCATAGGCGTCAACGGGCATCGGGTCGCTCTGTTTATCCGAAAGAAACTCCCTCAAGTCGGCCCCGGCAAAACCTGCTTCAAGAAGAAAACGCCCCCCTGTACCACCCCGTAGCCCCATTTCGAGGCGGCCTGTCATTTTGCCGCCGTAGAAATTCGCCAGCAGATTTCTCGAAATCCATCCTCCCGAGCCCGCCTGGCAATCGAAAGACGCTTTTACTGTCCTGAGCGTCTTGCCCGCGAGCTTGAAGTTCTCCGCCTCAAGCTCAAGCAGCCCATCCTGCACACCAACCATCTCAGCCGCGGCGCCCGGCGCGTTTGTATCGGTGCCGCCGGCGCCTAATTGCAGCTCGCCCGTCAGCTTGATGCTCGATGAAACCGCCATTCCCCGAACGTTATGAATCGCGATTGCGGAAAGCCGGTCAAATTCTATCCGGTTCTCGCTCAGGTGAATTTTGCCCCTTACGTTCTCCAAAGGATACGGCCACGTGTTGCAGTCTAAACTGTCCCCAAGACACTCCACGGTCAGCGTGCTGCCAGGACAATCGTCGCCGCCGGCCCTGTTCAGATTCGCCGTAAAAGCAATCGTCCCCTTCGGCCTCAAGCTCGCCGACAGCTCCGCCAACGGCCCGGGGAGCATTGAAAACAAATTCTTATCCAGTGCTAACTGCTCGCCGGTGACGGCCACGCAATAGCCATGCCCGTTGGCGTCGGCGCCGGGCGTTAACTGTCCCGAAAGTGACACCGTACCCGGCCCATATCGGCCCGTGAGATCCTCTATATGTATCGAATCGGGCGTGATAACGGCCCTCGCTGAAACATCCGACAGCGCCAGTTTAGATTTGCCGGTGCTAAGGGATACCCCTTTGAACAAGACATCCGCCTTGTATGTCGCTGCGGCGTTATTTTCCCCGGGCGTAAATACCGCTATATTCGCGTCAAAAAGTCCCGACATCCCGAAGTGTTTGTAAAGCTCCTTCTGCTCGGCCGGCAGTGACTGTTCGAGAGTCGAATCGAGCGGAATATTCCTGCCCTTAATCAGAATATCACAGACGCCGGCCCTGCCCTGAGATTCCTTCACCGTACCGTCGATGCTTATCTTTTGCCCGTTCGCTTGCATAACAACATTCGAGAAAGCCATCCCATCCCTGTCAAAGAACAGAAAACCTCTCGCTCCGTCAAGCGGATACGCAAACCCGGCGTATTTCCCATCCGTCTCGAGCAGTTCGACCGCAAGCGCACTGCTCCTGTCGGTTGGCGACCGTCGGCTCAGAGAATAATTCAGAGCAACCCTGCCGCTCGGCGAAAATGCCGACCAGAACTTCTGCGATTCCGACCCTAACGCATTGTAAAGGTCCTTGTCCAGAAGCATATTATCGCTCGTTATCTGAACCTCGTACTTGAAGTCGGGCCCGAAATCCGCACACCAGCCGCCGATATTTATCCCAACGTCACCGTGCCGGCCCTTTACATTATTGAATGTTACGCCGCCCTGCGTGAAATCCATCCGGCCGGTGATATGCTCCACCGGGTAAGGGAATTTTGTGTCTGACGCCGCCCCATCCACGCAATGAACTCTGCCCGACAGCGAACTGTCGGGCAACCTGTCGTAATGGCCCGATGCCTGGAAATCTATATTCACTCGGCCCCTCGGGCGATACCTGATAAAAAAACTCTGCAGGCCGAACAATACCGGAAACTTCTGATATGCCGTCTCGCTCTCGAAGGCAAACAGTTTCGAGCTCTTGCCCGGCGGACCGAACAGGTCCTTTATCTTCACCGTCAGCGAATAACTCTTCTCTTGTGTGTTATACCTCAGCCGTGCGTCAATTGTCTTGATTGTCCAGGGTCTGTCAAATCCCGGCACATCTCCGGATGAAATGTCCCCTCCGATTTCGATTCTCCCCGGCACCCACAATCCCACAATGCTGCTCTTTTCAAAACTCTGCTTCGGCGTCGTCGTTATGCTGAAACTGTAGCCGCCCAGCAGCTCGGCCGCAGGGCGAAAACTCGCCGATACAGAATCCTGTGCCGCTATCCTCACCCTGCCCTGCGTAACCTTGCTGTACAGGACCTTGCCTTTCTCCAACCACACCAGCGGTATCTTGTACTTTCGGCTCGTCGCAGCCGGCAACCTTAACGCCGATATGTTCCACTCATCTCTGTCCAAATCGTGCTGGATATTAAGCTCAAAATCGCTTACCCATATCTCTTTTAGCCGCGGCCTGAGCAAAAGCACGCTGGCCAAGCTGAATTGTGCATGTACGGACCGCGCCTTGAGTATTGAATTGTCATAACTGCGCCAACGGTGTGGTTTTACCACGAGGCCCTCGATGAAGACCGAACCGTTCGGGTCGAAGCTTACCGATTTTGCCTCGATTTTTGTGTTCGTCAGCTCCGAGAGCTGCCCTATGGCTATCTTGGGCAACGCATGTCTGGCTGCTGCATACAGCAGGCATAACATAATCGCCAGAACTGCGAACTCGAAAATCCAGCGAACGATATTTCTTCCACTCACGGCCGGGCCGGATTGATTTGAAACTGCCGGCATACTTTTATTACCACAATTTTTTATTTTCTGAATTTGATTGCCTTGTCTGCAATATCTCTTCGACAATATGCCCCGTCGAACTTTATCCGGTCAACCGCCTCGTATGCCCTTGTCTTCGCATCGGCAATGCTCTTACCGAGAGCCGTCACGCCGAGCACCCTGCCGCCGTTCGTCACTAATTCTCCGTCCTTCACGGCGGTGCCAGCATGAAATACGACAACGTCCTCAAGCTCTTCTGCCCGCTCTATCCCCGTTATCACCCTGTCCTTCTCATAATCGCCCGGATAGCCCCCCGACGCCATCACCACGCATACCGCAGGCCGGCTGTCCCACTTTAATGTCACTTTATCAAGCGTCCCGTCGCACACATGCTCGCACACATCGAGCAAATCGCTCTTGAGCCGCATCAAAATCGGCTGTGTCTCCGGGTCGCCGAACCGAACGTTAAATTCCAGAACCCTCGGCCCGCCCGCCGTAATCATAAGACCGGCGTAAAACACCCCCCTGTAGGGCGTCCCGTTGCGATTCATCCCATCCACAATCGGAACAAGGATTTCGCGCTCAATCCGGCTCATAAGCTCGTCCGTCACCACCGGCGCCGGGCTGTAGGCGCCCATTCCGCCCGTGTTCGGCCCGGTGTCGCCGTCGCCTATCGGCTTGTGGTCCTGGCTCGACTCCATCACGTAAATGGTCCTCCCGTCCACAAACGCTAATATCGACGCCTCCTCGCCTATGAGCTTGTCCTCTACCACTATCCTCTCGCCGGCCGGGCCGAACAGCTTGTCCACCATTATCCTCTCCGCAGCCACTATCCCGTCCGACGGCTCGTCGCAGACAATCACCCCCTTACCCTTGGCCAGACCGGCCGCCTTGACCACAACCGCCTCGTCCCTGCTTGCAATATACGACTTGGCATCCTCGAACCTGTCGAAAATCCTGCCCTCCGCCGTCGAGACCGAGCACGACCGCATCATCTGCTTGGCAAAGGCCTTGTCGGCCTCTAACTTCGCCGCCCCTCCGCTCGGCCCGAACGCCTTTATGCCGGCCTCTGCGAACGAATCCACTATACCGTTTGCCAGCGGGTCCTCAGGCCCGACTATAACCAGCCCAACCTTGTTCTCCACGGCAAAACGCACTAATCTGTCCGTCTCATCTGTCCCGATGGGTACGTTGCGACCGCAGCCCGCCGTCCCGGGATTACCCGGAGCAATATAAAGTTTGTCTAATCGCTTCGACTGCGCCAGCTTCCACGCCAGCGCATGCTCTCGACCGCCGCTTCCGATTAAAAGTACGTTCATTTCAGCTTCTCGCATCACCTGTCCTTGTTCACTTTCGTACAAACCACCCGTTACCGCCCTGCCATCCCGGGCCGGGCATCCGGCTTACATATAACAATAATGCATTGCATCGTCTTCCGTTACAGAAAATTCAATAAAATCAAGTTGAGAGCTTCAGGGCAGGTATCTCCATCCTGAGATGATTTTGTAACTTGTTTCTCAATGCCTTCGCAACCTGCGGAAACTGCTTTATAACATTTTTAGTTTGATTTTTGTCATTTTTCAAGTCATAGAGACAGGGTCCTTCGCCGGGCTTCTTGCCTATGATATGCTGAAAGTAGTGCCAGTCGAGATTGTGGACAGCTCCGAATTTCTCAAAAACCGTATAGACATCATCGTGTATCGACGGAAGCTCGCCCGTTGCCAGCTTCCACATATCTTGCCCGTCCATATCCTTGTAATCGCTGATTCCCAGCAGTGCAAGGAATGTCGGCATAAAATCGACGGCGCTGACAATGCCGTCAACACCTTTGCCGGCAAAGCTTTTGTCGGGATGCCTTATAATCAGCGGGATATGGCTGACACAGCCGTTAAGAAGGTCCGGGCTTTTCTGAACGTATCCTTCCTCGCCGAGGTGCGTGCCGTGGTCCGTGGAAAATACGATAATCGTATCATCCTTCAATCCCATTTGCTCAACCGCATCCAGAAGCCGGCCGATACAGTAATCGCTGAACGTTACCTCCGCTGCATAAAGGTCCCTGAGAACAGGCACATCCTCCGGCCGAATATCCTGCTTGTCTCCGGAGTTATGTTTGTTCCTCACACCATATCCGAATATATATCTTTCAAAGGGATATTTGTCGCGGTACATTTTCTGAAATCGCGGCGGTGCGTCCCACGGCTCGTGGGGGTCAAACATATCGAGCCACAACATAAACGGCTTGTTGTTGATATTTTGCTCGAGCCAGTGTGTTGCAGCCCTGCAGGACCGGGCACAGAAGTAATCCTGCTCGCCTTTCCTGTCCTGCGTATTCATCAGATACTGGCGCATCGATTTGTCGTAATTCTCATTCCATAAATGTGCGGGCATATGCTTTTTCGGGTCGAACCTTTCCTTCGGGCCGCTTTTCCATTTGTCGGTCTCCTGCCCGCGTATCCACTGCCACGAATCAAAAAAACGGTGAAAATTGTAACCCGCCTTGAAATAATGATAGGTATCGACAACAAAGCCGCTCGTAAAACGATGCTTGCTCAGAACCTCGGCAAAAGTAACGTCGTTGTCTCTCAGCGGTCGCCACATACCTGTTTTTGCATCACCAAAAACGCTCTTTCCGGTGTGATATACCCTTCGGGCCGGTATGGTGGGCAGGGCTTCTGTAGTTACGTCTGAGAATAATACGCCCTCGCCTGCAAGCTTATCAAGATTGGGTGTTTTTACGCGTGTGCCGCCGTAACAGCCGAGATGGTCTGCCCGCCAGGTATCCGCAATGATTACAATCATATTAAGGCCGTTATGCCTTGATGTCCCGGCAATCCGGGGCGCCCGCCTCGGGGTCCCGGCGGGAATTTTTGCTTTCGCATCCGACCTCTTTGAACCGCCGGCCGCCACCCCCGTCGAACCTATCCCCAGTGCTATTGCCCCGCTGATAAATTGCCTCCTGCCGAACAAATTCTTGTTTTTCTCCGGCATCCGCAAAGTTCCATCTTCTTTCGCATTTTCTTTTTTGCCCGCCATCTTCGTTCTCCTGCTCACAATGCTCAAAATTTATATCCGTTGCCTGCATTTATTATTTCAGCCCCAGTGTCTCGTCGAGGCCGAAGATGATATTCATATTCTGAATCGCCTGGCCGGAGGCGCCCTTGACGAGGTTGTCAATCGCCGAAAAGCACACCACCATACCCTTTACAGCAGCCGCAAAG
>CAYMYK010000029.1:0-19651 GCA_964394625.1 uncultured Pirellulales bacterium
TCGAGGAATAATTATGTGGCGTACTTGACAAACGACACGCTTTCAGAGATGACAAGTTACACATTCTATATTGACAGAATAGTAGTATATGGGGGCAATTATCTCTTAATCATCACGCTGTTGACACGTCGTTTGAGTGACGGCAACTGTAGCAAGCGCCTCCGGGAGGCGTGATTTGCACGGCCGGTAAGCTCGCCGCCGCAAGACGACCCGCTGAGCCGGCGACTATTTACCGACCAGGACGATGTCGGCAAACTTGACAAGAGCGCCGCCCGATGCAGGATGCGGTTCGATTGTTCCGACAAGGCCGACTTTTTTGTCGAGGAACCTGGCTGGGTCGATGTTCTCGGCTGATTGTATCGGCGCTGCATAGCAGACGATTTTGTCGTTATCATCGACGATGCGGTAATAGGGCTGCTTCTTGTCTCCATAGATGCTTGACGTAGCAAACCGGCCAACGGCGGCAAAACGGCCGAGGTCCTGGTATTCTTTAAGCCGGGCGGTACGGGCTTCTTCGATTCGCTGCTGCGTTTCGACAAACTGTTGCTCCTGAAGCTTGAGCGTCAGTGCGATTTTCCGGGCAAGCTCGTATCGCTTAATCTGAGCAAGCACAAACTCTGCGTAACGAGCGGCCTTGCCGGCGTTTTTGTCATCTGCAATTACCCTGAGCGCTTTTTTGGTATCGGCGTAATTTTGCTGCTCGATTGGTCTGGCTCGTTCAGCTTCGACTTTTTCCTTGAGGGCGTAATACTCCCTGAGCCGCTGGTCTTCGAGGGGGATTGTCACCGGGGCGACGGCGGGCTGCTTCGTCTGTGAGCCGGCTTGCGGCTGTTCTGCGTTTTCGGATGCGACAGGCGCCGGCTCGGCGGGCCTGGCTGCCTCGGCGAGAGGTTTCGTGTACTTAGTGCTTACCCAGAGGTATGCGAAGTCGGGAGGGGCGATTTTGTAGTAGCCATCCTGCTCGACACCGAGGAGCGCGACCCTGCTTGTTTTGTCGAGCTTGCCCTGCATAGTGGTTGAGTGCATCGGCAGAACGGAGTCGGAGCCGGCATATACACGGACGGCGTCGCCGGTGACCGTGCCCATAAGCGGATTTTGCGGGTCAGCTTCGACGTACTGTTTTGATATCCAGGAGTAGCTGCCCTTCGGCGGTACGATGCGCAACCAACTGTATCTGTCACTTACGATTTTGACGCTGTCGCCCTTGTTGAGCTTTCCACAGAAGTAGTAGTTGGTGCCCGGGCCGGAGCGGATATAGACGTCGTCGGCAACAATTTCAGCTACATAGGGAAAGGCGGGCCTGGCGACATCATTTGCGCCGGTTTGCGTCTCTGCCGGCTGACCGAAGCCGCAAACGGCAATTGCAAGTATGATTACAAAAGCCGGGCTAATGGGAAATCTCGCGTGCGATTGCATTTTTTAGTCTCCTTACAAACAGGTTCATCTCCTGCGAATCCAAAGACGGCGAACGTTCACCTCTGTCTTTCGGATTTCAAATTATAGGCAGTACGGATTTTTGTCAACTGTTTTATTCCCGGTGATGACACGTTTTTCGGGGCATGTTTGCGTGTAAGGGCGAAATTCACAGCAAGTTGCGGCGATTGGTGCGTATATCATTGTTCCAACGGCTAAAATTTACCCTTTTTGCGCTCCTCAGGCGAGCTGTTTTTCGACGGCGTTGAGAATGGTCCTTTTTGCATGTTCAAGCGGGCCGGGCAGGTGTACGCCGGCGGCGGCGGTGTGGCCTCCTCCGCCGAGCGACTGGGCGATTTTGCAGACGTCAACAGGGCCCCTGCTTCGGAGAGAGCATCTGATTTTGCCGTCACCGGATTCGACAAAGAGGGCGGCAACTTCTACGGATTTAATTCGCCGGCATTCGTCGATGAGATTTTCGGTGTCCTGGTATTTTGCGCCGGTGCGTTCGAAATCCTTCAGGGTGATATGCTGGCAGGCGTACCGGCCGGCGAGGTGCAGCTCGAGAGAGTTCAGCACGGCGAGCATCAGGTTGAAGCGGGCGACGGTGTAATTCTGGTAAACGCTGTGGTAGATTTTGGCCGGCTCGGCGCCGGCGTCGATTAGTTCTGCGCAGCTTTGGAAGGTACGGCTGTCGGTGTTGCTGAAGTGGAACCAGCCGGTGTCGGTGGCAATCCCGGTGAACAGCACCTGGGCGATTCGTTGTGTTACGGGCCAGTGGGCGTAATTCAGAAGGTCGAGAACAATCAGACTCGTAGCCGAGGCGGTTGTGTCGATTAGCTCGACGTCGCCGAGGCCGTCGGACGTTTGGTGGTGGTCGATTACGAGGACGGGGATGTCTGTGTTCCTGAGCAATTCGTCGAAGTTGGGCAGCTGGCTTTTGCTGTTGGTATCGACGATGATTATGAGGTCGAAACTGCCGACCGAGCCGCTTTTAAGCTGGTCTGCGGTGAGGTCGTCGCCGAGAATAAGAGGTTTTGTTTTGAAGAGAAAGCGATACCATTCGGGCAGTTCGGACAGCAAAAGTATTTTGGTTTTTTCCCCCTGTTCGGCGAGCGTTTCGGCCAGTGCGTTACAGCAGCCGCAGGCGTCGCCGTCAGGGCGTGTGTGGGTGGTTATAAGGCAACTGTTTGACTGTTTGATTAATTCAAGAGCTTTTTTGAAATCGCTATCGTTTAGCATTTGATTCCTTTGAGTTTTCCGACTGTGTCGGAGATATTAAGTTGCCAGGATTCTGAAAATGATGTCGAGATGTTTCGCGGCGAGCGTGACGGGCATAAGGGGTTTTGCTTTTCCGGCGAGGCAGTCGGCGAAGTGTTTAATGAAGGCGTGGTGGTCGCCCGGGTGTTTTGACATATCGACTTTTCGGACGGTTCTGCGCTGTCTTCTGTGTTTATCGACCCAGAAGTGCTCGATTTCGGGCGGGTCCCAGGAGCAGAATGCGAAACGGAGCGAGCCGCGGGTGCCGAAGATTCGTGTTTCGTTTGGTATTTCGCAGTGAACGCCTCCGCCGCGTTCGTAATAGTAAGTCAGGCCGGTGTCAAACTGCATAAATGCGGCGCCGTGCTGTTCGATGTCGGTTTTTATTTTTGGGTTTCGGAAGACCTTGAGGCCGGTTTTGGTGAAGGATGTAATTTTTTTGAGTTTTGGTTTGTCGTTGAGCAGTCCGAGGTGGAAGGACAAATCGTAAACGCCCCAGTCGATGAACGGGCCGCCGCCGGCGGTCTTTTTCTGCATAGCCCAGCGGGCGTTTGGATTGTACTCGATAAAGGTTCGGCGTATGAGACTGTTGTGGTGGATGTGATAGACCCGGCCAATGTCGCCGTTGTCGATAAGTTTTTTTACGAAGTGGAATTTCGGCTGGAGGCGGGCGTGCCTGCAGGAGCATTCGAGGAAGACGAGGTCTTTGTGTTTCTGGACCTCTTTGACGAGGCGGTTGACCTGTGTGCGGTTGAGGACCATTGGTTTTTCACAGAGGACGTGTTTTCCCGCGCGCATTGCGGCTGTCGCTGCTTCGAGATGGACAAACGGCGGTGCGCATATAATGACGGCATCGATGGAGCCGTCGGCGAGGATGTCGCGGTAGTCGGCGGCGGCATTCGGTATTCCGTATCGTTTTTGCTTTTGTGCGCGCGCCTTCGGGTTGGGGTCGGCGACCCAGACGACGTTTAACAGCTTGGTTTGTTCAATGGCGGTCAGGTGGAAGTCGGCGACCATACCAGCACCGATGATAGCGATATTTGGTTTATTGCTCACGGTTACATACTCCTTTTAAGTCCATTTGAAAACTATACGCATTAGTTTTTTGTTAATAAGCTTTCGTGTTGGCAGAAACTGAGATTCTCCGCTTCGCTTCATTTCATTTCGAATCAATTTTCCTTCATACTCTCCGTGGCTAAAATTTCCTTTGCTTTTTCGCAGTCACTTGCGATTTGGCGGGCGAGGTCGGCGGGTGTTTTGAATTTGTGCTGGCTTCGGATTCGCCGGACGAATTCCATTGCCATCCAGCCGGTGGAGATTTTGGGGGCATAATCACCGAGCAGGTGCGCTTCAATGAGCAGGCGGCGCTCGTCACCAAAGGTTCTGGCCTGGCCGATGCTGAAGACGGCTTTTATCCGCCGTTTAGCATCAAAGGTATGCCTGAGGCCATCACCGAGACGGACCCAGCCGGCATAGACGCCCTCGGCGGGAGTGACCTGCCTGGGCCTTTCCATATTAAGGGTGGCAAAGCCAAGCTCTTTCCCTTTTCCCCTGCCGGGGATGATTTTGCCTGCGAGGACGTAAGAGCTGCCCAGTAATGCGGCGGCATCGGCTACGTGGCCCGCTTCGAGCATATAGCGGATTGTCGTGCTCGAGACCCTTACCGTCTGGCCCGTTGACAGTTGCGTCAGTTTGGTCGGTACGACAATAAGCTCGAAACTGTTTTTTGATGCCATTTTGCGCAGGGTCTCGATGTTACCGGCCCTGGCGGCACCGAAGTTGAAATCATCTCCCTCAACGACTACCGCAGGTTTGATGTCGCTGACGAGAAACTTATCGACAAAATCAGCCGGCGACAGTTTCAGCAAGCTGGCGGTGTCCTTGAGGACAATGAGGTAATCGACGCCGGCCTCGGCGAGCAGGTGGGCCTTGAATTCGAGCGGTGTCAGAACGCCGGGCGCCTTGTCGGGGTACAGAATCGCCACCGGATGCGGCTCAAAGGTCATTACTACCAATCGCGTGTTTCTTTCGGCTGCTATTTGCAGGCCGACTGCAACGATTTCCTGATGGCCGATATGGACACCGTCAAAATTGCCGACGGTGAGCACACAACGTGCAGGAAGCCGGCCGAACTCTGTTATCGTCCTGAGAATTCTCATTGTACAATTTCCCACTCCATTCCAAACGGTATCGAGCACATCTTCGATGGAGCTTTAGTTTTGCCTCAGGACAGTAATTTACTACGATGGTGCAGAATCTGCAACGGCTTTATGGCCGGCTGGAGCCGCCGGGATATTCGTTCTTTAACTGCTCGCGAACAACGGCCGTCTTTTCTTTCTCGCCCAAGCTCTCGTAGCAGGTGGCGAGCATATCGAGGGCTGATTTGTAGTAATCGAAGGGGTCGGATGCAAGTTCGGCAGGTGTCTCGGGGCCTAAATCCACGACCTGTACGAAGTACGGAACGGCTCTTTTGTATCTCCGGTCAACGGCAAAAATCATTCCCAATTTGAAATATGCGAGCCGGTTGTCGGAGTCGATGTTTATAGCGGTAAGAAAGGTGTTGACGGCCTGGTCTATGTCACACTGGCTTTTGTAGCTGCCGGCCATTATGTTCCAGGCGCGATTGTTGGCCCTGTCGATGAAGAGGGCCTTACGGCACTGTCTGATGGCATTGTTATGCATACCGCAGGCCGAGTATGCCTCGGCCCTGTTCACTATGCGATTTATGAGCAGCGGTTTCATAAGGAACATAGCCACGACGACAAACAGCAGACTAAAGGACCATCGGGCGGCTGGTTTAATTGATTCGTACCGGTGTGCCGGGCAGTCGCAGTTTTGATTATGTTCGGCCATAATAAGGTTCCTCAGCCAACGAAGAGAAAGTAAATACCCAAAGCGATAAGTACGTTTCCGGCCAGAAGCTCGATTCGTTCTTCAAGGCGGTGAATCCTTGGAGCGAGGTACACAATGAGGTCGCTTTTCAGCAAGCTCGTTGACAGGGCGACGGCGAGGACCGGAAAGCTTTGGCCGAGTGCGAAACTCAGGAATATCAGGACGGCATAGGCCGAGAGGTTCTGCGTTACGACCAGGGCCGCTATTGCCAGCAGGACGCTGCCGCAGCACGGGCAGGTCGGCATTTCGAGCAATGCGAAGAATATGCCGAAAACAAACGGACCGATGTGCCTGAGGTGCCGCAGAGAGTTTTTAATTTCGAGGGTGGGATGAAGGAACCTGATATTCAGCAGGCCGGCGACGAACAGGCCGGAGATAAGCAGCAATGCACCAAGCATCCAGAATATGTACTTGTTAATCTGGATGAATGCGAAGGCGAGATTTCCCATAAGGCCGAAGAAGATGCCGAGTGTGGTGTAGCTTACGACCAGGCCGGCGACGAAAAGGACGGTAACGAAGACGGCTCTGCGTTTTGAATCGGCGGCGCCTGCCACGTAACTCAGTACGACGGGTACCCGAACTATGGTGCAGGAGCTAAGGGAGGCGAGCGCGCCGGCCCAGAAGACGAGGAATATAGCCAGAAAAGGCGAGTCATTTACGAATTCTTGAATGGTTAAGACCATCACAATACCCCGTATTCAAGTCCTCGTCAGCCGGGCCACGGATGAAACCCGCAGAGATTTACCCCCACGACGACAGTACTATTTTTCGGACGAATTAGCGGGCAACTTAAGTTAAGCGGCGACAATCCGACCACAAATCAACTGAGCCGGTGAATTGCTTCGATAAAGCTAAGTTTTTTACACATAAGAGGTTATAATAATTTGCGAAAAGTCGGTAAAAACTGTTTGCAACTTAGTTGCATTTGGTTAGAATGACCGATTATGGCGGTTCGCCGTTGTGTGGGCCGAGAAGAGCGAAAAGCAGAGGTTGTAAATGTCAGCCAAACAGACGACAAGGCAAGTGCTGAGAGAGCTTAAGGCGCATGCGCCGTTCACGATGTTCGGGGCGGTGGTGGGTGTGGGCTTTATGCTGCTGTTCAGGAATCTCTCGGCGGAGACGGAGTACAAGCTGTTTTACATATTTCACCCTACACACGTCGTTCTGTCGGCGATAGTGACGGCATCTCTTTTCCGGCTGCACGAGAAAACCAGGAGCTTTGTGATTGTGCTTCTCGTCGGTTATTTCGGTTCAATCGGCATAGCAACACTGAGTGATTCAATCATTCCCTTTTTTGGTGAGAGCGTTCTTGGGATAGCAGTTCCTGAGGCACATATAGGTTTTATTGAGAAATGGTACATTGTGAATCCGGCGGCCTTTTTGGGCGTGTTCATAGCGTATTTTCTGCCGCGGACGAAACTGCCGCACGCCGGTCACGTCCTGATAAGCACATGGGCGTCATCGGCGCACGTTATGATGAATATGCAGCAGGGACTTACGGCAGTTATGACTATTGGTTTTTTCATAGTGCTGTTCATCGCCGTCTGGGTGCCCTGCTGTGTCAGTGACATAGTTTTCCCGATGTTGTTCGTCAAAAACGATACGGCCTTGCACGGTCACGGACGCAAACAGGAGGAAAAATTGGAGCAGTCACGGTGAAGTCGGTTGCCGGTAAAAAGGTTGAGCAGTTGCTCAGCAAGGTAAATCTTCGGCGGACCGCACCGAGGATGTCTGTACTGTCGGCCCTGGTCGATGCCGGAAAGCCGCAGAGCGCCCGCCAAATAGCGAGCAGGCTCGGTCCCGACGGCCCGGACAAGGTGACCATTTATCGCGTGCTCGAGATCTTGGTGGGCGCAGGGCTGGTTCACAGGGCGTTTTTACAGAAGAGAAGCTGTTACTACGAACGTGCGGACAGATGCACCGAGAGTCAGTGCCATCCGCACTTTACGTGCGTTAAGTGTGGCCGGATATACTGCCTTACGGAGGTGACGATTCCTATGGCGGAAAGTCACTACAAGGGCTTTACCATCCGGCATCAGCAGGTCCGGCTTGAAGGGCTGTGTCCTGCGTGCGGGGGTGCTTCTTAGTTGTGTCGGCTCTATAATTTCGAGGTTTTAGAAAAGTTTTAATACCTTTGCAATGGTGAACAGGCCCAGAACGATTGTGAGCACTGCAATCGCCAGCTTGAGGTTCCTGTCGCTTATAATTTTTACGCTTTTGGCTGAGAGCGGAACGGAAAAGACCGCACCGATAATGACCCAGGGGGCCAGATGCCAGTCGAGCGGGGCCTTTGAGATGAGTAAATATGCAATGACTCCGACCAGGCAGGTCAATCCTTCGGCCAGTGAGGTAATACCGACGGCGCTTCTGCCTTCGACGCCCGAGAGGACCTGGCCGCTCGTTACCAGCGGGCCATATCCGCCGCCGCTCATTCCCTTATTGAATGAGGCGATAACGCCCAGTATGGTTATTTTCTTCCAGGAGAATTTGAAGCGCCTGTTTATGAATATCAGTATTATCAGGCCCATTGACAGGACAAGACAGCCGATATAAAGCTTTAACCAGAACTTGGGGATGCTCACTGCCACAAAGACGGCGGCAACCGTACCGATTACACTACACGCGCCCAACAACAAGGCAACCTTGAGATGCTTTGGCACTGTTTTTTTGAAAGTCTCGATGTAACCAAGCGGGCTGAGCAATTTGGTGATTTTGAAGATGTCGGCCGATTTTGGTTTGAGGTCAACGTTTCCTTCGCGGTGATGGAAGAACCCGGCCAGCAGGCCCGTAATCAACTCCGAGAGCAACACGACCGGCACAATCTGCATCGGGCTGAAGCCCATCAGCAGAAAGACCGGCGTCAGAGTTGTTCCGTATCCCATACCTAATGTGGAATCCATATACTCGCAGAAAAAAGCGAGTACCGGCACCACAAAGAACTGCCAGGTTTCCATATTTACTCCTCCAATTTCACCTTCTAAACATCCAATTTCACTTTCTAAAAAGAACTGCGGCGGATTAGGCGCCGATATCAGGCCAGGTCTGAGAGTTTCACGGCCTGAAGTCTGTTCGCAACGTAATCCCTTATTTCTCTGAAAAGCTTTGTGATTTTTTTTTCTTTTTCGAGAGGGGTATGTGAGAAGAAATACCGGCTTACCGATTCGGTCGGCGCCAAAGGTCCGTCCATAAGTCGTATTATTTCAGCGAGCGAAATTTTTGAGGCCGGTTTTGCCAGGGCGCAGCCGCCGGCTGTGCCCCGTTTTGTTTTGATGTATCCGCCCCGTTTCAGTATTCCGAACAGAAGCTCAAGATACTTCTTCGAGATGTTGTAATGGGAGCATATCTGTTCGATTTTAACGAACCCGTCTTTCCGGTGTCGTGCGATATAAACAAGGGCCAGTATTGAGTATTCACTTTTTGTTGTAAGCTTCATTTTGCCTTTTTTCCTTATTTAGCTTGTCTATAGGCATTATAGGCAAAGCCGTATGGTTTGTCAAGAGAAAAAATAAATTTTTTTGAAGCTGGTTTCACACAGCGCTTATGTTGCACGGGGAGCAGGCAAAATTAGCGTGCCGTGCGGCAGGGGCTTTATTCGGGTGGGGGTATGGACAAAAAGTGCGGTGGAGATTAACATAGGGCCTATGAAAGTATATCCGCTGAAATTTGAGCCGATATTCAAGCAGCGTATATGGGGCGGGCGGAAGCTGCAGGATGTCTTCGGCAAAGACATCCCGGCGGGTGAAAGAATAGGAGAGAGCTGGGAATTGGACGATTTGCCGGATGACAAATCGGTGATTGCAAACGGCGAGCTGGCCGGTCAGACCATTAGAGAAGCCGTCGAAAAGTGGCCCGAAGAGATAACAGGAGAAGCGAATTTCTCGCTGCCCTTTCCTCTGCTGATAAAGATTCTCGACTGTGAAGAGGTGCTGAGCGTCCAGGTTCACCCGGATGCCGAGGCGGTCGGGCGGATGGGCAAAGGGGATATGAAGACGGAATGCTGGTATGTGATTTGGGCGGCGCCGGGAGCGGTGATTTACAAGGGTTTGAAAGACGGCGTGGGAAAAGAGGACTTTTTAACGGCGATAGAGAATGGCACGGTCGAGCAGACGCTGAGGAAAATCGAGGTGAGGCAGGGCGAATGCCACATTCTGCCGGCGGGTACGACGCATGCGATAGGGGCGGGTCTCTTGATGGCTGAGATTCAGACGCCGTCCGACACGACGTACCGCGTTTTCGACTGGAACCGGCTTGACGACGGTGGTAAGCCGCGGCAGCTTCACATTGAAGAGGCGCTGCAGTGCATTCACTTTGACTCGTCGGCGGACGACCTGTCGGTAACCACGGTCGGCTGGCTCGTGGATTGCGAGTATTTCAAAATCGATAAGGGACATCAGGCAAGCGGCTGCGAGCTTCTTTTGTCGCCGGGTAAAATGAAAACACTGATTGTACTGAGCGGTTCCGGAACAATTGTGGGCGCCGACGGCGGCGCAGAGCAGTTCAGGGCCGGACAGACACTGCTCGTGCCGGTTGCTTACGAAGGGGCAGTGTGTTTTGCAGCCGATACGGAATATCTGACAGTGACAATTTGATACGCGTAATGCGACCGCGATGGTTCGCAAAGCCGCGGCAGGATTGTAAAGGCGTAAGAGATGAAAGAAGTGCTGATGCAGGTTCCGTTTTTTGATTTGAAGGCCCAGTATGCCGAGTACAGGGCCGAGGCGCTGAAGGCGATTGACGAGGTCTGCGAAAGTCAGATCTTTTGCTTAGGGCCTGCGGTGACAAAATTCGAGGAGCAAATCTGCGATTATATCGGGTGCAAATACGCCATAGGCGTTTCGAGCGGCACCGATGCGCTGCTTGTCAGCTTGATGTCGCTCGGGGTCGGGCCTGGCGATGAGGCGATAACGACGCCGTTCACGTTTTTTGCGACGGCCGCTTCGGTGGCCCGCGTCGGAGCAAAACCGGTCTTTGTCGATGTGGACGAAGATTCGTACAATATCGACCCTGCCGGGATAGAAGAGAAAGTGACCGAGAGGACACGCGTTATTATACCGGCGCATCTGTTCGGGCAGGCGGCGCAGATGGGGCCGATTCTGGAAATTGCTGGGCGTTACAATCTGGCGGTAATAGAGGATGCCGCGCAGGCGATTGGAGCGATGCAGGACGGGAATAGGTGCGGTAATTTCGGCGATGCTGCGTGCTTTTCGTTTTATCCGACGAAGAATCTCGGGGCGTTCGGGGATGCCGGTCTTGTTACGACGAACGATGAGCGGCTTGCCGGGCGGGTCCGGCTGCTGCGGGTACACGGTCAAATGCCCGGGTATGTTCACGAGGCAATCGGCGGCAACTTCCGGATGGATAATATCCAGGCCGCGGTGCTCAGCGTTAAGCTCAAGTACCTCGATAAGTGGAACGACAGACGCAGAGAATATGCCGGCATATACGACGAGATATTTGCGGGCTCGGTTGTCCGAAACCCGGGGATAGATTCGAATAACGTCAGCACTTATCATCAATATACGGTTACAGTGCCCGACAGAGACGGTTTACAGAAATACCTGAAGGAAAAAGGTATCGGCTGTGCGGTCTTTTACCCCAAGCCGCTTCATCTGCAGGACTGCTTCAGCCGACTTGGGTACAGGGTCGGCGATTTCAGTACGGCAGAGAAGCTGTGCGAAGAGGTACTGTCGCTGCCGATTTATCCGGAGCTGACAGCCGGGCAGATTGAATATGTGGGAAAAAGCGTATTGAGATTCTATCAATAGTGTGACGGGGATTATCGGTGCTCAAGGCGAGTGAAAATCCGCCGGTTGTGTGGCCTGAGGGCAAATCGATTCGCGATTTTCCCGGATTGTGGTGTGTTGCACATACAAAGGCGCGAAACGAAAAGGCGCTGGCACAGGATTTGGTCAACAAGGACATAAACTATTTTCTTCCGATGAGCTGGAAGGTGCATCACCACCGCGGGCGAAGGTTTCGTTCGCTTCTTCCGCTGTTTAGCGGGTACCTGTTCTTCTGCGGCCAGGAGAATCAGCGCGTCGAAGTTCTGCGTACGAACCGGGTGGCGAATCTGATTGAGGTTATAGACCAGGACAAGCTTCTCGGCGAGCTGGTTCAAATCGAGCAGGCGCTCGTTGCGGGCGCCCCTCTTGTGCCGCACAAATATATCAGGATTGGGCAGCGCTGCCGGGTAACAGCGGGGCCTTTGATGGGCCTGGAGGGGATTGTGGTCAAGGCAGGAAAGGGGATACGGCTTGTACTGCAGGTGGACATGCTCGGCCAGGCGACAAGCGTAGAGATTGACGCCGACATAATAGAGCTTGTCGAGGAGTAAACGATTTCGGGACATTCGGTGGAGCCGATTGGACTGTAGAACAGGCCGATACAGGCCGATATACCGTGTAAGAGTAGAGGTATTTAATATGAAGGTTTGTGTGGTTGGGGTTGGTTACGTCGGGTTGGTGACGGCGGGCTGCCTGGCTGAGGCGGGCAACAGGGTTGTATGCGTTGACAACGACGAGGATAAAATCGCCGCCCTGAAAGATGGGACCATACCGATATACGAGCCGGGCCTGACGGAGATAGTCAATCGCAACGAAAAGCTGGGCCGGCTGCGGTTCACGAGCAAGCTGAAGGAGGGCATGGCCGAGTCGCTGATAATTTTTCTTGCGGTGGGCACTCCGCCCAGGCCGGACGGCTCGGCGGATATGTCGGCTGTGCTCGCCGTGTCCGGTGAAATCGCCGAACTTATGACCGAATACCGAATCATCGTTACCAAGAGCACCGTGCCTGTGGGAACGGCTGAGAAGGTGACGGATCTGATTCGGTCCAGGACCCGGACACCCTTCGACTACGTGAGCAATCCGGAATTTCTCAAGGAGGGCTCTGCCGTCGAGGATTTTATGAGCCCGGACCGCATCATTATGGGCACGGGCAATCCGGCGGTGGAGGAGATAATGAAACAGTTGTACAGCCCGTTTATGCGCAGGGGCAACCGGATATTGTTTATGGACGCCGCCTCGGCCGAGATGACCAAATACGCGGCAAACGCGATGTTGGCGACAAGAATTTCGTTTATGAATGAAGTTGCGGCGCTGTGTGAAAGAATTGGCGCGGATGTGGAGATGGTCAGGCGGGGATTAGGCGGCGACTCGCGAATCGGCTCGGCGTTCTTGTTTCCCGGGGTCGGCTTCGGCGGAAGCTGCTTTCCTAAGGATATTCGTGCTCTGATTCATACCGGCGAGCAGCACGGCGTGGAAATGACCGTAGCCAAAGCGGTACGGCAGGCAAACGCAGATGCGCAGGAAAGATTTGCGAAGCGGGTGGTGGACTATTTCGGCGACAGAAAGGATGTAACGCTGGCGGTGTGGGGACTTGCCTTCAAGGCGAAGACCGACGACGTACGGGAGTCGCCGGCGATAAACTGCATAAAGAGGATGCTCGCCAACGGAATGAAGATAAAGGCATACGACCCACAGGCGCTTTCCGCGGCGGCTGCGGCGCTGGGTGGTAAAATCGAGACCTCCGAGAACGGCTACGATGCGCTCGACGGGGCCGATGCACTTGTGATTTTTACCGACTGGCAGGAGTTCAGGAACCCCGACTTCGAGCTTATCGCCAAAAAGCTGACGAAGCCGGTCATCTTTGACGGCAGAAATCTCTACGACCCGAAAATAGTCAGGCGGGCGGGTATCGAATATCA
Source organism: uncultured Pirellulales bacterium (assembly GCA_964394625.1). GTDB lineage: Bacteria > Planctomycetota > Phycisphaerae > Sedimentisphaerales > Anaerobacaceae > JAUVYV01. Next base: position 13,268 of record CAYMYK010000029.1, read on the forward strand.
CTGTATTGGAAGGCCAGCGGGCTAAAGTGCTCCGGAATGCGGCGAGCGCAGCCGGCGGAGCCATCCAGAGGCAGGATAAAGAAAGGGAGAACTGGACAAATGGATACGATGAATACGGTAATAAAAATAATCGGCACCGTTATTGTGTGCATCGGGTTTGGATATTTGCTCAGACCTGAGATGCTCAGGGGCATAATGGCGTTTTTCAGAAAGGGTGTGCGGCTTTACCTCGCAGCTTTTGTGAGATTTGCGCTGGCGGTTGTGTTTCTTTTGGCGGCGAGGGAATGTGAAATGCCGTGGGTGATAATCGCCTTTGCGGTATTATTTTTAATCTCGGGTCTTTTGATAGTCGCGCTCGGCCTTAAGAGGGTCAAAGGTATCCTTGACTGGTACCTGGAGCAGCCGATTTTTCTCCTTAGAATCCTGGCAGTCATAGCGATGGCTGTCGGGCTGATTATCGTGTATGCAGCTTAGGGCAATTGTATGAAAGCGCTTGTAACAGGGGCGGCGGGCTTTATCGGCTCGCATCTTTGTGAACGTCTGCTGGCCGACGGCTGGGCTATTGTAGGGGTCGATAGTTTCGACGACTTCTATGACCCCGAGATGAAGCGGCGCAATATTGAAAGCTGCGTAAAAGACGCGGGCTTTCGGCTGGTCGAGGCGGATATTCGCAACGCCGACGCAATGGTCGCCGCGGCCGACGACGTTGACATAATCGTTCATTTAGCTGCGAGGGCGGGTGTGCGGCCGTCCATCGAACAGCCGCTGCTCTATGCGGACGTCAATATAAACGGAACGATGGTCTTACTTGAGACGGCCAGAGGATGCGGGATTAAAAAGTTCATCTTCGCTTCGAGCTCGAGCGTCTATGGCAACAATAAAAAGGTGCCGTTCTCGGAGGAGGACAACGTCGATTTCCCAATCTCACCATACGCGGCGATGAAAAAGGCGGGCGAGCTGATATGCCACACATACTGCCGGCTCTACGGAATTTCGATAATGTGCCTGCGATATTTTACGGTCTATGGTCCGCGGCAGAGGCCAGATTTGGCCATCCACAAATTTGCACGACTGATAGAGCAGACAAAGCCGATTCCGGTTTACGGGGACGGCACAGCGATGAGGGACTTTACGTACATCGACGACATCATCAACGGAACCGTCGCCGCCATCGAAAAATGCGACGGCTATCATATCTATAACCTCGGCGAATCCGAACCGATTACGGTCAGCGAGCTGATAGTGCAAATCGAAAAGGCATTAGGCAAAAAAGCTGTTAAGGAGTATCTGCCAAAGCAGCCGGGCGATGTCGAGCGTACTTTTGCCGACGTCACCAGGGCCGGCAGGGAACTTGGATACAGGCCGGCGACAGGCATTGAACAGGGGCTGTCGAGGTTTGTCGAATGGTTCAGAAGCAACGCAAAAGTGACCGGCTAATCGGCTCTCAAGTCTCACTATAGCAGGAGCTTAGGTCATTTCAGTTGGAATCCCGGCTGCGATGTTGTATAATATAGGACGTTCGCAGGTAACTGGTTGCAGCCGGAGGATGGTGTGACAGGATACGTCCGTGCATTAGCTTTGCACATACCACTTGTGCTGTTGTTTTCGCAGTGTGCTATACAGAGCACATACGCGCTGGCGGAATCGATAGGCCGGGGCGGCTCGAACGTCAACTCGCTGCACGAGCTGGGCCTGACAGGTGAGGGTGTCAACATCGGGGTGATTTTAGGGCACAACGTGCGAATAACGCACGAGGCATTTCTGGACGCAAACGGCATATCACGTGCGTTTAACTATGATTTCTCCGGCGACGGCGTCGCAATATCAGGCCACGACACGCAATTAGCGGGTATTATCGCAGGCAGAGGCGGAATTGGTTTTCCAAACGACATAGGGGCGGCGCCCGGTGCGGACATTCACTGCGCCAGAGTCGCCGACAACAATGACATCATCTCGAGTACATACATAGTGGCGGCGCTCGGTGAGCTTGTGAATGCACACAACTGCAGGGTAATTACGACGGGCTTTGCCCTGGGGGGTCTCGACCCGAACGGGCAGAGCTTCTGGGATTTGCTGTACGACTATTATGCTTATGAGCACGATGTGCTCTTTGCCCATGCCGCGGGCAACAACGGCTCGACATTGACGGTCTTTGCAGATGCGTTCAACGGCATTACCACGGGCGGGCTTATACTGAATGACCCCTGCGACCAATATACATATCGAAGGGTCGGCTCAGTCAGCGGCACAGGCCCGACTTCGGACGGCAGACGCAAACCCGATGTCACCGCACCGGCTCAAAACCAGACGGTACCGACCTCTTCGAGTGATACCGCCTGGGCGACGGTAGGGACGACAAGGGGCGAGACGAGCTACTCGGTGCCGCATACGGCTGGCGTGGCTGCGGTGCTGCTCGGTTTCGCCGACAGCACACCAAGTGCGGACGATGGTCACAATCAACTAATAAGGGCGGTGATTGTGAACTCGGTATTTCCCAATATCGACGACAAGCCGGGTAGCCAAACGAACCCCGCCGACCCGAACAACACGTGGCATCCGGACCGCGGCTACGGCGGGATTGATGCACTGAGAGCATACGAGCTGCTCGACTCGAACGAAGTTGTCCCCGATGTGAACATAGACCAACAGAGGGGCTGGGGATTCGGCACGGTCGGGCCGGGCCAGCAGCAGACATACAAAATAAAAATTGCCAAACAGTGCCGATTGATTGCCACGCTCGTCTGGAACCGCCGGGTCGAATGGATTGACGAAAAACGTGGTGTGCCTCCCCGGACAAACGAAATTATCGAGCCGGGCGAGCTTCACCCGTATCTTGCCAATCTCGATATGCTCGTCTATCCGCCGGACGAAGCCGACCCCATCTTCAACGAGCAGCTCTTTGGTCTCAATCCCGGTGACAATCTGGAGAAATGCGACCTGCTGATTTCTGCGCCCGGTGAATACGATGTCGTGATAGCTAACAGTTCCGGCAACGACGAGACGGCGGCTTACGGCCTTGCCTTTGAGCTGCATTCGCTGCTGGTCGGCGATTTTGTCCCCATCGACTACAAAGTGGACGGTGAAGACCTGATGACGCTTGCACAGGACTGGCTCGCTGACGAGTTCGACTCTGAGGCAGCTCTGGTCCCGGACGGCATCGTCAATTTCAGGGATTTCGCGGTCTTTGCCGGCAACTGGCTGCAAATCGATGCGGCCTACTATCAGCAGCCGTAACTGCGCGGTTAATACAGCAGCAGTGTGCCTGACTGATAGACGATGAAGGTTATTACGTAAGCCAGGGCGGTCAGGCCGAAGAATTGAAACAGCGCCCAGGCCCAGGAATTGGTTTCCTGCCGGGTCATTACCGCAGTCGCCACACAGGGCGCGCTGATGAGGCAAAAGAGCATAATGCAAAAGCCGGTCAGCGGCGTATAGTTGGCTTGGAGCTGCTGGCGGAGGGTATGCCGGCCCGGCGATTCGTCGGTACTTTGCACGGCATAGACGATGGCAAGCTGTGATACGAAGACCTCCTTTGCGGCGGTGGCTCCTATCAAGGCCGTTCCGATTTTCCAGTCAAAGCCGAGCGGCCTGATAGCCGGCTCTATCGCCTTTCCGAGCCGGCCCACGAGCGAATAGGCCAGCCGCTGCTGCTGCGCCTGCCGGGCGGTCAGGCCGGCGAGGGTTTCGTCAGCGGGCTTTGGCCAGCTCATCGCCGCCCACAGTATAATGGAGATGCCGAGAATTATGGTTCCCGCCTTGCGGAGGTACATCCAGCCGCGCTGCCACATGTGGATGAGAATGGATTTGAGGGTGGGCATTCGATAAGGCGGCAGCTCCATAACAAACGGCGTAGTCTCTCCCTTGAAGACTGTAAGGCGCAAAACCTTCGCGCTTATGACCGCCAGAGCGATACCGATAAGGTAGATAAGCCAGAGCATCGGCCCTCGCAGGTTCTCCGGGAAAAAGGCGGGAATCAGCAGTGAATAAATCGTCAGCCGGGCGCCGCAGCTCATCAGTGGTATCACCATTATCGTGGTGAACCGGCTCCGCCTGTTCTCGAGTATTCGTGTCCCCATAATAGCCGGAACCGAACAGCCGAAGCCGATGAGCATTGGTATAAAGCTCTTGCCGTGCAGGCCGATTTTATGCATCAGCCGGTCCATTATGAAGGCCGCCCTGGCCATATACCCGGAATCTTCGAGAATCGCTATGGCCATAAACAGCAGCAGGATGTTCGGCAGAAACACGATGACCCCGCCCACACCGCCGATTATCCCGTCAACCAAAAGGGATTTTAGCCAGTGCTCGCCGCCGGCGGGCCAGAAACCGGCGAGGCAGGCGCCGAGCCAGCCGAAAAACTGCTCCAGCCAGCCCATCGGGTAGGCGCCGATGCTGAAAGTAAGCTGAAAAACGAGGTACATCAGCAGCAGAAAAATGGGCACACCGAGGATGTGATTTGTCACCACCGCATCGACGAGGTCGCTGGTATTGTGTCGCAATTCGACCGTAGTCTTGACGGTCTCCTGGCATGCACCCGATATAAAACCGTACCTTCGGTCGGCGATAACCGTCTCCGGCTCATCGCCGAAAATTCCTCTGAGGTGCTCGACCGAGCTTCTTACGGCATCAATAACATCCCTGCTCTGCAGCTTTGCGAGTATGTCGCCGTCCTGTTCGATAAGTTTAAGTGCCAGCCATTGGGCGCCGTATTTTTCCGCCAGCCGCTTTTCCTTTTCAGTAACGGCCCTGCCGACGGCAACCAGCTCATGCTCAATCTCCTCGCCGTAGGAAATTCTGTGGACTCGCTCGCGCCTGCCTGCCCGGACGGTGTTGATTATCGCGTCCAGAAGCGCCGTTTTGCCTTTGCCTTTGTTACCTACCGTAGGGATTATCGGCGCCTCAAGAAGCTGCGAGAGCTGCCCGGTATCGAATACCAGGCCATTCTGCTCGGCAACGTCGCTCATATTGAACGCGAGAACCAGCGGCACCTCCATCTCAATTAACTGGGTTGCCAGGTACAGGTTGCGCTCAACGTTGGATGAATCGACAACATCGACCACGACATCCGGTTTTTTATCGACGATGAACCTGCGTGCAATCAGCTCCTCGGCGGAAAAGGCCGTAAGCCCGTATGTCCCCGGCAAATCAACGACCGTCATCTCGTAACCTTTGTACCGGCACAGGCCCTCTTTTTTCTCGACGGTGACGCCGGGATAATTGCCTACGTGCTGGCGGGCGCCGGTGAGCATGTTGAATATGCTGGTCTTGCCGCTGTTCGGATTGCCCGCAAGGGCAACCTTGATTTTCTTTGGAGTCTCGGCCATATATGGAAAAATCTCACCTGCAAAAAAACACTGCGACAAATCTTTTTGCTACAGCACCATAATCTTCTCAGTCACCCCCCTGCCCAGCACCATTCGTGATGCTTTAATGCCTATCACAAAGGGTCCCCTTCCGCTGTTTCGCAAAACCTTCAGCTCGGTCTTCGGCAGGATGCCCATCGTAGTCAGCCGGTTCCTCAGACCACGACCGGAATCGATACTCAGCACTTTTACCATTTCACCTTCTGCAACTTCTGATAGCGGCCTGGTCCGTTTCATATCCTGCGTTCGCCCTGTGCCTTCCTGTTTTTGTCACGGTGTCTTGATTTGCGGAACTTTCTGAGCCGCTTAGCCAGTTCGGAGCCGTCGCTTTCAGCCCTGCCTACAAAATCGGTAAAATCGAGCAGCCGGGAGATTATCGCCGGTCCGAGTGCGTGTTCCGCCTTGCACGCTGCGGACTGGGCGGTATCGGCATCAACCCCAAGAATGTCAACGAAAAACGATTTGATTACCTCGTGCTTTTTTGCGACTCTCTGCGCCTGGGCAATACCGGATTTGGTCAAAGTGACGTACCCGTATGGCTGGTAATTTGCCAGGCCCTTTTTCGCCAGCGCCTTGACCGCACCGGTAACGGAGGGTTTAGCCACGCCGAGGGATTCGGCGATGTCTTTACTGCGCGCGGTGTTCGATTCGCCGGCGATATTCAATATCGCCTCGAGGTAATCCTCAAGCGATTCGCTCAGATTGTAACTTTCGTTTTTGGTCAACACCTTTCTTGCAGCCGTCAAGCTATTGTATGTGATAAGTTAGCCATACCTAACATTATAGTTAGCCATACCTAACTTTGTCAACACCTTTCGGAAAATTTTTGCAATGCTGTCCGTGATTTCCCCACATCCAGGGTCTTAACGGCCTGAGAAGCCGATAAGACGGGGAATTTGCCGAATCGGTTCAGACAAAAAAAAGTTTGTCTTTTCCCGGAACCGACCTTAAAATACGGCTTTGTTGCGGGGCGTAGCGCAGTTTGGTAGCGCGCTTGACTGGGGGTCAAGAGGTCGCTGGT
>CAYMYK010000030.1:0-19543 GCA_964394625.1 uncultured Pirellulales bacterium
TCAAGGATGTCGGGCGTTTCAATGCGAACAAGGCCGCCCGTCCTGAGCCACCTGTGCCATAAACAGAGCAGCGTCATTGCCGTCGGTCTGTCGAAGTGCTCGAAGACGTGGTGAAGACGTATTTCATCGACACAGCCGGTCGGCAATTTAAGTTTTGTAATGTCGCAGTAGATGTCGGCGGCAGATGAATTCTGGACCGAATGTTGCGACGGAGCAAAATCGATATTGATGTAACCCTCGATGCGCCTTTCGCCGCAGCCGAGATGCAGCCGCAGGGACTGCCCCGGGGTACAAAGACCATCACTAACCAACTGTTCCATAAAGAAGCGTTCATCTGCTCCCGAATGACAGGATTGTGTTTTCGCGGCCACAAGCATCTGCCCGTGCTCAACGCTTTGCCTTTTGCTTCGGCAGTACTCGTCAACCGTATCCCTGGCCCGATACGGAACAGCTATAATTACATCCTCCCAAATCAGAACGTACCTGTGTTGTCTGCCGTCTTTTAGGGCACGAAATACATCCTCGATACCGGGCCACTGCTCAAGCGAGTGTGGTTTGGGCGGACCGGATACAAACAGGCGCGCATCATCAATAAGAATAAAATGCTCATGTTCCGAGTTGTTTATGATACCGATTTCTTTCAGAAGCGGACACTCATCACCGCTGCCAAAAGTTGAGCCGCCGCTCCAGTGTGCGTCCAGCCAGAACAGAGCGGCTCCGTCAAGGTCTTTAAGAACATCGTGAAGTTTATCTCGACTATCCCCACATATAAAATTGATATTATCAACACTCGAGTACTTCCGAAGCAGCTCGTTGTAGAGATTTTCGGAGGCCTCGATTGTTATCACCCGGTCAAAAACGCTGCCGGCCCAGTAAGCGGTGCCGCCCTGATAGGCGCCTGTTTCAATAAACGTGGAGATACCGTATGCGTGCCTGAGCAGGGAGATTAACGCAGTTGGCGGTCCCACATCGACGGAGTTTATGCGTCCCAAAGCTTTGTCCCTCCATCGTCATTATCAGTCGATTCGGATGATTTGTTGCGTATGCAAGCGTCATAGACACGGAACATTTTTCCCTCTCTTGATATTTGAGCCGTATCGTTTTTAATTGCTTTGCGGCGTTGATTTGTTCGTCTTTACGAACGAGTGTTGACAGGGCCGCTGCGAACCGAAGCCGAGGTTTTCGTGATAGCTCTTTACCGTCATTTTGGCTTTGCGAATTTGTTTTAACCGCCCGGATATTTCATCTTTTCCGCTCGTTAGTAACAGATTCAGATTGTGGTAGAGTTTTTCGAGCCGTATGCGCTCCCGCCGGAAGCATGGCATCTCGAGCAGTCCCAAGGCGGTGATTTTTTTTACGAGGACGCCACCCTGCTCGCTTAGCTGTTCGACAGTTGCAACGTTTCCCTGCCGAGCCAGCTCGATTTGCTTTTGGAGCAGATTTTGCAAATCATCAAGCAGTTTTGTCGGCTCGGAATTAGTCATCCGGCCCGCTCCCTTTTGTTTTCGTTTTGGTAAAGCGTTCGGTCAAGCTCTTCGAGCAGGTTAGCGGCTTCGCTGTGATTGGGGTCCAGCGTCAGCAGGTCGGCGAGCAGCTTTCGAGCGTCATCCAGCCGTTCGTCTTTCATATATAAAGCGGCAAGGGAAAACATCACGGAGCTGTCGCCCGGGTGCATATTCAAATACGTCTGAAGATAGTGGATGATTTTCTCGAACGTGCCCATTTGGCAGGACGTCTGGAAAAGACCCAGCAGTGCGGTGAGGTTGTCACTGTCAAGCTCGAGGCATCGAAGGTAGAAATCGAATGCCTTCTGGTAGTCCGAGCGCTGCTGTGCAACCATAGCTAAGCCCGCGTACGCCTTCGAGCAGTTTTTGTCGAGGCGGCAGGCGACCCTGAAGGCAATCTCGGCATCGTCGAGCAGGTTCTCCTGCAGCGCGATAACGGCGAGTCCAACGTACGGGTCCGGCTCATCCGGGGCAAGTGTCGCGGCTTTTTCGTAGTAACGCCGGGCCTCGTCGAATTTGCCGACCGAGGTGCAGCAATCGCCGAGCTGCCGGAGGACTTCATAGTGCTGGGTCGAGTTGTGAGCTTCGGCAGCTTCTTCATTCAGCGGGCTGTCCAGCGTGGTTCGTTTTTCTTCAGGCATTATAGGGTTTCCCAAGTCATTGTGAGTTCTGATTTGCGAGCGTTGGCTCACAGCGGCCGCAATCAAATCCGGGATTCAGTATAAGCTCGGCCTTTTCGAGCAGCTCGACGGCGGGGTGGAAATCGCCCTGCCGTCGTTTCAGCTTCGCTTCAAGCAGGAGGGTATCGACTGTCGGGCGCTGCAGATTGACGGTATGGCAGATTTCGGCGGCTTTGTCGTCCCGGCCCGCTTTGAAAAGGGCGGCGGCGGCGAGTGATTTCATCCAGAACTGATTGTGGTAGTTTTCGGCAATGTACTCGTATATCCGGGCGGCGCCGAGCCAGTCGCCCGCTTTCCCGGCATTTTGTGCCTTTTTCAGCAGGCTATCGAACTGAAAGGGTATTTCATCCGGGCGAACCCGCCTTAGCGTTATTTTTGCCGCTTCGATAGCTGGCCGCAGGGGCAAATCAGGAAAAGTATCAATTGCGCAGCGCAGATGTTCGGTTTTCAGAACGACCGCCCAGAGCCGACCCGTCGAGCCCTCCAGCTCGAAGGCCTCATTTTCCACTGTATCGTTGATAAGTGCGTAGAGCGAATCTTCCAGCCACATCTCGCCCACGGGGAAACCGGCCGGCACAACGCTTACGTATTCCGACCGGCACCGCCCGAGTACGGCGGTTATGCGCTCGATTTGAGAGGCCGAACGGTCAACATCTACGGTGACAACGTTAGGCATATCGGTATTGAGCCGATTGATGTCCGCGCCGGGCATCGGCAGGTAAAGCTCGTATGGGTAGAACGTATAACGCCAGATACGGCCTATGGTGGCGCCGGTGCGGCGGTCGAGCCGCCCGGCGAGCAAAATGATTGACAAATCCTTGATTTTGGACCAGGGTTTCGGCGGCCTTGTGGTTCGGATTGTCAGGGCGTTTTTTGTATATGCCTGTTTGTCCCGTCGTTGTTTGAACGATATTCTCTCGGTGTCATCGACCGGCTGATAGAATTCGCCGGTTATCTCGGGTATATGAATAAAATCGCAGAAGAAAGCGAGCCGTCGGGTCATGTCCCAGTCAATAAGCACGCTGAGGTTTTCGTTGTAAGGCCCCGTTTTTTGGATGAGGCCCCTTTCGTGCAGGAGACTGACGTGGAGGACATTGTTGAAATAAAGCATTACAAAGCGGTCGAAGTCCCTGCTTACTTCGACGACTTTGCTCAGGGCGGTACGCGAGCCGTCCGGGGCGGTTCTGCAATACACCTTGTAAAGGTCGCTATATGCGGCGGCGCAGTGCGGGTGCTCCTGCAGTGCGCCGACGAGCGTTTCGACGTGGTTCGGGTAGAACAGGTCGTCGTCGTCGAGATAGGCAACGTACTTGCCGTCGGCCTTTTCGAGGGCCTCATTAAGCGAGGCCGCCTTTCCGCGGTTTTCTTTCCTGTTTATGAACACGACTCTTCGGTCGCTGAATGAATTGACCACGCCGGCGACGTCGCAGCCGCCGTCATTAACGACGATTGGCTGAAGATTGGTATAGCTCTGCCGGAGCACACTCGCCAGGGCGCAGGCAAGGTACATAGGCCTGTTAAAGGTCGATACGATGACACTGACCAACGGGCTGTTTTTGTGTTTGTTTTTCGCTGCCATAACAAGCGTAAAGGCCGGTTCAGCCGGCCGCCGACAATTCGCCGGCGTATATCTGTTCTTCAAGCCCGGTGAAAATTGCGTTTATTTCGTCGAGCTGTTTCTGCAGGGGATAAGTTTCCTCGACGAATCGCCGATATTCCCAGGGCTCGTATGATTCATCGAGAATCAGCCGGCAGAAGTCTTCGGAGAGGTTAAACAAAAACTCGGGCGGCAATATCTGGTCCGCCCCGGGGAAGTTATGAACGACGGGCTTTAGCCCGCACGCCATACCCTCGAGCAGTCCCACAGGATGGCCCTCAATAATACTCGTTGAGACGATATAGTGCTTGTCGTGCAGCCAGGCGCCGACGTCTTTCTGCCAGCCGTCGAAGAAAACAACGTCCTGAAGCCCGAGTGTCCGAACCATATATCTGAGGTACTGTTCGAGCGCAGGGTCCTGGAAGCGACCTGCAAAAAACAGCTTGTACTGCGGATCGATATAGTGCAGCTTCTGCATACATTGGAGGACAAAAGGCGGGTTTTTGACCATTCTCAGGTTCGCCAGAAAGGCGATATTCTTGCCGGGCGACTTGTCGGTGAAGCCGAACTTATCAAGGTCGATGCCGTTCGGAATGGTCACGATACGGGTCAGATTGTCAATGCCCGGCACCTGTGTAAGAAGATTGTCCCCCACAAAGGAGTTACCGACTGTAAGAAGGACGTCCACGTTGTTCCAGTCAACCTGCTGCGGCCAGGACTGGTATGCCTCGTAGCGGTGCAGCCGGACGATGTTCCTGCAGACCTTCGGTATCCTGGAGCCGATTACAGCGAGGTTGGTACACCATTCAAACCAGGGTATATCACTCCACTCCATCAGCTCTCGCATCTGCTGCTCGGTATTACCTTCAAAGAGGCGCACCCGAAAGCGATGCTTGGTGAACTCAACGATTTCGCCAAGAAATTGCATCCCATCGGCACCGCAGAAGAAGGCGATTTTGGGTCTCTTCGAGCGAATGACTTCAACCATCGGCTTCAGAACCCTCTGGTCCGGTGCGATTTCAAGCGAGCGAAGCAGCATTTCAACGGCACCGCCCTTGTTATTCTTATTAAGACACACGTTGGCCGTCCTGTTGAGCAAATCGGGGTTGAGTATGTCCATCTGCTCCATCTCATCGAGAAGCTGAATAGCATCCTCGTCCCTGCCGGCGGCAAGATACGCCTCGGCCAGGTTCCATACAATCTCGGCGGAATCGCCGTCGAGCCGTCTCGCTCTGAGGAAATGCTCGATGGCCTCGTCGAACCGGCCTAAACAGTGCATTATGGCCCCTGCGTCGTTTATCGCCTCGGCGTCGTCGGGAGCACCGTTGATGTACCGCTCGATGTACTCGAGGGCCTGCTGATGGCTGCCCGCCTCAGCGAGCTGCAATCCTCTCTCGTAGAAATCCTCATTTGTCTGTGTGTTCATCTGCTCTGCTCCAAACGTTTCCCAAAGAACCTTGTCCGCCTAAAAGGGCACAGAACGACCGCCTGTAAGTGTTGCAAATTCCGTGCCGGCAGCCGGCCGGCCCCGGCAATCGGCCCGTACGGGCGATTCGGCAATGCCCGGCCCGGAAGCCGTATAAATATCAGACAGCCATTGGGACGAAACCGCCCCGCATAAAAACCGGCTATTCGATAAAGTCGAGCAGCGACAGAGACATAAGCTTTCCGGCAACCGCCAGGGACATCTGGTAGAGCACCTGCCGCCTGGACAAATCCATCGCCACCGCGGCGATGTCGGCCTGCTCGAGGACTGTGGTTTCGTCCTCGGTGTTAAATTTTATGTTCTCTAAACTATCCTTAAGGTTGCTCAGAAAGCCGATTCTGGAGCCCATAGACGCCTGGTCCCGGATGAGAAGGTTGTTTATCTCGTCCATTGACTGCAGGGCGTTTGTTCTGAGCTGGGCCAACTGGCTATCGGAAAGCCCCCTTTCGTTTTTGAGGATATCCCGGACGGTTATCAGCGTGTTGAATACGTCGTAGGTCCCCGGGACCCGCACAAGGTCGGTCCCGGTAGCCGTGATGGCGGTGGTATCGACATAAAGCACTTTGCCGGTTCGAGAATCCGTTACCGGCTGGTTGGCGCTGCCGCCGGCCGGAACCGTCACGTACGTAGCGCCGTCGTCGATGGAGATTTTATAATTGCTGCCGTCGTGGATTACGGTAAGCCAGACGTCCCCGGTAACGCTCGATGTTCCGCTGCCGGCCTTCGCCCCGGTACTTCCGACGAACACGGGCGCAGCACGGTCGTCACAACGGAACAAATCTTCACCAACGTAAAACGAAGACGACCGGACGCCCGGCGCAACGTTGATTTTTCTGTCTTCTCCGCTTCCCTGGTATGTTACGGCGGTGATTTTGCCGTTGGTTCGCTGCACGAGGTATGGCGCGGCGGCCGTATTGGCTCCCCCGAAAAGGTATTGGCCGGTGTGCCTGGTGTTCGCAAGCTGAACGAGCTGCTCGAGCACATCGTCGATTGCCTCGGCACATCTTTGCCGGTCCTGCTCGTTGTACACCCCGCTGGTAATCTGGCTGAGGTCAATCTTCGCCTGTGTGACAACGTCCGTCATGCTCTGCACGATAGAGCAGGACATTTCCAGTGTGCCGCTAACGTCTGAAAGGTTGTCTATGTAGTCGGCCAGCCGTTTATCCTGACTGTTCAGGGCGAGAATGCGATAACCGGTCGAGGGGTCGTCCGAGGGCCGGTTTATCCGCATGCCGGTCGAGGCCTGCTCCTGAAGCCGGGCAAGCGCCCTGGAATTGAGCTCCAGTGCAAAACTTACATTGTCGTATATGTTGCTAAGTATGCCGCTCATCAAAACCTTCCGCAACAAACAATGCTTACAATATATCCATCAGGGTTGAGATTGTGCTCTGGACCGTGTTCAGGTACTTGGCCATTGCCTGAAACATCTGCTCAAAGACGAGCATCTGCGCAGCTTCTTCGTTTATGTCAACGCCGCTCAGCTCGCTTTGCTGGTTTTTGAGACTATTGACAACAACGTCAATGTTGTCGCTGCGCATTTTTCGTGTTTCAATCTGCCGGCCGATATCGGTAACAAGCCGACGATAGAACTCGCCGGGCGTGAGTGAATCCAAGCTCGTTACCGCAAGGTCCCTGACGGCTGCAAGCCGAAGAGCGTTGGCGTTGTCGGTCATATCAGGCCCCAACGCGGTCGCTATTCGGGCAGGCGAGCTTACTATCTCAGCGCTGACGGCTATGTCGGAGGCATCCGCGCCGGTGAAAAATGTGTTCATTCCGACGGCGGCCAGCAGGCCCGACGTATCCGTGTTTGCAAAGGCATCGACTTCGAAACTGTCGCCTGCTGCAAGGTCGCCCGTGCTGAGCGATATTTTTATTCCGTTTCCCAAATCAAGCACGTCGCCCGCGGCGTATCCGCTGCCGAGATTGAAAGTTGTAACCGTCTCTCCGTCGCCGTCGGTCACATCGAGCTGGAGTGTGCCGTTTCCAACCTGCCCGGTTCCTGCAACGGTGAACGTGAACGTCTGATTGGTTGAGCCCGTGTAGAGACCAGAGACGGAAACGGTCGGCGGCGATGCGCCGGTCAACGTGCTCGCAGTCGGTTCGGCCAGCACAGCCGGCGTGAAATCAAATTCGTATCCCGCATCAGCCAGGATATGAAGCTTGGAATTGCCGACCGAAGCGCTCAGCCCCGTAACGGCTGAAATACGTGCCGCTATTGTTTCCAGCGTATCGCTCGAGGTATCGACGTCAATTTTATGGCGGCTGACCTCGCCTGTGCCGGTATCCGTAACGCGAAGGTATATTGCGCCGTCCGTGACGGAGTCAAAATCCGCCAGGGTGGTACTATCTACCCTTTGGCCGGTAAGCTCGGTAAAAGAGCCGGCCTGGCCGACCCCCTGTACGTGAAGCTGGTTTATCTGTTGAATAATAGCAACGGCAAGCCGGTCAAGGTCGTCGTGTATGCCCCCGACTATAGTATTCTTCAGCGCCAGCAGCCCGCCGAGCCGGCCGCCCTGGACGGTCGTCTCGTAGGAGAAACTATCCGCCGGCGTTATACCCAACCGACCGTTCTCATCAAGCCCGACCTCTAATTCTATTGTGGACGTACCGGCAACTATCGGTATTCCACCGACATTTACATCGACGATTCCATAGTCTCTCTGCTGAGTCTGGACGCCTATCAGGCCGGCAAGCTGTGATATGAGCTGGTCTCTTTCGTCCTTTAAGTTGTTTGCGCTGGCGCCGCTGATTTCTATTCTCTGGATACTGCCGTTTAGCTGAGCAATCTGGCCGGCCAGGGTATTGACGTGTTCGAGAGTATTGTCCACTTCGAGGCGAATCTGGCTTTCGAGACTGTTCAGCGACTCACTTAGCGTTCTGAACTGTCCGGCCAGCCCCTGCGCAGCGGATACCGCCTGGTCCTGCCAGATAACCTCGTCCGGGTGAGCGCTCAAATCGCCTATGGCGCCGAAGAACCGGTCAATCGAGGCATTTAGCCCCGTGCCTGCCGTCAGCTCACCAAATGCGCCCTCCACCGTCGCAAGTGTGGAATACTCCTGTGTGATTTGTCCCTGAAATGCCTTCTGACGCAGCAATTCGGCTTCGAGCATTGAGTCGATGATTCTGCTGACGCCATGCACATCGACGCCGCCGCCTATCAGGACAGAGCCCTGTTGAGTCGAAAATGACGGACTGAGGTCGATTCGCTCTCTATGATACCCCTCGGTGGCGGCATTGGCGATATTGTTGCCAATGACATCGAGTCCTTTTCTGGCGGCGTCCAGGCCGCTGATACCTATGGCGAAATTCCACATTTGCAACCCTGTTCAAATCGCGGTTTCTATAGCCGCATATTCACAAAGGCCGTTTCATTTGCCCTGCTGGTCGTGCCGTTGGCATCGTAGCACACAAGACCGCCCCGGCTGTTATCGAGAATCGATTTGAGAAGCGCGCTGTTTATCCTGGCACAATCCGAAATAAGCGCAGCGGTGCTTACGTATTCGTTTCTGAGCTGCTCAACAAGCGACCGCAGCGTTGCCTTGCTTGCAGCCAGATGAGCCCTCCTGTCGGCGGGCAGAACATTTTCAAGTGCCGACAGGGTCAACTGCCCGGGTTCAAGAGCGAAATAATTTGCCAGCTCACGCCGCATCGCCCGGCGTTTCGATTCATTTTCGGCATAGTCTTCGGCCTCGGTGTGGATGTCTTCGAGCAGCTCACTCAAAGCGGCCTCGTCTCTTTTAATCACCAGGCACCTGAGTTTGCCAAGCCGGCTCAGGCAGTTCCGGAGATGTTCGCTCTCGACATCGAGCACGGCAAAGAGCCGGTCAACCATATCTTTCATCTCAACAAGCGTTTTACTCATACGCTTTCATCCAGTAACCGTGTCTGTGCGTTCGTCTTGTCCAGGTCAAGGTCATTAAAGAACCGATAAATATCCTTCCAGAGGCCGAAGCCGCCCTTGTCGGCAACGTCTCGGGCGAGGTAAAGCCAGAACATTCCCTGGACCTGTTTGGAGGCGCCGTCCTGTTCGAAGCCCCAGTCGCCGATTGTATTCTTCATCTCGTCAAAGAGCTGGGTGAGCAGAACCGATTCGAAGTCTTTTGCCAGTTGTACTTTTTTACTGTCGGAAACTTCCCCGCTGCCGAGCTCTCCGGACTTTGCCAGCAGCTCTTTGAGCCGGGCATTGTTCACGTTCGGCAGTACAGCCGGCGACGAAACAGGGTCGGTTAATATAAGCTGTGAGCCATCCATAACCGTCTCCTACATAATCTCAAGCCGGGCCTGCAGTGCGCCCGCCGTCTTCAGGGCGTTGAATATCGCTATCAGGTCTCTCGGCGTGGCGCCAATGGCATTCAGCGTTTTGGCAAGGTCGGATACCGTTACCGATTCCTGAACGGGAATCAGGTAGGCGTCTTTCTCCTCGACACCAATCATAGTCTCGGGTACGCGTTCGGTCGTTCCCGAGTCGGAGAAGGGAGCGCTCGGCTGGGAGACAGACGCGGTCTCCTTGATTTTCACGACCAGACTGCCCTGCGAGATAGCCACCGCGGATATACCCACGTTCTCGCCGACAACAATCGTTCCCGTCCGTTCGTTAATCACAACCACCGCCGGGACATCGACCTTCACATCGAGCTGCGTCAAACAATCGATGAAACCGACAATAGCTTTGTGTTCGATTTTCCCCGGAATTTCGACTCGAATAGTGACGGCGTCAACCACGACGGCGGCGTCGGGAAACTTGTGGTTTATGGCCCGGCCGATTCTTTCGGCGGTGGTGAAGTCGCTGTTTCTGAGGTTCAGCGCTATGAAGCGCCGGTCTGCGATTTGCTCGACGAAGGCGGCGATTTCGGTTTTTTCGACGATTGCCCCGGACGGTATTCTACCGACGGTTTGATGATTTTTTGTGATGGAGGCCTCGTTGCCGGCCGCGGCCCAGCCGCCGAGGGAGATTCCACCCTGCGCAACTGCGTAGACCTGCCCATCGAGACCTTTCAGCGGTGTGGGCAGGAGCATTCCGCCCTGGAGACTCTTGGCATCTGCGACAGCCGAGACATCGACATCGATACGCGAGCCTTCGCGGGCAAACGGGCCTAATTCGGCGGTGACCATGACGACGGCGATGTTTCCGCCGGTCAGGTCCTTTGGTTCAAGAACGACTCCGGCTTCCCTGAAGATGTTTGTGAGTATCTGGCGTGAGGGCTGGGAGCTGTCGCCGGTTCCAGCCAGGCCAATCACCAATCCGACGCCGGTTAAGGGGTTGCCTCGGATACCCTGGATGTCGGTAATATCCTTTATCCGCTCACACCATGCGAGGTTGACGGCGATTAGTATTATTGCAGCAAGCACTAATAGACGAAACTTCATAAACAGACTCTCAAAACTAACTACAGCGATTCATTTTCAGCAACGATTCAGAAGGGCCAGATTATGTCGAAGATTCTGCCGAGCCAGCCCGGTCTGGTGTACGGCTCGGAGATTCCGGCATTTCTACTGACGATACGGAAGTCGGCGACCTGCTCGCTTTGCACGGTATTGTCGAAGGCGATATCGCTCGGCCTTACTATGCCGCTTACCTCGACGACCTGCATGTCACCGCCGATGTTTCGGTTTCGAGTACCTATAATGACAAGGTTGCCGTTGGGCTGAATATCAACTACCGTGACGGTGATTTGGTCTTCAAAGCTTCGTTCGTCCTTGTAGTCGGCCTTGCTCTTCAGCTCGTTGCTCGAGTTTGCGCTTAGGCCGAACTCGCCAAGGTCGGCAAACCCGCCGACGTCACCGTTGAAGGTGTTTGACTTATCGACCTGCTTTTTCAGGTCTCTTTTTGCCTTGTTGTCCACTTTGCTGTCCTCGGTAACTATGATTGTCAGAATGTCCCCGATTCTTCGTGCGGTGTCATCGGCATAAAGGGCTTTCATATTTTTGTCTCTTTTCGCCCAGACCGAGCCGGCCTGCGAGCATGTGGTAACAGACAGCAGCATCAGAACCAACAAGGCGGCGAACGATTCTTTGGCCTTTATGGTATGGTGCCGTGATTTCGAGATTGAGATATTGGCGTTCATCGTTTCTCCTATGTTAAAAGACAGGTTCGACGGTTCCGTCGTGGTTGACCTTTGCCAGTATTATCCGTTGTGAATCGAGGTTTCGGACCTTTACATAGTCACCGACTGCCGCCTTGGCCAGGGCTTTCCCTACGGCGGTGACAAGCAGGCCTGGCTTTTCAAATTTTATGAGGACATTCTGGTTTCGCTCGATGACGACAGCGGGCCGGGGCAGCTCGAGCATATTGGGTTGGATTACGCTATCTGCGGCGAGAGGACGTTTGGCGACAGAGCCGTACGGAGCGGTCCAGCCGGGGTGTTCGGGCCGGTCGCAAAACGCTGCTTCGATAGTTACGTTCTGAGGCGTAATGACCTGGCCGGCGGCGATATCACAAATCGCCACTGCCTGCCTGCAATTGTATTTCAATCTGAAATCGACGTACCTTTCCGCAACTTTGTCGCCGTCGGCGAGGACCTCTATCCTGACGCGCGCACGCTCTGCAGCGGCGCCGCCAACCAGATACGCAGAGATTTCGATACCGCCGGCGGTGGCGGGTACGGCGAACCCGTCGGGCGTGCGGAGCGGCTGGAGCTCTGAGACGGAACGGCCTGCGAGCTTCTCGTTCAGGAAGGAGCGAGCCAGCGCGATGAAGTCGCCGCCGGCGATGATATCCTTATGCTGTTTGACGATAATCTTTTCTGCGCCGGTTAATGTCACTTTTGATACGGTCACATCACTGCACGCGAGCCGGCTGAGGATTGTAGGTCTGTCGATTGTAATTTTCTGTCCCGTCACGCAGATTTGGCCGAGAGTTACAGCGTTTGCCTTTGCGGCCAGTTCTTCGTCGCCGCGTATGATGCTCACAGCCCCAAGTGTCAGAGAGCTGTCCTTGACGGTGATTTCTCTCGGCAGATATATCTGCAGCTCCGGTTCTTCTTCGGTGCGCTCAGGCAGATTAGCCGGGGCAAAACCCCCTGCTATAAGCACGAAGACCAGAGCGGAAAAAGTTATTTTCTCAGCGTTCATCGTATCCTCTATCTGACTATACTGTTAGCCGTCCGAAGCATGTCGTCGCCGGCCTTGATTGCGCGGGAGTTTATTTCATACGCTCTCTGTGCGGTTATCAGATTGACCAGCTCGGTGACCATCTGGACATTTGACTTCTCGAGAAACCCGGACTGGATGGCGCCAAAGCCGTTTTCGCCCGCGGTTCCGGTCACAGCCGTGCCGCTTGCCTCGGTTTCTGCGAGCAGGTTGTCACCTTCGCTGGTAAGGCCTGTTGGGTTGGGGAATCGCACAAGCTGGAGGGTTCCGACAACCGACTGAGTGCCGGACGCATCGGTGGCATTGACGCTTCCATCCTTTCCGATATCAACACCTACGGCATCGATGGGAATGGTGATGGCCGGCTCTATGGAATAGCCGGTCGCCGTGACGACCTCGCCGTTTGCGTTCACCTGGAGGGCGCCGTCACGTGTGTACCTTGTGTCACCGTTGGGCAGGGTTACCTGCAGGAAGCCGTCACCACAGATAGCGATATCAAGAGTTCGGCCGGTGTTCTGGAGCTCGCCCGCGGTGAAGACTTTGACGGTAGCGGCGGCTCTGACACCGCTTCCGATTTCCAAACCGGTCGGGGTATTAATGCCGGAGGCGACCTCGGCACCGGCCGCTTCCATTTTCACGTAAAGCAAGTCCTGAAAATCGAGATGGCTTCGTTTGAAACCCGTGGTGTTGATGTTGGCAAGGTTGTTGGCGATTACGTCCACCATCGTCTGCTGGGCGGTCATTCCCGTCGCTGCAGTAGAAAAAGCTCTCAACATAGTCTGTTTCTCCTTCTGTTATTCAGTCGCAAATCTGCGCGTTTTGCCTGGAGTTCGAGTTCATAGCACTAAGGTTTATCCCACGGCGACGCTCATAATGCTGTCGGATGCCTCCCCTTGAGCGGAGAGCAACGCCACATTTGCCTCGTAGAGGCGTGTTACCATTATCATGTCCACCAGCTCATCGACGATTTTGACGTTTGACGCCTCCTGAAAGCCCTGCTTAACGACGATGTTCTCGGCGGGGACCGCCTGAATGTTCTCATCGGGCATTGCGAAGCAGCTCTCACCGGCGGGGACAAGCTTGATTTCGTTCTCGCCGAAATCGACTATTTGAAACTTGCCGATACTGACATCACCGGCGGTTATGGTTCCGTCGGCGGTAATGTGCAGTTGTGAAAGTGAAACGGTCGCGGGGACCGTGACAGGCCCGGCTTCTCCGGCGACCATTCTGCCGTTCGAATCGACGAGCTGGCCGTTCTGATTCGTGCGGAAGACGCCGTTTCTCGCATAAAGGGCGCCGTTGGGTGTTTCGACGACGAAAAAGCCCCTTCCAAACAGTGCACAATCCAGCGAGCGGCCTGTCTGGACAAGATTTCCCTGGGAGAAATCAAAAGCGGTATCGAGGTCAATCGTGCCGGGTGAATAGGAATCAGTGTCTCCGAGCTGGCTCTCCAGAGACCTCGAAAAAGCGTTGCATCTGCGTTTGTAGCCGACCGTGCTCGCGTTTGCAAGGTTATGGGTTACAATCTCAAATTCACGAGTCAACGCCTCGATAGTTGTGCTGACTTGTGCGGTAATTTCCGGCATATTAACTCTCTCTCGCCTCCACGGCCTGTACGGCGAGCTCGGGTTCGTCTGTGGAATTGCCCGCCTCGGCGCTTTTGTGCCCGGCCCTGACGGCCGCGGCGTTCGTGATACGAATCAGCTCATTGAGGTCCGATTCGTTCAGCGTAACCAGCTCGACTGCGACTGAGCGGTTCTCTTTGCTCTTTCCGCCGGCTGCTGTTTCGGCAACATCGCGAACAATCCCGACACTCTGTAGAATTTTCATCTTGTTGGCGGCGGCGTGAGCAGAACCGTCTTCTTCACCGAGACGGAACAGCACAAGGACCCTGTCGCCGGCTTTCACGTTCAGGGACGTCTCGATTCGCAGCCCCGGCCCGCCCAGCTCAGTGACAACGGCGTCTGCAAATTGAGGCGGCCCGCAGCAGCTTTCAGCCGATGCCGGCTCCCGGTCGGATTGCGTGTCGATGCCCTGGGGACTCTGCTGCCGGTCGTCTTCGGCTGTAACCGTCTTGGCAAACGGGAATGCCGCTATCAAGCCGTACCTCTGCACGGGTATGCGTGGAAAACGTCTGTGGCTGATGAAGCGGATGCTGTCGCAGTGATTAAAGACGACCGTCTCGCCCGAGCAGCTTACCACGGCAGCTTCAAACTCCCAGACGGAGGCGCCAAAATCATACCTGAGCGTCCAGGACTGGCCCGTTCCGGTCTCCAGCCGAGAACCCAATTTCACTGCAAACTCAACATCGGTGTTCCTTACGACCGTGCACAATATATCTGCGCCATTGATTTGCTCATTGGCTGCCGTTTTGATAATCAGCTCTTTGCCGACGGGAATCTGCCTGGTGCCGAGCTGTCTGGAGCGGGTCGTCAATTGTGCCGCCGCCTTATGCCTGCGGAATCCAAGTTTTTCGCGCAGCCCTGCCAGCTCATTCTTGAGCTGCTTCGTTTGCTCCGGTGAACTTCGGCTCTTGAGATGCTCGCCGACCATAGCGTCCGCTCCTCGGTCAAAGGCGCCTGCCATAGTATAAATCGCCTCGCCGCGTCTTAAACCGGCTTTGGTGGCAACCGCCAGCAGGAGCTGGCATTCGTCCTCACTAAGTCCTCTTTGTCTGGCGGAGTCCTCAAAGAGATTCTCTGTCGTCTTCAGCTCACGCACCGTTTTGTAAACACTGACAACCAGCAGCAAGGCACCTAAGGTGAACATTACAACCAGAACGGCGACAAGAAACCATCGCTCGGTGATAAAGCTGCCGCTAAAGCGCTGTGCCGCCTGCCACCTTTGTACAGGCGTCAGGGCCAAAAGCCCCCGTGCCAGTCCCGATGCGATTAAAGCTGACGCTGTCATTCGAGATTCCCCACTTTTTATCTGATAAGGCCGGACAGCTCTCTCAGTATCTCGTTGGCGACTCTTATTGTCCTTGCGTTGGCCTGGAAACCGTTTTGCGCCTGAATAAGGTTAATAAACTCGATGGCGACATCGGCGTTTGACTTTTCGAGCGAGCCGCCGTGGATTGTGCCGGCACCGCCGGTCAGCGCCTGGGTGGCGACCGCCTCGCCGGAGTTTGCCGAAGGAATGAAGTAGCCGCTGCCTATACTTTCCAGGCCGGTCGCGTTCTGAAAAAGTGCGATTCTCAGTGCCGCGATGTTCTTCTTTACGCCGTTCGAGAAGGCGCCAATCAGTACCCCTTCCTTGTTCACCGAGACGGTGGCGAGCCGACCGGCCTCGTAGCCGTCCTGTTCCCTTGCAACCGCAGTCGAGTTTCCTGCAAACTGCGTCAGCCCGTCAAGCTGCCCGGCTGTCCCTATATCAATAGCGATGGTCTGAGGATTTGTCGGGTCGTGTGCGAAGGTGATTACGAAATCAGCGGTATCGCCTATCGTACTGTTCAAACCGGCGTACGAACCGTTGCTTGAATCGAATTCGATACCCCTTATACGCCGGGCATCCACCCCGATGTCCTGCACGTTGCCTGTAATCGATGTAAGCACCATATCCCAGGTATTATTGGTGCCTGTTCTGACAAACGCGCCCGAAAGGACGTGCTTGCCGCCCTGCGAGTCATAAACGGTGATGTTGACATTTTTGACCTCTTCTCCGCCGACCGTCGTCACCTCGTAATAGGATGGCAAATCGAGTTGTGCCGTTCCGCTGTTCGAGAAGGCAAGCCGGACATCCGAGAGACTGTAGCCGCTGTCGGTGTCCGTAATTCGTATTTTTCCGTTGACCAACGAAGCCGTCCCGCTCGTGCCGAGAACCGTGTTTATATGGTCGATAAGGTCGCCAATCGTCGTAGTCGCCGTTACACTGAGCCCGGTCGCGTCCGAAAGTGCGGCGCCGTCGTGGTCGTAACCTGAAACCGTGATTGCCGCCGAGCTGAGCGTTCCGCTTGTGAACTGGTCAAGTGTGTCAAGCTCTGTGCTCGTCGTAACGGTGCTTCCGCCGTTTGTCGTGAAGCTGCTGTTTGCCGTAAGCACATTTGTCTGTATAGCGGGAAGCGCTGCATCGGCGCTGAGGTTGCCGGAGACCTTCATCAGCGAGGTCTCGCTGGCCGACATCGCAACATCGTAGGGGACATGAACATTGCTGTCGCCCGGCGTCTGAAAACCGTCTATCTCACCTTCGGAGCCGATTCGCTGGACGCGATAACCCGTCGCCGGGTCAACCAAATTCGAGCTTTGGTCAACGCCGAACGCACCGGCCCGCGTATAGATATACTGCTCGCCGTCACTGAGCACGAAATAGCCCTCGCCTTCCATTGCCATATCCAGCGGGTTGCCAGTGTTGACAATGTTGCCCTGCTGCATATTCGGCACAATACCGGATACGCCGACGCCGCTTCCCATCTGCTGAGGGTTCGTGCCGCCCGTGCTTGTCGTGGGTTGCGATGCCTTCTTAATCGTCTCGCTCAGCAGCTCGGAGAAAATTATCCTGCTGGCCTTAAAAGCAGTCGTATTGACATTGGCGAGGTTATTGCCGGCAATGTCCAGCATCTTCTGATGCGCCTGCAGCCCTGTAACTCCCGATGACAACGCAAAGCTCATTTTTGTTTCTCCTTAGTTCTTAGGGTTCTTTCACAACAGATACCTGATTTCAGTTTTCTACCAGCACAACGGCATTGAGTCCCAGCGTGTATTGTTGCTCCTGGTCGCCCTGCCCGGTCGTCACTCCCAGCAGTGGCTCTTTTGTATCCGGGTCGTTTAATACCGAAGTCACTTCGCCCGTGATTTTCTCGAGGGTGCCCGTTGCCTCATCCTCGGAAAAAAAGGTTACATTTTTACCTATCAGAGAATCGGCGTAGCTGCGCCTGGTCGTAGTTAGAACTTCGGAAAAGCTGCTGTTCAGCGATTCAATCTGACCTAACTGCGACAACTGCGCCAATTGCGAGGCCATCTCATTGTTGTCCATCGGCTCAAGGGGATTCTGGTTCTGAAGCTGAGTGATGAGGATTTTCATGTAGTCGGCCTGTATGTTACTGGCCGATGTTATGGATGATATTGAACTCATTTGTCAGCCACCTCATTACAATTTTCAATCTTAAAAAATTTATCCGACAAACACGGTGCAACGTCACCGGGCCGAGTAGGAACTTAGCAATCGCCGTGCCAAAACAAATTAAAAACCCCCGTCTGAGCTGTAAGCGCTTACGAACAAAGATGTTACAAAATCCCCGCGTACAAAAAGTGACAGACGAAGCTCTGCCTGCGATTAGCATATACCGGGACAATTCTTCCGCATTGGCGGAAAAATCTGCCTGTGGAAGTTTCGCACGCGGCAAAAAAATATCTTTTCGGCCGGTTTAACCGGTTCAGTGACATTGCAAAGTCCCATAAACATTGTCCCCGGGGCGACGTCCCATAAAAACAAGACTAAACTTGCCCGAATCAAGGGCTGTTGGCCGGCGGAAAATGTCCGATAAAAGTCGGACTAAGTGACATAATTTTTTCAAAGCGTGCAAATTGTCGATATTATTGGCCCGTCCCATAAAAAATTAAAGATGTCCGCACTTACGTGTCGATTTACCGGACATCTGCATTCGACAGAAGGAACACGCAACGACGCTTATTGCAACCGATTGAACCGTGGGGGATAACGGCAATGATGACAGCGCGTAGATGTTGTTACACAAGATTGTTGTATCGAGCAGGACCGCAGATATTCAGCACTTAGCCCGCCGGTTCGGGCGGGAAGTTTACATTGCGGACGACCCGGCTGACTGCCTGGATATTGCCGGAACAGTCAGGCCGGATTTAGTTGTGTTCGACGACCGGTGTCCTCCCGCCCGGCTTGGCGATTTCATTTGCGCTTTGAACGGCCGTTCGGCCAATATTCCCGTCGTTGTAGTCAGCCGCGACACGGCAAGGCAGAAGTGGCCGGATTCAGACTACAAACGGGCCGGTGCACTCGATTACCTGTACGGCCCAATTGCTCAGAAGCTCGAGCAAATTGCCGTCCGGATAAGCGTCGGCGCCAACGAGACCGGCCCGGACGGCGCAGAGAAGTTCTTCGCCGACGAGTTAGCCGCACAGGCATCGATGGTCGGCCAAAGCCCCGCTATCCGGGATACACTGCAGATGATTCGGCTTGTGGCATCGAGCAAGTGCAACCCCGTGTTAATTGTCGGCGAAACGGGGACAGGCAAAGAGCTCGCGGCAAAAGCGGTGCACACGCTAAGGCATCCGGGCGAAGAATTCGTCGCGGTCAACTGTGCCGCCCTGACGGCAAATCTTCTCGAAAGCGAGCTCTTCGGACATACAAAGGGCTCCTTCACCAGCGCAGAGCGTGAGAAAACCGGTCTGTTAGAGCTGGCCGGCGAGGGGAGTATCTTTCTCGACGAGATAAGTGAGATGCCTGTCGAGCTTCAGGCAAAGCTGCTTCGGGTCCTCCAGGAAAAAAGCTTTCGCAAGGTCGGCGGCATAAGGAACATCGCCTGCAAGGCAACCATAATCGCCTCGAGCAATCGCAAACTGTCCAGAGAAGTGCGTGCGAAGCGTTTCAGAGACGACCTTTATTACCGGCTCAATATCTGCCCGATTTCAATTGCGCCTCTGAGGACAGCCGAACGCAAAGGCGACATCCGCCTTCTCGCCGACTATTTCCTCAGAACGTCGATTGTCTGCCCTGAAAAGGCAAAGGACATAAGCTCGATAACGAATATGGCAATGGAGGTGCTGGAGAATCACACGTGGCCCGGGAACGCCCGTGAGCTTCGCAACGTTATCGAGCGAGCCGTTTTACTGGAGAGGACCGACAAAATCGGTCTGAGCAGCATCATAATCGACCTGGCTGACTGGGCCGTCTCAAGCCATCCGACACTCGAGCCGGTCAAGAACTTCTCGCTTGAAAAGGCGGAACGGGAGCTGATTGCCCTGGCCCTGAAGGAAACGGGCTGGCAAAAGACCCGTGCCGCCGCACTGTTGGGGATAACCAGGGCGACTCTTTACGCCAAGGTCAGGCAGCACAACATCCAGAAGACGCCGAAAACACCTGTCCGGGCGCAGCAGAACGACCCCGGAATCGCCCTGCCGGAGCCGGTTACCGCGGCATAATCGCCACCGTGGAGCGAAGCTGTGTCATCTCTGAAAGCGTGTCGTTTGTCAAGTACGCCACATAATTATTCCTC
>CAYMYK010000031.1:0-19523 GCA_964394625.1 uncultured Pirellulales bacterium
GGATTAAAAGGGGCCGGGCAGCGTACGCTAAGCGCCAGCAGACTGGCGAGCCGGGGCGGCGAGCCGGTCTTTCCCTTGATTCGGCCGGCCCGCTCATAGACGGTCGCCAGGTCGGTGTAGAGATAGCCGGGATAGCCGCGTCTTCCGGGCACTTCTTTTCTCGCGGCGCTGATTTCACGCAGGGCCTCGCAGTAGTTGGTCATATCGTTGAGAATAACCAGCACGTGCATATCGAGGTCGAAGGCGAGGTACTCGGCCGCCGTCAATGCGAAACGCGGTGTTGCTATTCGTTCGATTGCAGGGTCGTTTGCGAGGTTGACGAACATTACGGCCCGCTCAATCGCCCCGGTCTGCTGCAGGTCGTCGATGAAGAACTGGGCGGCCTCAAAGGTTATTCCCATAGCGGCGAAGACGACGGCGAACTGTTCTTCTTTGCCGAGGACGGCTGCCTGGCGCGCTATCTGAGCGGTGATTTCGTCGTGAGGCAGGCCCGCCCCGGAAAATACGGGCAGCTTCTGGCCCCGGACGAGGGGATTCAGGCCGTCGATTGTCGATATACCGGTCTGGATAAATTCGTTTGGATAGTCCCTGGCATAAGGATTGATGGGCCTGCCGTTGATGTCGAGGCGTTTGTCGGGGATTATGGCAGGGCCGTCATCGTTGGGGACACCGAGTCCGCTGAAGACCCGGCCAAGCAGGTCGCGCGAGACGCCTAATTCGAGTGGCCTGCCGAGAAATCGCACCGTCGCCCTTTCGACATCTATGCCGCTTGTCCCCTCGAAGACCTGGACGAGGGCCTTGTCGCGTTCGACCTGAAGTATCTGGCCGTGACGTATCGAGCCGTCGGCCAGCTCGATATCGACGATGTGCGCATACTTGGCCTCATCGACCATTTCAACAAGCATCAGCGGCCCGGAAATCTTTGTTACCGTCTGGTATTCTTTTAGTGAGTGCATCTAAAACTCCTGTTATGAGACTGCCGAACCTGCCAACTGCTTCATCTGTTCGCTTATTTTTTCTCTTATCTGAGCTATTTTATCCAGTTCGGCTTCGGGGATATATTTTGCTCTTGCGATTTCCTCTCGGACGGCTAATTTGAATATCTGCGCGGTATCGACGCCGGCCTCAATCGCCACCAGGCCTTCCTTCTGAAAATGCAGAACGGTCTTGAGCATCTCGTATTGCTTCGGCATCGAGGTGTAGGTATCGACCTCGTGGAAGGCATTTTGATGGAGGAAGTCTTCCCGGATGGACCTTGACGTCTCGAGAGCCAGTCGGTCCTTCGGCGACAGCGCCTCGGCGCCTACCAGCCGAACGATTTCAAGAAGCTCGGCTTCCTGTTCAAGCAGACCCATAGCTTCGACCGTAAATCTTTCCATTTCTTCGCCCTGCTCGGTGTCCTCAAAACAATCTTTCAAATACTGTTTGTAGAACGAATAACTCGTGAGCCAGTCGATGGCGGGGAAGTGCCTCTGGTAAGCGAGCCGTCCCTGCAGCGACCAGAACACCTTTACAACGTGCAGTGTCGCCTGGACGACCGAATCGGACAAATCGCCGCCGGGCGGGCTGACGGCTCCGATTATGGAAAGTGTGCCTTGCCGCTCGGGACTGCCCAGGCAGTTGACCCTGCCCGCTCTTTCGTAAAAGGAGGCGATTCTGGCGGCTAAGTAGGCGGGATACCCTTCCTCGGCGGGCATTTCCTCAAGCCGGGTCGAGATTTCCCGCATCGCCTCGGCCCATCTGCTGGTGCTGTCGGCCATAAGCGCGACGCTGTAACCCATATCGCGGAAGTATTCGGCGATTGTGATACCGGTATAGACGGATGCCTCCCTGGCCGCCACCGGCATATTGGACGTGTTGGCAATCAGGACCGAGCGCTTCATCAGCGGCTCGCCGCTTCGGGGGTCTTTCAGCTCCGGAAACTCGGTGAGCACATCGGTCATCTCGTTGCCCCGCTCGCCGCAGCCGACATAGACCACTATATCGGCATCGACCCACTTGGCGAGCTGGTGCTGCACGACGGTCTTGCCCGTTCCGAACGGGCCCGGCACGCAGGCGGTACCGCCCTTGCCAATCGGGAAAAAGGTATCGATAACCCGCTGGCCCGTTACGAGAACCATATCAGGCGCAAGGCGTCTGCCTACCCGGCGGGCATTTCGCACGGGCCAGGTCTGCATAAGTTTTACCTGATGTTCTTTGCCGTCCTTGCCTTCGACGACGGCCACCGTATCCTCGACGGTGAACTCGCCCTGCTTTATGCCCTTGAGCTTTCCGGCTACGCCGGGCGGTATCATTATCTTGTGCTTTACTAAGGCGCTCTCATCGACCTCGCCTATGATGTCGCCGGCGGTAACCTCGACTCCCTCAGCGACGGCCGGCTCGAAGCGCCACTTTTTGTCCCTGTTAAGGCCGGGCATCGAGCTTCCCCTGCTCATAAACTCTCCCTCGGCCTGCACGAGCGAATCGAGCGGCCTCTGGATACCGTCGTAGATACTCTCAATCAAACCGGGGCCTAACTCGACGCTCAGGGGGACCTCGGTATCGACGACGGGGCCTCCAGGGCCTATGCCGGTGGTCTCCTCATAGACCTGTATCGATGCCGTATCGCCTTTAAGCTCGACAATTTCGCCTATGAGTTTCAGCTCGCCGACGCGTACGACGTCGTACATTCGCGAGCCGGCCATACCCTCGGCAACCACAACAGGCCCGGCCACTTTCACTATTTTGCCTTTGCTTGTCTGGCTCATTATTTTGTACCCAAACCTTCGTTATGCGATTTTCGCTCTTAGCCGAAAAACAAACCGGCTAATTACCTTCCAGAATATCGATGCCGGTCGCAATCCTGAGAACCCTGCCGAGGGCCTGCGTAGCAAAGCCCTCCGGCTCGGTCGTGAACGGCACCGTTACCACACACGGCACCGGCTGAGAGCGGACATCGGCGAAATACTGCTCGGCCCCGGCGGCTATGTTCTCCGCCACGACCACCAGGACGTAGCCCGCGTCGATTATGCCGCGAGCGCTTTTTTCAATTTCCCCGACATCGTCGCCGACCGGGTACGTATCAAGCCCGAGCGCCGCAAACGGCATCACGAAATCGGCATTACCCAGCACCGCAACTTTGCCCTGCATTGTTCGTCTCTCGTTTCTCGTCTCTCGTGACTCAAGCGGCAGCCTCGCGGGTCACGAAATACGGTCCAGTATAAGTTTAGGATTAAGATTATTTCTCTTTGCCGTAAGTATCAGCCGAACGGTGCGAATCTCCTGTTCGGCGGCGAGCAAATAGGCGATAATCGGCTGAGGCCCGGCTGTGATTTGAGTCGTCGAGCCGAGATAGCCATTGAGATATTCGTCGCACTGCTGTTCGAGTTTTAAGAACGATTTTTGCGACGCCAGATAGCCGGCGCCCGCCTGCACTGCTTCATAGTACGGTGTTACGAAGAACAACTGGGCGACGGACTCGTTGCCGATGTCGAGGCCCTGCCTGAAGCGGGCGGTCTCGATGAAACCGCCGGCGAGAAAAACGTTACGCTGTTCGGATTCGGTGAGCTTTAGCCGAAACATCGTCCGAATGTTCGTCAGGTCGATTTGTATTCGGAAAAGCCCGGCTAAGAACACGCTTGCAAGCTTATCGGCTGTTGAGAGATTGTGCTGCGCCGCGGAGGCGTCGATTGTGTAATCAATCCGGCGAATATCTTTATTTTGATAGTAGCTCAGGACGACCTGCTCGGCCAGGCCGGACAAGTATTCGCCCAGCAGGGCGTAGTTTTCCTGCTCGAAAATCTCTGCGAACTGCCCGGGCAAAATGTTGCCGTCGCCGCTGTAGTCGCCGCCGATGGGCTTTTCGTTCAGCATTCTTCGCAGTGCTAATTTCAGATTTGCAAAATCGGTGCGGGACCTGAACAGCTTGACAACCCGGGTGTCAATCATCAGCTTCTCGAAGGTATTGCGAACTTCGGCCCTGCGAGAGGCAAGGATATTTTCAAGCTCGCCGAAGCCGGTTTTGGCCTGGCCGGCGGCGTAATCGCCGGAGGAGAGCAGCTCGATGGCCTGTTCGTAGCCGGGCGCATTGGCCATATCGAGCAGTGTGCTTCTGCTGAGCATCTGCACTTCCAGCGCGCGAACGCGGGCGGCGCCGAATGCATATCGCCAGTCGTCGCCGCCGACGGGCGGATAACGATAAAAGTCCACAACTGCCTGTCTTAGCGTCTGAGCCATTTGTTAATCCGGCTGAAATAACTGCTTGGCCAGCTCGATATCAAGGTCGTTTCGGGCCTGGGCCAGCAGGACGTCAAACGAGACGTTGTTTTTTATCTTGCCCCGCCTGAGCACAAAGCCGCCGACGATGTCCTGCCTTTGTTCCGCCAGCCGAAGATTGCCCTTATAGCCGGGGGCGAGCCGGTGATTGACCTGCTTGACGAACCTGTGGTCAAGGCGTGTCTCGTTCTTATCGACGATGACTTCCTCGTCGCCGGTTTCCACCGCGGCGAGCATCAGTTGGGTCATAAGCTCAAAGAACTCTTCATCCGGCAGCTCCTTCAATTGTTTTTGCGCCTGCTCGAAGACCTCATCGAGGATGCGGGCCTTTTCGGCGAGCCGGTCTTTGGCGATTTGCATTCTCGCCGCCGCCAGCATTCTCCGGCGTTTGTTTTCGGCTGCCTTGCCGGCAAGCTGTTCTGTTTGCCGGCTATACTCTTTGAGCTGCTGTGACAATTTTGCCTGCTCATCGGCCTGCTTTTGCTCCGCGTCTTTGGTTATCTTTTCCGCCTCGGCCCGGGCGTCCGACAATATCTTTTCAATGACCTGTTCAGCTTCCATCTGCGCTATCCATTTCTTAAGTTAGCGTTTTTTTTCGTCCGGTGTTTATCAACCGCCTGTGGGCCAGTGAATACCTTTAAGCACGATGAACATCGTCACCACCAGGCCGAGCATGGCGTACAGCTCAACCATAACTGCGTATATGACACCGGCCTTGAATGCCATTTCAGGTCTTTTGGCCGCCATCAGAATACCGCCCGAGCATACCTTGCCCTGATGAATGGCGCTCACCAGTCCGGCGAAGGCGACGGGCAGTCCTGCAATCAAAATCTGCCATCCGAGCTGATTGCTGATATCTATGGCGCCGCCGGCGGCGAAGAAGTTCATCTTCAGCATTATCAAAAACGCCGCTAAAAAGCCGTACAGGCCCTGTGTTCCGGGCAGCACGACCATAATGAACATCTGGCCATATCGTTCGGGCTTTTCGCTCAAGACACCGGTTGCACTGCGCGCAGCGATTCCTATACCTAATACCGAGCCAATTCCGGCCAGCAGAGATGCCAGCCCTGTACCTAACAAGGCCAATGCCATTCCATAATCTCCAGCCATTGCCAAACCTCTCTTTCTTGTTCAATTACAACGTTCAGGTTCTCTTGAGATAAATGCGCTTGTATTGCTTTGCGAGCGGCTCGAACGCCCTGCCGCCGCCTGCAAAAAACTTCGGGAAAAACTCCGCGAACTGCAGTCTCAACGTATGGACAAACGCCCCGAGGGCATTCAAGGCCATATTGAACGAATGTCCGCCGACGAATATCACTATGGTCAGGACAATGCCGATGCCGTATGGTATTGCAATGGTAATTTTTGCGATAACGTTGACCGCCATTGCCAGCCCGGCCGTCACCATACCCAGTGCCATCAGCCGCAGATAACTCAGGACGTCTCCCATATAGAATATGGCGCTGAACAGATTGTACAATCCCATCCCCAGCCGGCCGACCCAGTTTCCCTCGCGCTGACTGAACAGAAATATCAGCGCCGCCGGAACGACGGCAACCAGCCCGAAGATCCTGCCCACTTCGTCTTTTCGGAAAACAAAGAGCATAATCGAGTTCAACATTACCAGCCAGGTCAATTGGTCGAGCAGCGCCGCGGCAAAGGATTTCTGCTTGAGGTTATGGATAAAGGCAATCAGCAGTCCCGCCTGAATCTGGACATATCCGAGTATCAGCGACAGCTTGAAAAACATCATCGGACTCTCCAGAGGGTCAAACCACATCAGTTTTTTCCTGACAGGTTCAAGCACCGGGACAAACTGCTGGACGGCGTCCCCGAACCATCCGCCGGTAAGCGCGCCGGCCAGAACGGTCGCCGCCGAACAGAACCCAAGCATAACGAGCAGCCGTTTGTCGCCCTGCATCTTTTTCACGAACAGCAGCATCAAGACCAAAAGGACCAGCCCGTAACCTGCATCTGTGAGGCACAGCCCGAAGAATACGGCAAAAAACGGCGCAAGAAAAACCGTTGGGTCAACTTCAAAGTGTCTGGGCATCCCGTACAGACGGGTAATTACCTCGAATGGGCGGATGAACCTGTTATTTTCTATTTCGACGGGTATGTCTTCACCCTCGGCGAGCTTTATTTTGTTTATGCTCGATGCGGCAAACTGCGAGACCGTTTTTTCGACAAGCCGAAAGTCCTTTCTCTTCACCCAGCCCTCCAACAAAACGGTCTGCTCGGTGGCGGGGCAGCTTATTCTGGTCTGCTCCCTATCCAGCAGGTTGCTGTAGTGGTCGCAGAGAATTTCAAGTTCGAGCAGATGTTTTGACAATTCAGCCGCCTGCCGCCGCCGGAGCTGAAGCTGCTGAGTAGTTTGCTGCAGGCGGTCGTTT
Organism: uncultured Pirellulales bacterium; assembly: GCA_964394625.1. GTDB lineage: Bacteria > Planctomycetota > Phycisphaerae > Sedimentisphaerales > Anaerobacaceae > JAUVYV01. Next base: position 6,648 of record CAYMYK010000031.1, read on the forward strand.
ATATCCTTAACGGCATCGGCTATGGTCCCGGTCAAACCGGGGAAGCCGACCGGCTCGAATTCCTCGGAGCGAAGCAGCTTGCGCACTTCTTCGGCGGCCTCGTTGAGGCAGACAACTATGCAGGCGGTTTTGTTGTTGGCCGAGCCAACCTCCTCTATCGCGGCCCCGGCTGTTTCTATCTTCTCTTTGAAACGTGGCAGGTTCTGAACAGGTATCAGGCCCGCCAGGCATTGTGCCCGGCTGAGCCGGCCCAGCTCTTCGGCCGGTGTTTTCAATCGGCGCCAGGGTGCAAGCTCGGCCAGGCGGTTTTGCAGATTTTCGATATCGGTTTTACATTTTTCTATTGCCGAGTCGATGTCCTCGGCACTGTCAACCAACCGGAGCAGTTGAGTGTCCGAGACAACCTTTTCGTAGGACTGCTCATCGACGACGACCTTGGGGGCGAGGATGCCGGCAAGGCCAGAGGCGGATTCGGCATAGCCCTTTAGAAATGCGATGCTTTTCGACAGACGCACCGTGAGCTGCTCGATCTCTTTCGGCTTTTCTACGGCGGCCGGCTCAGGTAAGTCTTTGCTGACAATCGCTTCTTCGGCATTGAGGATTTGACAGAGGCCCTGCTGCTGAAGGGCCTCGAGAAGCTCAGCCACCTCGCTGCGATGGCTGACAATCATCACCTTTGTCATAGCGGCTATTGCCATCTTCAGCCCTTGAGGTACTCCATTACCCTGGCCACTGCCGCGGGTATTTTTTCCTGTGCTTTTTGTCGCAACTGCTGCGAGCTTGCGTCGGCCTCGGCCTTTAGCGTTTCGGCTTCTGCCTGGCCCTGCGATTGGCCGAGGGCAATAGCCGATTCAATTGCCCTTTTCCTCTCAGCAGCCGCCTGCTCGACGGCGTCGGATCTTTCGGTCCGGGCCTTTTCCGCCAGACCTGCGGCCTGCTTCTCGGCCTGTTCGATAATCTGCCGGGCATCGGCCTCGGCATGCTTGATTTTTCTTATCAGCTCCATTTGTGTTCCCGTATTTTCAAAAGCATTTCGCTTAAAAGCTGCACCGTAACAACCGATGAACTACAAAAAACAGTCATTGTATGAGTTTGTCAACCTTTGTCACGAGTTCTTTTACGTGTCTGAGCGATTCGAGAAACTTATTTCTTTCGCCTTCATTCAGGTCCAGCTCGATGATTTTTTCAATACCGCTAGCCCCGATGACAGCCGGCACGCCGACGAAATATCCTCCGACATCGTATTGCCTGCCGCAATAAGCGCAGCAGGAGAAAACGGCCTTTTTATTCTTGAGGACGGCATCGGCCATTTTTACGGCCCCCGCGGCGGGAGCGTAGTAGGCGCTGTAACCGAGAAGATTTACGATTTCGACCCCTCCTTTTACCGTCCGCTCGACGAGCCGTGCCGTAGTATCCTCGTCGAGAAGCTCCGGCAGAGGTATTCCGCCGACCGACGTGAATCTCGGCAGGGCCACCATATCGTCGCCGTGACCACCCATCATTACCGTCCTGACGTCCCCGACACCGACGCCAAGCTCAGAGGCGACGAAGTAGCTGAACCGTGCGGCATCCAGAACGCCCGCCATTCCCATTATCCTGCCCGCAGCGAAGCCGGTTACCTTCGCCGCCGTATAGACCATCGCATCGAGCGGATTACAGACGACTATCACGATGCTGTCGGGGCAATGCCGGGCTATTTTCCCACTGACTTGCCTGACAATCTGGACATTTTTGGCCAATAAATCATCTCTGCTCATACCCGGTTTTCTCGGCAGCCCGCTGGTGACAATAACGATATTGCTGCCCTGCGCCTTCGAGAAGTCCGTCGTGCCGGTAATTTTCGAGTTGTACAGCTCGATGGGGGCCGCCTCGCACAAATCGAGGGCCTTACCCTCTGCCAGGCCGGGGACAATGTCAACAAGCACTATCTCGCCAAGCCCTCTCTCGGCGACAATGTGCGCCGCCGTGGCGCCGACATTACCCGCCCCCACTATTGTTATTTTACTTTTCTGTGCCATATCCGGTCCCGGTCCAGGATAATAATGACGACCATTGCCGGCCTTTTTAAGACCGTCCGGCCGAAGCTGCAAAATCAACGCCGTATTGTACGCAAAAACGCCGACGGTGCTACCAAAAAAACCAAAATTCATCATTTGTCCGGGCTGTGCCGGCCAGGCCAAAACTTAATGATTCTTTTCCTTGACAAGCCGGCTGGTAAAGTGATATGATATTAGGCGAATGAATTACGACGTCTAATGACGGGAGGAAAGCCAATGCGGCTGGTCGTAAAACAAGGTGACCGTACCATTAACGAGCTTCAGTTCGAAAAAGGGCCTGTCTATATCGGCCGACACAGCAACAGCCAGGTCTTTCTGCCGGACAAGACCGTCTCAAGGCAGCACGCTGTGATTTATAATACGCAGGACGGCCAGTGGCTCGTAGAAGACCTGGACTCCGCTAACAAGACATATCTTAATGATGTCGAAATTCACAAGGCCGATATAAAGAACGGCGATACGCTGAGGATAACGGATTTTACTATCGAGGTCAGCTTCAAGGATGATACCGGCCCCGACCCGGGCGAGACCGTCGAGTTAGAGGAAGCCCCGGCAACGCTGGTCACCGGCCCTCAGATAATCATACGAAAACTCGGAGCAGAACAGGCCCCGGCAATAAGATTCCCGGCCGAAAGGGCGCCCGGTTTTCTCCAGGCATCCGCGGAAATTGCAAAGGCCGAAAATATCGACAAGGTCCTGCTCAATCTGCTCGATACGGTACAGAAACAATTTAAGACGTATCAGGCATGGTGTGCGCTGAGGCCCAAACCCGACGGCCCTATGACCGCCCATTCCGGGAGAGAGAGAAGCGGCCAGTCCGTCGAACAGGGTAGTCTCGAATTCGGCGATAAAATCGGTGATGCGATTGACAAGAAGCAGTTCATGCTGTTTATCTTTCCGCGTGATTTGAATCTCAAAAAAGAAATTCAGGTTCGTTCGGTGATAATCGCACCGCTGCTCACGCCGGCCGGCTGTTTCGGCGTGCTGTACGCTAATAACACCTTCCGTGACGACCATTACAATCTCGGAGATGCCGACTACCTGATGCTGCTCGGTATGCACACTGCAACCATTCTGTCAAAGCTCTGACCGCGGCGCTGGTCGGTTACAGGTGGAAAAGGCCGTTGTTCTGCCGGACTTGCTGTTTGCTGGGAAATTAAACAAGGTTTTTTACAAACCCGAGCAGTTCGCCGAGCCGGTCGAGCATCAGGAACAGCACCGAGAGAACGGCAATAATCCACATCGCCGGTTTGATTTCCCGCCCTTTTCCGCAGATAAGTTTTACGAGCGTAAACGAGATAAAACCGAACGCCAGGCCGGTGCTTATGCTGTAGCTCAGCGCAATCATCACCATAATAATAAATGCCGGAAACGCCTGCTCGATATTTGCAAAATCTATCGCCTTGACTTCCTTCATCATAAAAAGCCCGACCATAATCAGCGCCGGTGCCGTTGCATAGGCGGGCACAATGCCCACGACGGGCACGAACAGCAGCGCCAGCAGAAACAGTGCGCCTGTCACAATCGAAGTCAGCCCGGTTCGACCGCCCTGCTCTATTCCCGCCGCCGATTCGATATACGAGGTGGTCGTTGACGTTCCGAGCAGGGCGCCCAACATAGTTGCTATTGCATCGATGCCGAGCAGCCGGTCGAGCCATTTGATGTTACCTTTTTCATCGACCATATTCGCCTGGTGGCAGCAGGCAACGAGCGTACCGATGCTGTCGAACATATCCATAAACATCAGGCTGAATATGCTTGCGAACAGGCTCCACTTCAAGGCCCCGGCGATATCAAGGTGAAAAACGAGCGGTTTTATATTTATATGAAATGAAATCCACTCCGCCGGCCTCTGCACGTAGCCGAAGGCCGCCGCCGTCGCCGTGGAAACCAGTATCCCGATAAGCAACGAGCCCTTAATCTTTTTCATCTCGAGAAAAAGCATCACCAGCAGGCCGAGAAGACCTATCAAAACCGTAGGCGTCAGCCGGCCCGCCGATACGAGTGTCGCCTCGTTGCGGACTACGACTCCGAGATTCACAAGACCGATGAACGTAATAAACAGGCCTATCCCGACCGATATCGCCGAGATTAAACTCCTCGGTATCGCCTCGACGAGCTTCTTGCGAAGCCCGACCAGCGTCAAAATCAAAAAGAACACCCCGGACAGAAACACAACGCCCAGGGCCGTCTGCCAGCTCAGCTTGTCGCCCAGTACCAAACTGTAAGCAAAAAACGCATTAAGCCCCATCCCCGGCGCCATTGCAATCGGGGCATTGGCGAAGATACCGACGATAATTGTGGCAAGGGCCGTTACGATACAGGTAACACCTACCAGGGCCTGCTTATCCATCCCCGTCTGGCTCAGAATCGAGGGGTTGACGAAAATAATGTATGCCATTGTCAGAAACGTCGTAAAGCCCGCGATTGCCTCGACTCGAACGCTTGTCCCTCGCTGCTTGAGATTGAAACCGACCATACGCAAAACCCCTCAATTTACACAACAATTCATTGCCAAGAGCCGGACTATTCCCGCAGTCACCTCAGCCGCATTCTTCGCCGCAAGAAGCTCATATCTATCCACGTCCTTCATCGCCTGCTTGTCGGCCCTGTCGGTTATTGCCCGTATCGCGATGAAAGGCACATTCCACTGATAACAAATCTGCGCCACCGCCGCACCTTCCATTTCAACCGCCTCGGCCCCGAGGTCGGCGCGAAGCTGTGCACACTTCGCCGCCGACATCACGAACGTATCGCCTGTAACCACCACACCGGTAATTACTCTTGCTGCTCTATGCTCATCGATACTCTCAAGTTGCCCCTGCTCGGCCGCGAGTTCAGCAAGTCGCAGCAGCCGTGCGTCCGCGACAAAGAAGGTCGGATTCCTTTCGCCGGTAAAACGATTTATTTCACCTCTGTTTTTAAGGCCCGTCTCAAGCCATATGCCCAAATCGTGCTGTGCCGTTCTCTGCGCTATTACTATATCGCCCGGCTCAAGGGCAGGGTTGAGCGCGCCGGCGATGCCTGTGAATATGACCTCGCTCGGCCGAAGATGCTCTATCAGCAGTGTGCTCGCCATAGCGGCGTTGACCTTGCCTATCCCCGTCCACGCAATGGCGACCTTTCTTCCATACATTCTGCCGGTGACAAGCCCTATCTCCTCGATGGTATATTCGTGCATATTCTCAAGCCGTTCTCGCAGCGGCGCAACCTCGGCATCAAACGCGCCGAGGATAAGTGTCACCCCGCTGGGTGCCCGTGGGGCCGGCTCGAGCGTTGCACACGAAAAACACTGAGAAATACAAAAAATGCAGAAAAGCAGGGTCAGCTTCGTTCGCATCATTGCCCGACTCCTTCCGATTCGGTGTGTGTACAACGGGGAATAATCCTGCCCGTTCGTTTTATGTACGCAAGATATTCGTCGCCGAACTGCTCGGCCATCATTCGCTCTTCGCTGCGAATCCGCAAGATATACAGCGGCGCAAGACAAACAAGAAAAGCCGGCCCGGCCACCCAGTTCCACAGGAGCAGCATCTGCGCAGCCGCCCAGAGCCAGTGGGCCGCATACATCGGATGGCGAATATAGCGATACACCCCGGTCGTCACCAGCCGGTGTTCTTCGTTGATTCGAAGCATCGGACAGAAATTGTCGCCCAGCTCGCTGTGTGCTCTCCAAAGCAATACAATCGCCGCTGCAAAGACCGGCGCACCTAACCAGCCCATCCAAACCGGCAGGTTGTAGTTCGCAAAGTCAAGCCAGCCCGTCGTCAGATAAACTACGGGAACCGCGACAAATCCGAGTGTAGCGAGGATAATCAGGGTCATGTCCAGCGGCCCCTGGTAGCTGACCGCCGTTCGAGCTCGTCTGCTGCCACGTGTATAACCACGCCGAATCAACGACCCGACGACAACGCCGGCTATGTACAAAATCTCAAAGGTCCCCAAGTGCACAGGCAAACCTCATATTCCGGTCATCTTTGTTTACCGCGTCCCTATTCCTACTTTGAATCTTTCTCTTTTTCCCACTTCAGTTTGGCAAGTCGAATCCCGTACACACCGTTCTCAACAATATTCGAAATGTACTCCTGCCCGGACTCATCTACTATAATCTCCGGTGCTATCACGTCAAGAACCGTCACCAGTTCGCTGCTCTTGAGACCGAAATTCAGCGGGTCTTCACTTCTGAATACCCACGTGCCGCTTTTGCCCGGGCCGTGTGTGCGAAACATATAATAGTAGCCACCTTGCTTAACAACAGCCGGAGACTCTGCCTGCCACTTTCGCCTGCCCTCTTTACACCGCAGGTCATACTGCGCTATCCGCCAGTCTGACCACTCAATCAAATCCCTGCTTGTCCGCACATAAATCCCAGCTGTGTCCCTGTCTTTGCCGTGGTGGCCCGCGTAGTAGGCGTACCATTTGTCGGAGAATTTAACAATGCACTCATCCCTGGCCGCCCCGGGGCCGACAAAGACCCGGCTAAAGTCGTTGCGGTCTCTGTGCCTTGTCCAGGTGCGACCATCCGGCGAGGTCATAAGGCAAATCTGCTTCTCGGCCTTGTTATAGTCCAGCCCGGCGTTGAGCTTGTCGCCATGCGCATCGAAGCCCGTATCATAGCCGCCGTAGAACATATAGTACTCGCCTCTGCTTTTGACCACAAAGGGTGACTGGATGAACTCCTGTCCCCTCCACTCGACTAAGCTCTCGCCGGCGGCTTTGTCTGCACGTATAATCTCGCCCGTAAATCGCCACGGGCTTTGTGTCAGCTCCGCTGCCTCCCAGTGACATAAGATTCGCCCGACTTTTGTCCCCCGCACACATGCCCAGAGATGCCACGTTCCGTCGGCGCCTTGAAAAATGCAGTGGTCGTTGGGCTGATTCGGCTGTATGTCACTCGGCTCCGGCTGCAAACCCAGCAGCCGCAAATCCGGCTCAGGCCCTATCACCCACCAATCGCCATCAACAACAGGCCCAAGCTCTACCTGTTCAAACTGTTCGTTGCACCCGGCGCAAAATGCTGCAAAAATACACAGAACCCATATTACTATTCCTGCTTTTCCGTGCGAATCCATTTCAACCTCGCAATCCTTATTCCTTTAAGACTCGGCAGCAACGCCGCAATATAGTACTGCCCGTCATACCTGATTATTTCAGGCGCCGCCACCGGCAATGTCCCGACAATGCGGCGGTCGTCGTCAACGCCAAAATCAAGCGGAATCTCAGAGCAATACTGAGTGTTCAAATTGCTCCTGCCATATCTTTGATTTCGGAAAAGATAATAAAGCCCGTCAATCTCGACCACAAACGGGCACTCACAGTCCCCTCCAAACCACCGCGACTTTGCCGCCGCTTCACCTCCCGCCGCCACCTTCACCGGCTCGCTCCAGTATCGCAGGTCGCTCGATGTCCGGCAAAATACCGCCGCCTTGTGCTTTGCTTCACTGTCCTCGCTTAGATGCCCCGTATAATAGCAGTAGTACAGGCCATTACTCGACAAAACCATCGCATCTCGCGTGTTCCTGTAAGGCCCCTCAAACAAATCCGGCTGCCCCTTCTCATTCAACACCCGCGTAAAATTCTTGCCGTCCTCACTCTTCGCCAGGCATATCCGCCCCCAGTCCCCGTAGAACATATAGTATGTCCCCTTGACCCTTATAACGTGCGGCGCCTGCAAACCCCCCGGCTGCTCACCCAATTCCGGCTCTGCCTCCATCGCTATACCCATCGGCTTCCAGTCATTGTCGGTAAGTTTCTTTCCTTCCCATCGATAGAACAGCCGCGTATTTCCCCCGCACTTCGTATGCCGAATGCACGACCACAACTGCCACGTCCCGTCCGCCGCCTGCCATACTGCAAAATCGACCGGCTGCTGTTTTGCGCTCGTGTACTTACCCAGGTCGGGGTCCCCCGCAACCTGCCACCACCTGCCTTCTATTTCAGGCCGCAACACCGCCCGCCCTGACGCACCGCAGCCGCCCGCACCGGCAAGCACTATCGCAGCCAAAAAACAAACTGCCGCCCGGGCACCGCAGCGTTTATTTCTTTGACTTTCTTTCTCTTTCATTGCCCATCCCGCCCATCAGCCACCGCGATTCTATCTCATCTTTTCTTTTCGCCGTGACTGCCTGCCCGTCAACGACACTTACAGTATCGGTATCCCCGGCCTCAAAAGAAACCTCAATATCATCGAAATACACACCAATTCGCATCGACTTATCCTTATCCTCCTCCGTATGCTGATTAAGATTCCACACGCCTAATGTCACCGTCAGCTTATCAAGCCCCATCTCATCGAATTTCTTACCCTTCACAGCCGCCTCGTAATCCTTCTCTACGTTCAGCATCACCTTATGCCACTTATCCGGTGACGCTGTGATATCGTAGTGCAGATACTCCTCCCACGGACTCCAAAGTCCCCTTGGCTTGAAGTACCCCGTCCCTATCCAGTAGCAAAGCCGCAGTCTCCTGCTGCTGGCCTTGTAGCCCTCGACTCTTATACACGCCCCGCTTTCGTCGCCCGGCGTATAATTGTCGCCGTCGAGACGATAGCACGCCCTGACAACGGGCGTTGTGTCTTTCTGCATCTGCACCGCCTGACAGACGTTGTTCAACGTCTGCGTCATCCGGTTGTCGCCGGGGACATAATAGCCGCGTCTTTTACAAAACATCTGGAGCGAATTTGCCCCGGAATGGCTTATGCTGCTGTCGGCCCGGCGTATGTTCGAGGGGTTTTTGTCCTCCATATAAATAAACCGCCCGGCCCAGCCGGCAAGACCGTTCTCATAGCCGCCATTAACAATTGCCTTGTGTGCCGGCAGCTCCCATTCGTTCTTGAGCCAGAGAGGCCAGGCGTCGGGGTCGAATTCGGCAAACTCGGCAGGGTAAGTATAAGTTTTGCCTTCGGTCGTCCTGTAATTGACGGTTATCTTTTCGCCCCTGATATTTACAACGGTAAAACCCTGGGATGCCCTGCCGTCAAAATCCGGCTCGCCGAAATTGCGGGTCGGATTGGCCGTGGGGGCAAGATTGACAAAGTTCGTCCCTCGATATGTTAGCGCCGTCTTGAACGAGGCCTTCACCGTTATGTGCGTATGGCCGCTGAAAACATACTTCACATTGCCGTATTTGGTAATGATATCCAGCAGCATCCCTCGCGCCTGGGTACTGTTGACATAGTTGGTCATCGGATTGATGCCGAGCGGCAGCGAGTGGACGTGCTGAAAAAATATCGTCGGCCTGTCCTTATTCTTTTCGAGGTCTTTCTCCAGCCAGTCAAAATAGTGCGGATGTGTCACCCAGAAGTGGCGGCGAAGCGGGTCGGGCCAGACCACAAAATGCCATCTGCCCAGGTCGAAGCTATAGAGCAGCTTATCCATACCGTTGATTTGTTTCTGGGCATCGAAGTAGTTCTTAAAAGCCGCCATATTATAACCGGGAGAGAATCTGCTTTTGTATTTTGTCTCGTGGTTGCCAGCTTCAAAAAGGACGGGCACTTTTAGCCGCTCAAGGACGGGCAAAACCGTCTGGTAATTCTCCTTCTGCCCCTGGTCGGTTACAATGTCGCCGTCGATAATGACAAAGCCGGGCCTCGGGCTTAGCTCATTCACAAGCTCCACGTTTTTGGCGATATAGGCATTTACGGCCGAATTGCCTTTGCCGGCGTGCGTGTCGGTGAATATGACAAAATCAAAATCATCGCCGGCGTCTCTTATCTTCACCCGGGCCGGGTCAATCTCTCCAATCTCATTATAATAAAGCAGATTGGCGCTGATATAAGAGCCGTCCACGGGCTTGGTTATTTGCCCTTTAGCGAGCAGCTCGCCGAGCGAAAAGGCAAGCTCGCTGTCGTTGACCTTAGCGGTAATTCTGCTGTCTTTGCGTGCCTGGTCAAGCCGGAGCACAACCACATCGACATCCTCCTGGTTAGAAGGCGACGATGAATAGAACCTGCCCGTCGTCCTGCATCGCCAGGCGTTTTGTTCGGGCAGGAATTCATCCTCGCCGGCCTCGAAAAAGTATTGTTTGGCCCGTGCAATCTTCGCCCCGTCAACATTCAGCCGAACCGAAAGAACGGCTTCTTTGGCCTTTTTGCCCATCTCGAAGCGGACTGAAATCCGCCCTTGTTTTGACCGGGCCTGTTCGAGACTATCCGGCGGCTGCCGTAACCCGCCGCTGCCGGGCGAAAATCCCGCCTTGGAAACCGGCCGGCCGCAGAAGACACACGCCGCCGACACCCCCGCCTTTCGCAGAAACTCCCTTCTTGCCATATATTCTTTTCTCATTGCCGATTCTCCGCTTACAAAGAAAGATATATTAGTTCTGCAAACCAATTGCCCTTTTCGTGCCTGCACAGGCATAAGGGTATGAAAATCGATGCGAAAGGCAAATGCAATGTTTCTGCGATACACTTTTTTCACAAATCCCGCCAAAAAAAGCTTGCCCCGCCGGCCAGATACCTTATAATCCGGCACGTTGAAATGACCTCGTACGGAGCCGGTATAGCAGAGCCGGGGGCCCGTATTGCTGGACGCCGCCTTGATAAGCACATCCAACGTCGTTTCTTTTACTGTGCCGGGTCTTTCTTTGTAAATCTAATAACCAGGTTAAAAAACAAGAAAAGGAGTACCAATGAACATCTATGTAGGCAATTTATCGCGTGACGTGACCGAAGATGACCTGCGAGCGGCTTTTGAAGCCCACGGCAAGGTCGAGCTCGTCAACATCGTAAAGGACAGGTACAGCGGCGAGTCAAGGGGCTTTGGATTCGTGGAAATGCCCTCAAAGAACGAGGCACAAACCGCAATTACTGAAGTCAACGGCACAGACCTGAAAGGAAGAGTCGTCAACGTCAACGAGGCCAGGCCGAAAGCCCCCCGCCGGAGCGGCGGAGGCGGACGGGGCGGCTTTGGCGGCGGCGGACGTGGCGGAAGTGGCAGAGGCGGCGGAGGCGGCGGCCGCGACCGGCGATACTAACGGGCAAAACCGACCCTCGCGGCACGATGCCGGCCTTGAGAACAACTTTTCGCAGGAAATATTAACCCGGGTTAATTTGCTTTCGAGGTGTCAAGCCGGGGACACATAGAATATCAATGCCGCTCAACCTGCTCTTAAACAGACGAAAACTCCTCGCCGAGCCCAAACGGCTCGGCCGATGGGGCGAGCGCACGTGTGAGAAATTCCTGAAACGCCGGGGTCTTAAAGCTCTCACGCGGAACTTCCGTTGCAAGGCCGGCGAAATCGACCTTGTAATGGTTGACACCGACCGCTCCATCGTCTTTGTAGAAGTAAAAACCAGAACCGGCGAGGATTTTACGCCGGCAGAATCTGTCGTAACAAGAACCAAAATGGACAAACTCGCCCGCACCGCCCGATACTTCATCGCCCTTTATGACATCGAAAACCGCCCCTACCGCTTCGATGTGGTCACCATAATTCTCAGCCAAACCGGCCGGCCTAAAATAACTCACTACAAAAACGCCTTTGTGAGATAGCCGAATGGAGCTGATTGATACTCATTGTCATCTGACCTTCGAGCCGTTCACCGGCCGAATCGAGCAGGTCGTCCAGAGCAGCCGGGATGCCAACGTCAACTGCTGGATTACGGTCGGCACCGGCCTTGAAGACTCACAAAAAGCCGTTGACCTTGCGCAAAGGTTCGACAACATGTTCGCCGCCGTCGCCGTCCACCCCCACGACGCAAAAACCGTCACCCACAAAACCATCGCCCGGCTCAAAGGGCTTGCCCAAAGCAAAAAAGTCGTCGCAATCGGCGAAACAGGACTTGACTTCCACTACAACCTCTCAGAAAAACCCGCCCAGCAAAAAGTCTTCGCCCAACATCTCGAATTGGCGGCGGAATTGAACCTGCCCGTCATCATCCACTGCCGAGAGGCATTCGACGAGACCCTCGATATACTCAATCGGTACCTGCCTCAACTGAGCGGGGTCGTCTTTCACTGCTTCAGCGGCTCAGCAGACCAGGCCGAAATCGTCCTCGACCTCGGCTGTTATGTCTCCTTCACCGGCCTCGTTACCTTCAAAAACGCCGAAAAGTCACGCCAGGCCGCCGGAATTATCCCCCTCGACCGGCTAATGCTTGAAACCGATTGTCCCTATATGTCACCGGAGCCAATGCGAAAGCAGAAAGTGAACGAACCCTCCCTGCTCATCCACACCTCCCGCTTCCTGGCGGAATTAAAGGGCATCGGCCTCGACGACTTCGCCTCCGCCGTCACCACCACAACGAAAAGCTTTTTCGCCCTGCCTTAGCCCCTCCCCCGCCCTTAATCTGACTCACCCGCCACAACCGCTGCCGTCCCGCCCAAACCAACCAAAAAAACACAATCCCCTCAAAATTTTAAGAACAGAAAATGCTTGACAGCAGCATGATTAGCGTGGTAGTATAGAAGGGTTGAGAAACCCCAAGGGACGTATTTCTATAACAGTTTTGCAAAATAGGAGGCTGCTATGAAAAGGCAATTCTTGGTGGGTGTGTGTGTTATCATTCTAAGTGTTCCGGTGGGCGGTGCATTTGGAACATATTACAGTTGGGATGACGGGGAGGCGGGGGACCATTACTGGAGCTCGCCGGAGAACTGGGAGCCGGATGGGGTGCCGGATTTCGGGGACGACGTTTCAATAGGAGGCGGATTTGCGGCGGGAGAGTATCCGGTAATTGAGAGCGGGTTCGATGCGAATGCCAGTGAACTAAGCATTGTGGGTTCGGGGGCGATTCCGAGTCTGACGTTAGAGGCGGGCGCAAGTCTAACGCATCTGCCGTATCCTGATGACGGGAGCAGCCCGATACTGCTTTTGGGTA
>CAYMYK010000032.1:0-19489 GCA_964394625.1 uncultured Pirellulales bacterium
AACCTGGTCGGCTCGCGCGGGCCGAAGATTGCCGAGATGGTCGAGAAGGTTGAGAGCGTGGATTTTCTCGAGACCGAGACGGAGGTCGATGCGATGCTTAAGGAGGCCCGGCTGATAAAAGACATTCGGCCCGCGTACAATACCGACCTGATGGACGACAAGACGTTCCCGTATCTTGAGATAACAACAGGCGAGGATTTTCCCGGGGTCTATATCACCCGCAAGCCGCGGGCGGGCCGGACTCGGCTGTTCGGGCCATTCGCCGGCGCGAAGGATTTGCGGGCGGTTTTTGTCGAGATGCAGAAGATATTCAGGTTTCGCACGTGCCGGCTGGATATTCGCTTCCGTGACCAAAAGCGCAAATTCTTTCGCCCTTGTCTGCTCTACAGCATCAAGCAGTGCACGGCGCCTTGTGGGGACAAGATTAACAGGGATGAATACGGGCAAATCATCAGGGACTTTATAAAGTTTTTACGGTCGAAACGTTCGACGGTTCTGCGGGAGCTTAAAAAACAGATGGCCAAGTCGGCAGAGCGGTTGGAGTACGAAAGGGCGGCGATGTACCGCGATAGGATTCGGCTGATTGAACGGCTTGACGAGCGGGGCAGGCCGGACGAGGACGTCCAGCCGGAGGTATTCGCGGCCGACCCGGCCGAGGCGCTGGTGAAGCTGCAAAAGATACTCGGCTCTACCGGGCCGGTACGAATCATCGAGGGCATCGACGTCGCGAATATTGCCGGTGCCGAGGCGGTCGGCTCATTAGTCAAGTTCATCGACGGCAGGCCCTTTAAGAGCGGGTATCGGCGGTTCAAGATAAAGACCGTCAAGGGCATTGATGATTATGCGATGATTGCCGAGGTGGTCAAACGCAGATACAAATATGCGCTGCGGGGCGAGGAGCTCTGGCCCGACCTTGTTCTGATTGACGGCGGATTAGGCCATCTGCACGCGGCCCAAAAGGCGTTCGAGCAAATGAAGGCGCCGGTGCCCAGAATTGCAGCAATAGCAAAAAAAGAGGAGGAGATTTTCCTGCAGGGCAGCAAAAAACCACTGAAGCTGCCGGCAAATTCGCCTGTTCGCAAGCTGCTGCAATACGTCCGAGACGAGGCCCACCGCTTCGCCCAGCACTACCACCACATCCTGCGCAGCAAAAAGCTCCTGAAAGACAAAAAATGATGCAGTGGCAGCCGGGCCTGGCAAGCATATTGAGAAATAATAGTCACCTCTCCCCTAAGATTCAGCATCCATAGAAGAGCCATCGTCCAGACTAATACCGTCTGAATCAGTGCTGCCTTCCAGCAATGTCTCTTTACTACCTCGCTTTCGTACTCTGCGGCTTTTCTTCTCCGAGACGGTTATCTTTATCTTAGATAACTCGATCGCGGCGTTTTCATTCAATAGCTTTCGAATGCCGGTCACCAAATCCCAAGGTGCAACCAGAACGCCTGTTTTCTTTCTCAACACGCGACGAAGCACGCTCAAAGACTCTTTGCTCATCAGTGCATCTAACAAACTGTCCGGTGAAAGAACGGTCGCCTTTTCCCAAAGCTTCTTCAGGCTACCTCTTTTTACCCGCTTGTAACTTATGGTCTCGAACTTTCGAGCGAGGTGGACTACCTCGTCACTCAGAAGGTTCCATTGATCGATTAGTTGGGTCTTTGGAGGCTGGCCAAACTCGACGTGATATAACCGCCACTCGCGAGCGTTTGTAAGGAGGACCCACTCACAGCCCGAATCAATCGCGTAGGATGCTGCCTGCCTAAGGTGTTTTAGGGCAAGATCAACGCCAACCCGCTTCAACTCAACCATAATGATAGGCTTTGCATCGGGCCCAGGCTGTAGTTGAACGGCGAAATCCACATGCTCCGTTTCCCCAGCACCCCGAACAGCCCTCTCTCGGCTCAGATGTTTGAACGCATCGTATCCCATGAGCTGTTCAAATATTCGTTCAACTCGGCGCCTCGTCTCTGCCTCGTTACCGTCGGCTTTCATGACTGATTCCACCAATCTCTTTGCATCGTAGATGGTACGTTTTATCTCTTTACTGATAGTCGGATGTGCCATTTGTCTTCCTTTCACTATTTGGCAGAAATCTTAGCGTTGCGAATTGTATAGCGAATGAGAGAACAATCAAGAACAAATTATGAAAAATATCCTCTCTTCGAGAAGATAGTTCCTAAACCAATACGAGCGCAGAATCACACAAACCATGAGGCGATTTTCAGCAAGAGGCGTTTGAGCGGGCCTTTGGTGTATGAAGTGGCTCTTAATGTTTGTCTGACGGCGTTTGCAACGCCGTCGCTATTATCGCCGGGCAGCATCGTGTTTGCGACGTTTGCGGTTTCGTCGATTTCGTACTCGCAGCCGCGGATGACGGCGGCGGGGATTCCCGCTTCGGTCTGGCCGAAGACAAGGGCGCCGGCGCTGCACAGTTCATGGGCTATTAAATCTATGCCGCCGAACTTGGGTTTGCCGAACAGGTCCTTGTTGCCGAACTGCTTCGAGACGGGGTTTATGCCGGCCGAGCCGATGGCGAAATCCATCGTGCCGAAGGGTATCATCTCGGTATCGGCTAAGATGACGGCAAGTTTTTTGCCGGTGATTTTCTGTAAGCTTTCTCTTATGTCCCTTGCGGCTGCGTCCGGGTCTTCCGGCAGTAAACTGACCACGCCCTTTTCGTGGTTCGAGCCGTCGATGCCGGCGTCGCATGTGTGTAGTCGGCCGTCCTTTCCTGCCGTGATGCAGAGCGCCTGCTCGTGCTCGACAAGCTCGTGCGTGCAGCCGCTGTCCTGCGATGCGCCCAGTATGTGCCTTTCGACAATACCACTAAGCGGCATAATCGCCAGAATATCGTTTTCCTCTTCGAATATCATCTGAAGCAACTTGGCGTCTTTGCCGGTTTTTCGTGAAATGTACAGCGCCTTTTTACCCGGTACGACGTCGGCCATTTTTCGCATCCTGCCCTGTGCCTTTGAGACTATCTTGCTGGTGAGCACGACGATGTCTTTTTGCTGGAGGCCGTTGATTTCGTCGTCGGCGGCCTTTACTATAATCTCAGCGAGGTTGTCACCTTCTTTAATTTTGGCTATGGTCTGCAAGCCGAGGACTTCTACTTTTTTCATAATTGACCCTTTGAATCAGGGGATTGTCAATCGAGTGGCACAATCCAGATGTTTCTGAATTTAACATTACTGCCGTGCTCCTGCAGCTTGACCGGTCCCGGAGTCGGCCCTTCGCCCTGTCCCGCACCGGTCTTGTGTGGGACGATTACGTTGTTGTGAATCACGATGTCGTTCTGCAGGACAGTGATTCGGGCGTTATCGATTTTATTTTCCCCGGCCCATCTGGGTGCCCTGAAGAAAATATCGTAAGACTGCCATTCACCAGGTTTTTTACAGACGTTTTTATCGGGCGTTTTTGTTTTGTAGATTGCGCCGCAGTCGCCGGTGTCCGGCTGAAGACCATAAGAATCGAGAATTTGTACCTCGTAGCGGCGCTGGATGTATATGCCGCTGTTGCCGCGGGACTGGCCGGTTGCCCCTGTGGAACTCGCCGGGATGTTGAACTCGACGTGCAGGCGCATGTCTTGGAAGGTGTCCCGTGTAACAATGCTGCCCGAGTCGGGTACGACCTGCATTGCGCCATCGACGATTTTCCATTTAACGGGTCCGGCATCCTCGCCGAGCCACTGTGAGAAATCCCCACCGTCAAACAGCACAACCGCATCGCTCGGCCGGACGAGGTCACATTGCGGCCTCGCGTTGTACTTTACATCTGAGAGCCGAATGTTTGCACAGCCGACAAGGGTCATAATCGCCGCCGATAAGCTCGCCGTCAAGACAAACGCCTTTGCATTTTTCATCCGACAGTCCTTTCCTTTTTACTTAGATGGGATTGAAATTTCCTCAAGGCCCTTCTGTGTCAGGCCTGTAATCCGAATGTCTTGGCCGAAGTGTTTCGTATCGACATAATGCAGGTCGATGTTTTTACCCAGCCGATTCATCGACTTGGATATATCAGCGCTTCCCTGCCGACCAAGAATCTCTGGCGCGATATAGACAACAATTTCATCGGCGAGGTCCTCTTTCAAGAATGAGCCGATTACCGTCGGCCCGCCTTCGACAAGCAGATGCTGCACACCCCGCCTGCTCAGCTCATCGAGCAGCAAAGTCAAATTGGACTGTTCGCTCTGCGGATATGCAAGTATCTCTGCACCATTGTCCTTAATTTGTTCTACCTTCTGCGGGTTCGCATTGACCGCCTGGTCAGAGGCACAGATTATCACGGGGACATTTTTTGCCGTTGCCAGCAGTTGACAGTCAAGAAGGATTCGCAGTTTATTATCGAGCACGATTCGCAGTGGCTTTTTGCCTCCGCTCGGCCTGGGTGTAAGAAGCGGGTCGTCGGCAAGGACCGTATTGATACCGACCAGTATTGCGCCGGCTCGCCTTCTGAGCTTGTGGACATCCTTTCTGCTTTGTTCCGAGCTAATCCACCTCTGTTGGTCGCTTTGTTCAGCCCAGGCGAGTTTGCCGTCGATGGTCTGTGCCCACTTGACCGTTACCCAGCAGCGGCCCGTCTTTGCGAATTTCATAAACGGCGCATTCAGAAGTTTTGCCTCGTCCTCGCAGATGCCGACATCGGTTTCGATGCCGGCCTGCTTCAACTGCCCAAGGCCTTTTCCATTCACCTTCGCCGACGGGTCAACGGCCGCTGCGACGACCTTGGCCAGACCGGCTTCGATAATTGCATCCGTGCAGGGCCCGGTCTTGCCGTGATGGCAGCACGGCTCGAGCGTGACATACATTGTGGCGCCTTCAGGGCTGATACCGCGCTTCCTGCAATCTTCCAGGGCATTTATCTCCGCATGGAGTGCGCCGAATTTTTTGTGCCAGCCCCTGCCGATGACCTGATTGTCTTTGACAATGACCGCACCAACGGCGGGATTTGGCTCGACAGAGCCGAGGCCGCGGCGGGCAAGTGTCAACGCCATCCTCATATAGGTTATGTCATTTTTCGTCACCACAGAATGAACCCAACCGAATAATCACAGACCCGTAAGCCCCCAACTTTATGTTGGGGGTCCTCAACGCACGTTTGTCTTAACCCCCAGGATAAACCTGGGGGCTTGCGTCCTTATTATGCCCGTTTACATACTCAATCACGGCCTGCAATTGTTGTTCGTCAAAACAATACCTCTTGCTGAAACCCCGTGTCCACAATTTCCCGACAAACCCATCCGCCTGTATAGCCAGACGCGCCGCATTCTTGTAATGACTTACTGCCGTCCCGGCCTTCATATCGCACGAACTGACCGCAAGGTGTACATGTTTCCTGCCCACAGCAATCGCCAGTATTTCCTGCCCAAGCGCCCCGGCCTCACTGCGTAAAGCGTCCCTGATAATGTGCCGTTGTGCTGAAGCCAAGCTAACCTCGGGGTATCGCATAAGCGACTTGTTCGCCAGATTAAGCGCTTTGTTGCCCACAACTATGACCCCATCTTTGACGTACCCGCGCTTATCGCCCTGCAGCCAACTACCGTATGTTGTCCACGTCAGCATATATGCAATTGGTTGTCTCATAAATCAGACCCGTAAGCCCCCAACTTTATGTTGGGGGTCCTCAACGCACGTTTGTCTTAACCCCCAGGATGAACCTGGGGGCTTGTGTTTTAACCCCCAGGATGAACCTGGGGGCTTATCACTTTATCATGTCAACAAATTCTTGTTCGTCAATTATCTGCACGCCGAGCCGGCGGGCCTTGTCGAGCTTGCTGCCGGCGTTATCTCCAGCAAGCACATAATCGGTTTTCTTACTCACACTCGAACTCGCTTTTGCCCCTGCCGTCCTGATTGCCTCTTTGATAGTCTCTCGCGTGTAGTTTTTTAGTGTCCCCGTGACAACAATTGTTTTACCTGCGAGTTTATTTGTCTTCTTTGCGACTCGCTCCGGCAACCCAGGCCTTACGCCTGCTTCCAGCAGCGCATCTATAACCTCGCGCTTCTTCGGGTTTCTGAAATACCCACAGATGCTTTCCGCCATTTTCGGACCGACCTGGTCGATACCGGAAAGCTCTTCGACATCCGCATCCATAAGCGCTTCGAGCGAGCCGAAATGCTCGGCCAATATCTGTGCCGACTGAGCGCCGATATGACGAATGCCCAGGGCGGCTATCAGCCGCCAGAGCGGCCTTTTTTTACTTGCCTCTATGGCGTCAACCACGTTCTGCGCGCTTTTGTCGGCCATTCGTTCGAGGCCGGCGAGGTCCGGCTTTTGGAGTTTATAAAGGTCAGCGAAGTTTTTTACTAAGCCGGTCTCAGCCAACTGGTCAATCAGGGCCTCGCCGAGATTTTCAATATCCATTTGTCCCCTGCCGGCGAAATACTTGAGCCGCTGCTTCAACTGGCCGAGACAATTCGGATTCAGGCAGCGGATATAAACGCCGTCTTCGTCTTTTCTTACCTGGCCGCCGCAGTTCGGGCACTTGTTCGGCGGCTTGAAGGTACGTGCAGCAGCAGGTCTTCGTTCTTTTTTAACCTCTACGACCTGGGGGATTATCTCGCCGGCCTTTTCGATTACGACGGTGTCGCCTTCGCGGACGTCTAATCGTTTCAATTCGTCAAAGTTGTGCAAGCTCGCTCGTTTGACGGTTGTCCCCGCTAACAAAACAGACCTCAGGTTTGCAACCGGTGTGAGGATGCCGCTTTTACCCACCTGAACGTCGATTGATTCGACGACGGTTTCGGCCTGTTCCGCGGCAAACTTGTACGAGATGCACCAGCGTGGCGCCCGGCCTGTTGAGCCGAGGATGTCACGCTGGTCAAAGCGGTTTACTTTTATGACCATCCCGTCAATCTGATAGTTAAGCTCATCGCGCTTTCTGTCCCAGCTTTGGCATATCTTTAATGCCTCGTCGATGTCTTTGGCCCGCTTGATATGAGGGTTGACGGGCAGGCCGAGCTTCTTGAAAACGGCAAGCGTCTCGTAGTGATTTTCTCCCAAGGGCTCTGAAAGTTGGCCGGTCGCATAGGCAAAAAACGAAAGATTCCTCTTTGCGGTAATTTTCGCATCGAGCAGCTTCAAGGAGCCGGCTGTAGCGTTTCGCGGATTGGCAAAGGCCGGTTCGCCGGCCTGTTCGCGGAGCCGGTTGACTTGAAGAAAAGCTGTGGTTGGCATATACACTTCGCCGCGGACCTCGAGCACGTCTGGGGCCTTGACGCCGTCGCTTAAAAGAATAAGCGGGACGGCCTTTACGGTTCGGATATTCGCAGTGACATCATCACCCATCCTTCCATCACCACGAGTCGCGCCTCTAACAAGCGCACCCCGCTCGTATCTCAGACTAATCGCGACGCCGTCGATTTTCAGCTCGACAACGTAATCGTAATTTTTTGTTCCCAGCCCCTTTGCCACACGCTCGTCAAATGCACGCAGCTCATCGGCGTTGTAAGTGTTGTCCATACTCAGCATCGGCACGGCGTGGCGGACGGTCTCGAAACCCTCTAACGGCTGACCCGACACCCGCTGAGTCGGCGAGTCGGGCGTTATCAAATCAGGATGTGCCTCTTCCAGCGCCTTTAGCTCGGCAAAGAGCTTGTCGTACCGTCGGTCGCTGATTTCGGGCTGAGCAAGGACATAATACAGATAATCGTGCCTTCTGATTTCGGCACGCAATTTTTCGATTCGCTTCGTAACATCCGCACCCATAGCAAACAACTTTATATGTCGCAGCCGGCCTTTTTGCAAGAAGCAGATTTGTTGAGCATAGCCAAGAGCAACACTTCGAGAGAGTCCCTGCACGAGGCGAAACGAGTGTGTTACGGCAAGGCCTGTCTGTTAGTCGCTCTTGGATGATTCGAGGGTTTGCCGTTATGGTAAACCTCGTCTTCGGGCAGAGCCATCATCTTATTGTTATGGGTCCAGCTTGGGAATTTCTTCGCCTTTTCGTCGTCTGGAAACGTGCGATAGAGAATGCCGGGCACGCCTCTTTGAAGCGAGGTGAGAGAACCGTCCGGTCTTGCGATGCAGGTAGGCCAGGCAGAATGTGCGGCAGAAGAGTTGTTTGCCACTACCCACATGAGATTATCCGACGCCCTGACACGAATTTCGGCAGGTATAATCTCGTCGAGAATGGTCTTGCTCTTATGACGAGCATTGTAGAACGAATGGAACATGACCTTGACGCCCTTGTGGCGGTATATGTTGTACATTTCGGGGAAACAAGAATCGTAGCAGATGAGGAAGCCGCACTTAATGCCCTTGAGTTCAATCGTTACGAGATGATTTCCCGGCGTATAGACTTTAAGGTCACCGGACGTACACATTGATTTGTCGTATCTGTCAACGATTTTCCCTTCGTCGGAAATAATGTAAAGGCAATTTGTGGGTTTTTCCTTTGGGCTGAGGTAATGGGCGGAACCTAAAACGACCCAGATATTGTTCTGCTTTGCCAAGGCCATTATTTCATGCGTTCGGGCCCTTAGTTTTTCCCAGTCGTAATTCTTGAAGTCAGGGACATCCGCCCCGCCATACCCGGAAAGAGCTGCTTCGGAAAAGTGAACAATGTCAGCTTTATTTGCAGCAGCTTCCTTAATAAAGTCCCTGATGTACTTCGCATTACCGTCCACATCCCCGGATACAGGAAACTGGCAGGTGGCAACCTTTAAGACATCGCTGCCGTCGGTCGTATTCGAATCACTTCCGGCGGAAACAGAGCACACGGGGACGAGGACAAGCAATATCACCAATGCCGTGACTGCGGTTGTGCTGCGGATATTTTTATTAAGCTTCATTTACCCATTCTCCAAATAGATAAGATTCGCCATCATAACATCCTGAGTTATACGCTCCGGGCCCGGCTTTTACAATGGCCGGCCCGCCGGCAGAATCAATCGCCAAAGCCGCATCTGAAGGCGTGCAGCGACAGTCTTTGAAAATATTGCTGCTGGAAATCGCAGGGGCAATGTGCTATTTTCGTAATCGGACAGTATAACGTGAACTGAAGTGTTGGCTTGGTTTGCTTTAAGGATGCGTAGATTATGAAGAACCGGCTTAGACCTGCATTATGCTGTATTATCTGGTTGGTGCTCTTTGCCGCCGGTTTGCCCGAGACAGTGCAGGCCGAGAACTGGCCCTGTTTTAGGGGACCGAGCAGGCAGGGCATCTCAACCGAAAAAGACATCCCCGTAAAGTGGTCCAACACCGAGAACATCTGCTGGAAGAGGGGAATACCGGGCCGGGGCTGGTCTTCACCGATTGTCTGGGGTGACCGTATTTACCTGACGACCGCAACAGAAGAGGGAACGTGTTTGCGGTTAGTCCGTATCGCTCGACAGGCCGGTACCATCGTCTGGGACAAGGAGATTTCCAAGCAAAAGGCCGGGCACAAGCACGCAAACAATTCTTATGCGACATCCACACCGGTTACCGACGGCGACAGGGTTTACGTATTGGCGGCAGACGGCGGCATCGCGGCTGTATCAAACGAGGGCGACGTTGTGTGGACTAATCGCGAGTTCAAATACTACAGCGAGCACGGACTGGGAGTCTCGCCAATTCTCTACAAAGACCTGGTTATCATACCGTTCGATTGGAGCAGTAAAGAAGAGCGAGAAGTCGGCTGGCAGAAGCCGTGGGATAAGGCATTTATCTGGGCTCTTGACAAGAACACAGGCCAGGTGAAGTGGAAGGCCGGCCGCGGGCAATCTCGCATCGCGCACGTGACGCCTAACATTCTGAGTGAAGGCGGAACAGATCAGCTTATCAGCCCGGCAGGCGATGTCATTCAGGGCTTCGACCTTACAACCGGCGAAAGAATCTGGACTGCAAAAACCTTCGGCGAAGGCGTTGTCCCCTCGGTGGTCATCGGCAACGGCCTGATCTACCAGACATCCGGTTTCCCCAGGAAGATACTTCACGCGGTGCGCACGGGCGGAAAAGGCGACGTCACCGAAACTCACATGGTGTGGGAAACAGACAAAGATGTGAGCACGATACCGTCAATGCTGTACGTAAAACCGTATCTTTACACTCTGACGGAAGGAGGCGTTGTGCGATGTCTCAAGGCCGATACCGGTGAACAGTTTTGGAAGAAACGCCTGCCCGGAAGATATTCGGCGTCCCCGGTCTGGGCCGATGGTAAGATTTATTTTCTCTCAGAGCAGGGCAGGGCGACGGTCATAGAGGCAGGGCCCGAGTTCAAAATCGTCTCAAGGAACGAGGTGGAGGGGAAATGCGTCGCCAGCCCGGCGATTTCGCACGGTAACATCTTCATCCGCTCCGAATCCAACCTTTATTGCATCGGCAGGAAATAATCGGTGCCGGGCACACAATGACAGTACAACCCCATCTGCCTGCAGAGGACTTGCTCCAAGCAATTAAGCTTCTCAGCCGCATCTGTTCTTTTGCCCAATATTATAAAAAATTGCCACAATACTGGACGCTACGCCAGATTTATGATATACTAACTGGTTTGTGATATTTATCATCGTCCGGCCCGTCTCTATATGAGCGGTATGGGAGAAACCAGTTGTGGCCTCGCCATCCCAAGGGGGCTGTAATTTTTGTTTCTTTGTTCTTGGGTTTTTGCACTGATGGCAAAAGACATACTCAACGTCGGTGGCTTCACTATAAGAAGGCGCATCGGCACCGGTGCGCGAAGCACAATCTATCTGGCCACCGACGATGCAAACGGCAGCGAGGTAGCCCTGAAGCGTGTGATATTCGAGCGCCAGGAGGATACGAGAGTCTTCGAGCAGGTTGTGGCCGAATACAGAACAGCTACAAAACTCGACCACCCGTACATACGCAAGTGCTATAAGCTCAAGAAGGTGCGTGGTATGCTCAGGGCAAAGGAGCTGCTGCTTGCAATGGAGTACTTTGAAGGTCAGTCACTCGAAGACGCGCCGACCCTGAGTTTGCTCGATGTACTGCTGGTGTTCCGGATGGTCGCTACCGGGCTGAACGCAATGCACCAGCGGGGGCTTGTTCACTGTGACATAAAGCCCAACAACATTCTTTTGAGCAAGGCCGGGGCCATCAAAATAATCGACCTTGGCCAAAGCTGCAAAATCGGAACGACCAAACGGCGGATTCAGGGGACACCCGATTACATCGCGCCGGAGCAGGTCAGACGCAAACCCTTAGTGCCGAAAACCGATGTATTTAACCTTGGGGCAACGATGTACTGGGCCCTGACCGGAAAGACTGTCCCGACTTTGATACCCAAAAAGGACGCCTTCGGACTGCCGATACGGCAGGAGCGCCGCGCCCCACACGACATAAGAAAGCAAATACCGCCTCCAATCTCGAAGCTTGTTATGGACTGTGTACGGGACGACCCCGCCGACAGGCCGCAGGGAATGATGACGGTGATATCTCGTCTTGACCTTATGATACACAGCATCCTGAGCAGCAAAAACAGAAGCAACGCCTGATATGCCTTGACAGTCCAATGTCTTGAAGTTACCCTGCCTTTCGCCTGATACAACAAATATGGACGGCATTCGCCGGGACTGTTGAAAATGTCCAGGAAGACCATTAAGCTGCTCAAGAAAGGCATGGAGGCCAACCATGCAGAAAGATTCAGAGATGGGAATCTGATTCGCCTGCCTCGGTACGGGGAATTGATAATAACGGGTGACATACACGGCCATCGCCGTAATTTCGAGAGAATTGTCTCCTATTGCGACCTTGACAACAATCCCGACAGGCACGTGGTTCTCCAGGAAATCATACACGGAGGCCCTGAGGACGCCGAAGGCGGATGTCTTTCTTACAAGCTCCTGTTCGATACTGTCCGCTACAAAGTCGAATATCCCGACCGTGTTCATTTCATTATGGGCAACCACGACACGGCCTTTATCAACAACAGCAGGGTTATGAAAAACGGCAAAGAGATGAATCTTGCAATGCGTTCGGCCCTGGACAGGGAGTTCGCCGGCGCCAGCGAAAGGGTCAAGCTGGCAATAAAGCAATTTTTGTTTTCTCAGCCGCTGGCAGTGAGATGTCCCAATGGGATTTTCATCTCACATTCCCTGCCCGCCGACCGCTACCTCGCAAAATTCGACCACCGGATTCTCGACAGGCAGCTAAAAATCAACGACGTCGTAAGACCGGGCTCGGCCTATCTGCTCACCTGGGGCAGGAGGCACAGCCAAAAACTGCTCGACAAAATGGCCGAGATGCTCGATGCCGACATCTTCATCCTCGGCCACCAGCGACAGGAGCAGGGATACTGCCTGGCGGGTGCAAATCTTATCATCATTGCCTCAGACCACGACCACGGGTGCATTCTCCCGATTGAGCTTGCAAAGTCATACACGGTTGAAGAGCTGATAGATTTGATAACGCCGCTCGCATCAATCGCCTGATTTGCGATTGACAGGCCGGCCTCACTTGAACAATAATCAGCTTAGGATGGACCGATACTACTATATCGCCTGGCTAATAATCGCTTCGCAGCTCCCGTATCTGGTACTGGCCATACGCAACTATATGTACGCCCTGAACAAATACAGAAAAAGGCGGGCGCGCTACAGACCGCGGGTGGCTTTACTGGTACCCTGTAAGAACCTCGACCGGCACTTTGAAGAAAACATTACGTCTTTTTTCAATCAGGACTACGAGGGCTATTCACTTTTTTTCATCGTGGAGGATAAAGAAGACCCGGCCTACGAATCGCTCTGCAAATTAAGGGATAATAGGCGGCAGCACCCGAAAGCTCCGGTCGTCCGGCTCCTCGTCGCAGGCAGGGCCCGCCTCGGCGGTCAGAAAATCCACAACCTGCTCTACGCATACCACAGAATTCCTCAGGACGCCGAAGTCCTCGCTTTTGCTGACTCCGATATATGTGTTCGGCCGAACTGGCTCAAGTACCTCGTCCATCCGCTCAGACACGACAAGAACGGGCTTACGAGCGGGTATCGCTGGTTTGTGCCCAGGAGGAACAATCCCGCCTCGGTTGCGCTGTCTGCGATAAACGGCAAGGTGGCTCAACTGCTCGGGTACACCCGGTATAACCAGGCCTGGGGTGGCTCTATGGCAATCAGGGTTGAGACTTTTCGAGAACTCGGAATCGACAAGATTTGGGCAAAGGCCCTGAGTGACGATTTGACGTTGAGTCAGGCCGTCAAGAAGGTACACAAAAAGGTTGAGTTCGTCCCAGGCTGTTTAGTGGCCTCATACGAGCAGACGACGTGGCGCGAATTGTTCGAGTTTGGCCGCAGGCAATTCATCATCACAAAAGTCGCTGCACCCGGGACCTGGTGGTTCGGACTGTTGAGCACGCTCTATTCGCTGTTCGGCTCCTGGGGTACCGCTGCCTTGGCACTCTGCGCTGCAGTCCTTGGCCGGCAACACCTTGCCCTTTATATTGCCGTGCCGGTTGTCTTTTTTGCCGGCCAACTGACCCGGGCAATACTCAGACAGGCAATGGTCCGAAAAATCCTGAGAGAAGACTGGCCGAAACTGAAAACGGCTGCCGCCGCCGACATACTGCTGTTCTGGTTCTGGACGCCGCTGATGTTGATTCTTATCCTCTCATCGGTCTTCGGAAGAACCATTTACTGGCGCGGCATCAAGTATAAACTCATCAGCCCGACAGAAACAGAGATTCTCGAACGCTCCGTCAATAACAAAAGCGAACCTTGAGTGTAAAACCAGCCGGTGGTTCACTTACCTTTGCCGGCCAGCTCCGAGAATATCTTCCGGCAGTTATACAGCGCCCGCGGCAGATGGAAACAGCCCTTGAACTTGCCGCCCTTGATTGGGATAAAGACCCTGCCTTGCCGGTCCAGATAGCCCCACCACTCGCCGAATTCGGGGTCCGGAAAATGCGACCACGTCCAGTCGTGGACCTTCTCGAACCATTCCCAAAGCTCTTTTCGGCCGGTCAGCAGATACCCGAGCGCGAAGGAAACGAGCGTCTCAAGGTGCACCCACCAGAGCTTGCGGTCCCACTCGAGCTGCAGCGGCGGATGTCCCTTTATATCCAGAAAATAATATATGCCGCCGAACTCTTTGTCCCAGCCGAACTCGATTTCGCTTAAAATAATATCGGTGCACTTTTCAATCAGCTGCTTATCCCCCCGCCGGCGGGCCGCCGCCATCACGTACCACATCCCCTCGATACCATGTCCGGGCAGAATCAGCCGTCCGTCAAAGCAGTCGGGACGCTCACCACTTCTCGGCGTCCACTCATAAAGCAGATTGCGTTCGGGATTATGAGCTTCGAACACCTCCTTAATACACATATCCAGAACATCGTTCAGCTCCTTCTCGTCCAGCATCCACTCCAAATCAAGTGTCGTTATTATCAACGTCACCGCTGGCCCTAATTCCCGCAAATCCCTCGTGTCGGCAATACCCTTCGACCATTTGCCCTTGGGGTCGTCCTTGCGACGCATTATATTGTGAAAAATCCTCAGTGCGATATCCCTCATCTTTTCGTCGCCGGTCGCCCTGGCGTACTGACTGAACGCGATGCACGCATCACAATCCGAGTAGATATTGTAAGGTACGATTAGTGGATTGCCGTATCTGTCCAGCGAGAAATACCAGTTGCCGTCCTCGTCCATCCCGTGCTCTGCCAGAAAGTCCGCTCCGTTTTTGGCGATTTTCAGCCACTGCTCTTTCTTTTCGACCTCGTTGTAGAGCATCGAAAACGTCCAGACCTGCCGGCACTGCATCCACATAAATTTATCGGTATCGAAAACGTTACCCTGCCGGTCGAGACAGCTGAAGTAGGCCCCCACTTCCCAGTCCACCGAATGCTTCTCCCAGAACGGTATCACGTCGTCAAGGAGCGTTTGGCCGTATTGCTCGGCGAGTTTTGCGAAATCAGCTCCCATTTCGACGCCTCCTTAAAAACGTGTCAAATATTGAAACCGGCATCACTATAAGTTATAAATGGGGACGTCTCAATAATAATCATAGAACCTCTTTTCAGGAGTTGAACTGAACATGGCTAAAAGCATCTCCACCCGTAGTGCCGACTTCGTGTGTACCGATGGCGATTACTTTATGCGCAACGACAAACGCTTTTTCCCCATCGGTATAAACTATCTGCCCAGCTACCTGTGCGGCAACCACTTTGAAGACTATCGCACCGAACACATCAATGCAGACCTCGACCACATTGCCCAGCTCGGCCTGAACTGCGTTCGCGTGGCTGTCTTCTGGAAGGGATTCGAACCCAAAGAGGGACAGTTCAGCAACAATTTCCTTGATGCCTTCAAGACCTTCGTGGCCGAATGCAGAAAACGCAACATCCTCGTCATACCGGTCTTTCTAATCGGCACGTGGACGGGGATGCACGATGCCCCGTACTGGAAGCCGCCCGGTATGTATCAGGGCGAAATGCTCGAGCTCGAAGCAAAACACGTTGCCGAATTTGCACGCCGGTTCGCCGACGAGCCGACAATACTCTGCTGGGACCTCAGTGATGAGCCGTGGTACCTCGAGGAGATACCGCCTGCGCCGAAGCGCAGGGCCGACGGCCCGCCGCCAAACCGCAGGGACATCGCAACCAACTGGATTGCCCGGCTGGCCTCGGCCATCCGCGAGGTTGACGCCAATCACCTTATTACTTTAGGCAGCGACCCCGAGCCGGTCAGAAAAGACACCGGCTTTGCCCTCGAGGAAATCGCAGAGCATCTCGACATTATGTCTTACTGCATCTACCCTTTGCCCTCGTATGGAATCGAGCTGGACCTCATCGGCTATGGCCCTTTCCAGACACGCTTTTTTGCAGCAGGAAAACCTTCTTTTCTCCACGAAGGCCCCGGCGTCTCCTCCTCTGCCGCGTCCGAAAAGGTTATAGCGGACCGTTTCCGCATCTGGATGTATTCGTCTCTGGCAAACGGCAGCATCGGCGTGCTGCCCTGGAACTATATCGACTACGAAGTGCCGCAGCACTACACCTGGCCGTTAAACGACAAACCCCAGGAGCCCAACTTCGGCATCTGTTTCGCCGACCGCACACTAAAACCGCGAGGCGAAGAATTTCTCAAATTTGCAGGGGACGTCCGGCGCCTGCCGTTGGACGAGCTGCACCTCGAAAAGCCCGGGGCGGCTTTGGTTTATCCATACGACTATTATGAACGGGCTGAGCAATTGCACGACAAGCTCTGGCGGCACTTCACCGTCGCCAAAGGGGCCAACGTAAATATCGACCTTGTTCGCGAAGACCTGCTGGGAGACGATATGAAACTGCTCATTGTCCCCGGCTTCAAACTGCGGCTTTCGACCTGGGACAAGCTGCGCAGCTTCGTCAGGGCCGGGGGCCGTCTGCTGATGATTATGGATGAGTTCTTCGCGCTGAATCCGATTTTTCCCGAGCTGTTCGGCGTCGCCATCGAGGCCCTGCGGCCCGGGACGATAAACGCCGCCTTCGACCGCCAATGGGCCGGCACCTTCCAGGCAGGCACGCTTTCGTTCGCTCACAAATCCGAACG
The DNA here is from genome assembly GCA_964394625.1 of uncultured Pirellulales bacterium. Lineage (GTDB taxonomy): Bacteria > Planctomycetota > Phycisphaerae > Sedimentisphaerales > Anaerobacaceae > JAUVYV01. The sequence continues at coordinate 16,455 of CAYMYK010000032.1, forward strand.
TCTTTGGGTGGCATCCGAAAGAGCCGAGCTCATTGCTTCCTTCGATGACGGCTATCCCTTCCTGCTTGTCAACTCTTACGGCAAAGGCAGTGCGTACCTTGCGACATTTCCCTTCCCTCTGCATCTCGACCTCGCCGAGCCGCAGAACGAAACCTGTCTTGCCGCCCTCGATATCTTTCGAACCATCCGCGACCACAGCCGCTGCCGGCCCGCAATCGACACAGACCTGCCCTGGGCCGAAACCGCCATCTTCCGTTCAAATACCAGCGGCGACGACTACGCTTTAATCATAAATTACGACCGCTCCGCCGCCTGCGGCACAGCCGAGATAACCGGCAGCTACTCAGCCGTGCTCGACTGTGATGACAAGCCACTGGACATCACATCAGGTGAAGGTACAATCAGTGTCCCGCTCGAATTACCCGGCAACGGTGTATTGTTCTGGCGGCTTCGCAAATGACACCCGCCGGACATTACTCAATCTTGTCGATATCGTTTTCCGGCCCGCCGACAAGATATATCCTGTTCTTTCCGCTGCGTTTGGCATCAAGCAGTGCCGCGTCCGCCTGGGCAAAAAGCTGCTCTATTGTCCGCCCGTCCCTGCCTAAACTCGCCAGACCGCCACTTATTGTCAGCGTCCCCTGCCCCTCCGGACCGAGCAGGTGAAACTCGGCGTCGAGCAATTCGGCCTTGAAGCGCTTTGCTATGAATATCACCTCCTGAGGATGCTTTGCCGCCGGCGAACGCCGCTCGCCCTCACCGGCGCTTGCCCGCAGCTTCGGGTCGTCCCAGAAGATAACGGCAAACTCGTCGCCGCCTATTCTGCCCACAACGTCCTGCCTGCGGCAGCAGCGCCGCATCAACGTCCCCGCCTGCCACAAAAGCTCATCGCCGACGGTGTGACCGTACACATCGTTATAGTGCTTAAAATCGTCGATATCAAAAACTAACAGCGTCACTCGACCGTCCTCGCTATCTGAACGCTCGATTATCTGCCTGGCAAACTCCCAGATATAGCGGCGGTTTTTCAAGCCCGTTAAATCATCCTCTGTCGCTAACTTCTCAAGCCGTCTAATCCTGGCCTGAATCGCCTCATCAACGGCGACATTGTCCGTAAGGACTCCCGGGGAGAGCCGGGTTTCGACCTTTTGCCTGCCCGGCCCGGGCATAATCGATTTATAGAACTTCTCAGCCGAAAGCGGGTATATGATGTAATCGTCGGCAACGGCCGAGCCGTTATGTCGGCTCTGCGTTAGCTTAATTGCCTGCGGCTCTTCATACATCCTGGCCAGAAGCAAAATTCTCGCGTCGCTGCCGGTGCGCAGCGCCTTCAGCGCCGAGCTTAACCGCCCCGATGCGGCGCTCATCACAACGGCCACGATTGAAAAACCCCCTTGTGCAGCCGCCCTGATTCCATCGAGCACATTCTGCTCGACCCGGCAGGCCGGTCGGCCTCTAAAATCGGCGCCTGTAAAAACCTCGCCTTGCTCGCCTATCAGCAACACACTAAACAAACCCAAATCACCGCTAAAATCCATACTATCCCACGCCTTTTTGTCATTCCCGCGAAATTTATCCCCAAGGGAGCGGGAATCCAGGTTAATGAGTTTAATTCCGCATCGCAACAAACACCTTGACCCACAAATTCAAATGTTATGATGTACCACACTGCCGGCCAGCATTTTGCTTATCACCTGCTCAATCTGGCTCGACTTCTGCAGCACCAGCGCACCCGCCCGGGCCGCCTCAAATACACCTTTACGCCTGAATGTTGCCTCAGTATCAACGTAGCAGCAGCAGATGTGTCCCTGCTCGCGTGCCATCTCAAAAAATCGCGGTCCTTCCCTGTTCAACCGCTCAAAGCGTCCCAGGACAACAACCGCTTCCGGCATTTTTGCAAGCCGCGCCACGGCTGAATAAACATCCTCGCATAAGCTGTATTCAACTTCAAAATCATCGAGCACGCCGCCGACATAGCCGACAAAATCGTCGCCTCTGCCGCCGACCACAACAGCCCTCAGCCGAATATTCGATGCCGTTGAACTCATCCCAAAACCGCACACCACGCTAAGTAAAAAAGCCGAAAATAGGTTCAAAGACAAATCCGTACCGCTGCTTATCATAACAAACCCCGCACTTATGTCAAATACGAGAAGCCTTTCTCCGAAGGTCTGAACGTTCCTGAAAATGGAAAACTCCCCTTGCGTTCGTGCACACTATCATACCGGGCGCTCGCAAAACGGCTGGAGGCACTGCCCTTCGGGGCTACTCGACAGTCGGCAGGTCTGCTAAGTTCTTTTTCACCTGCTCGCTGCAGAAGCTGTCGGGGTATAAAGTAAGGAAGCTCGTCAGCGTTGCCCTTGCGTCGGTAAGCATTTGTTTCTTCTTGTCCGCGTTAGATTCGTCCTGCTGACGCCAGAAATGTATTTTCAACCGCCCCAGCTCATACAGTGACTCCATCCCTCCGTCCGTATCCTGGTATTTTTTGTGCAGTTCAGCCAGTTTTTCGGCCCGTAACTGCTCATCGGCGATAAGCTTGGTCTGCGCCAGAACGACATTGTCTCGCAGGGGGTCGTTGCGTCCCATCTGCTCGAGCAGTTCCGTAAGCTGCCCGGCGTAATCGGGGCTGTGCGGATTGAGCATAACGAATCTTGCCAGCCGATGCGCCGATTCGGGCTTGCCCGTTCCATTTTCGACACGTATGAGCGATTGCAACTGGTTTAGCTCTCTCTGAAGTTCGGTGAGCTTGAAGGTCGTCTCCGCCGTATCTGCCGGCGGTTTGAACGGGCTGAACGGCGCCTCGCTGCGGGTTTGCTTGCCATCGAGCTTCTTAAGCTGCTTTCCAAGCAGCTCTTGTGCCTCGACAACCAATGCGTTGGCCTGCTCGAACCGGCCCTGCCCTGCCCAGTGCATTGCAATCCGCCACCTCGACTCCAGCGACTCCGCACTCTGCCCGAATTCTCTGTAGAGCTGGTACCATATCTTGCGAGAACGCTCGAACGCATAATCGCTGTAAAAGTGAAGAACCTCCTTTT
>CAYMYK010000033.1:0-8288 GCA_964394625.1 uncultured Pirellulales bacterium
GCCCGTACCCCCAATCTCCACAGGCCCCGTATCGTCCGTCCCGTTGCCCCACTGGGCAATATCGGTATGGTGAACCCCGTATGCGCCGCCCATCCCACCCAACGAGTAATCATAAATATGCGTCCACATCCCATCCGTCCCCATCGCCCGCGATGCGCACCGCTCGTAGTTGTACGCCGCCCACGGCGCAGGCCCCAACCACATATCATAGTCAAACTCCTTTTTATCCGGCACCGGCTCGCTCGGCTGGTTCGGAAACGATATGCTCATTAGCGAGCCAATCATAATTGTATGCAGCTTGCCGAGCCTGCCGTTTCGAGCAAGCTCGCAGGCCTGACGAAACTTCTCGTCGCTTCGCTGCTGCGTCCCGAACTGGAACACCACACCCGCCCGCTGCACCGCTTCGCGCATCGCCTTTACGGTGGCAAAATTTACATCCATCGGCTTCTCGCAATACATACTCTTGCCCTGCCTGGCCGCCTCGATTCCTATCAGCCCGTGCCAGTGCTCCGGCGTCACCACCGTAACCGCATCTATATCCTCCCGCGCAAGTAGCTCGCGAAAATCATTATACGCCGTCACGTCCCTGTTGCCGAACCTCCTGGCCAGCCAGTCCTTTGCACGCCGCCGAAAAAGCTCGCGAACGTCGCACACCGCCGCCACCTGTACGTCATCGTAGCCGGCAAACCGAAGAAGATGCCCGCCACCCATACTCCCCACGCCGATAAACCCCATCACTATCCGCTCACTCGCCGCAACAGCCCCGCCCTTTCCCAGTGCCGAAGCACGCACCACGTATGGAAAGCCTGTGGTCCCCGCCAGAACCGGCATGATGGCCTTTTTCAGAAACTCCCGTCGACTGATCCGCTTACTTGACATCGCTAAACCTTTTTACGAGTTCAATTCTCATCTCCCCGTCATCTCTGCATTCGAATGCCCCTGCTTCCATTTCACGCTCAGCTCGGCCCAGGTTTCTTCCGTTTCCCTCGCCTGACCAAGGCCCGCCGGACCTGTCACAGGCGCCATGGACTTCGCAAAGGCCGAGTCAACATCCGATTCGCCTCATCATCACCGACGAACTCCTCGCTTACAGGGTCCCACTTTAATTTCCGACCCAATCGCATCGCAATATCATCCAGATGACAGATTGTGTCACTCCGAACCGCCGACTCAATCGGGCATATCGTTTCTTCCTTGCTCTTGACGCAATCGAGGAAATTCCTCTGATGATTATTGCTCCGATACAATTGAATCTCATCAGGCCCAATGACTTCTCTCAGCAGCGACTCCGGCTCTGTCGCGATGAGCTCCCTGCATACGAACACCCACCCATTGCTGCCCAAAAACAGTATCCCATTGCCCCAGTGCAGCTCGAATTGTTTTGCCTGCTCCAGCGCTGTCATCCTGTCCATGTGAATCATCGTTACCCCGTTGGCGTACCTGTGCTTCACCTCCCAGGAAATCGCACAGTCTGCCAGACCATCCTCTGGAAACGTTCCCGTCCCCTCAACCTCGATAGGCCCCGTATCGTCCGTCCCGTTGCCCCACTGAGCGATATCAACATGATGTATCCCCCAGGCCCCGCTTAAGCCCCCAAGCGAATAATCGTATATGTGCGTCCACCAGCCCTTCGTCCGCATCGCACGCGACGCACATCTCTCGTAACTGTACGGCGACCACTTCGCAGGCCCCAACCACATATCATAGTCAAACTCCTCTTTCGGCGGCGGCGGCTCGCTCGGCTGATTCTCACAGGGCCCGCTCGGCAGCGACCCCACCATAATCGTATGCACCTTCCCTATCCGCCCATTGCGAACAAGCTCGCACGCATGCCGAAACTTCTCGTCGCTTCGCTGCTGCGTCCCGAACTGAAAGGTAACCCCCGCCTTGTTCACCGCCTTCCGCAGCGCCTTGCCCGCTGCTACGTGAATGTCCAGCGGCTTTTCATAGTACATGCTCTTACCCTGCCTGGCCGCCTCTATCCCTATCAGCCCGTGCCAATGCTCCGGCGTCACCACCGTCACTGCGTCGATATCATCTCTCGCCAACAGCTCGCGATAATCACTGTATGCCTTGGCCACCTGACTGCCGTACCGCTCGTTTATCATCCGTCGCGACTGCTCCCGGAATATCTTGCGAACATCGCACACCGCCACCACCTGAACATCGTCGTATCGTGAAAACGCCCGAAGGTGCCACCCACCCATACTCCCCACACCGATACACCCCATCACTATCCGCTCGCTCGCCGCAACAGCCCCGCCCTTGCCCAGCGCCACCGCACTAACCACGTATGGAAACCCAACAACCCCCGCCGCCGCTCCCGCTGCCCGCCCCAGAAGCTCACGCCTCGACAACTTACCCTTCTGCATAACCCACCTTACATCTTAGAATGACAAAAACACAACCCCCCGCATTATACTCCCCCCCGGCTGCGCACGCCCAGTGATTTTATTAACGCTTGCAGCCGGCTCCGCTCAGAACGAGAGCAGGCAATGCCAGATATAAACGTAAGCCAGCGCGTCAACGTCTTCCCACACCTTTTTGATTAGCTCCGCATCCCCCTTAATCTCACCGAGTTCTTTCAGTTTGTCTTCCCACGAAAACGCCACCCCCGGCCGCCTGACCACTTCCTTCTTCTCTGCCATTGTCGTCATATCCTCAAATATTCAATATTCAATCTTAAATATTAAATCAGTACGTCCCGTACTGACGTGTCGCCTCCGTCATCGCCCGAATATTCTCAACCGTCGCGTCATTCTGGATTATCGCACTGGCGTCCATAATGTACCCGCCGTCGCCCGCCACTCCCTTTATCACCTTCTTACAATACGCCCGCACCTCCTCCGGCGTCCCGTAGCCCAGCAGAAAATTCGGTATCCCGCCGCTGATGCAGAACTTATGCCCAATCTCTTTGTGCACGCGGAAAATGTCCCCCTTATCACAGTGATACACGATACAGCCGTCCGGCAGCTCCGCAAAGCTCTGCAAATGTGCATCCCAGTTGCCCTCGGCGTAAAACAAAACCTGGTAGCCCTTCGACCATATCGACTCGATAATCGGCCTGACCGTTGGCCAGTAGAAATTCTTGAAATGCTCCATATTTATAAACGGCACACACCCCCTGTGCATCCAGTACCCGATAGGGACATTTTTGTCCGCCGCCGACAGCGCCACCCACTCCAAGTGCGGCATCAACGCCTCGCACGCAGCCATAACCTTCTTAGGCCGCTCGTGCAAATCCGTCACCAGGCCTAAATACCCCCGCAGCTTGTCGGCGATAATATCCAGCGGCGCCTTGAAGATACCCGATATCGCCGACACCGTACCCGATTCTGTCCGCAGCAGCTCGTTTTGCTTACCGAACGCGTTGAAGTACTGCATCATCGCCATCCCGCCCTTCAAAAACGACAGGTTATTCTTCAGCGACGTCCGCTCACCTCTTGCGCTTACATACCTCGACGTCCTCGGCAGCCACACGTTGAACAAAAACCCCGTCGGGTCGGCGATTAGCTCATCATACTCCTCCGGCTTCATAAACGCCTTCTCCTCAGCCGGCTCAAGATACTGAAAGCCCCTGTCTGTCGGCACACCTATCCCCGGCACTCCGTAATATTTCGTCCCAATCGCCTCCGTCAGCCCCGTCCACACATAGACCATATTGCTCACCACCGCGTCCCAGTCGAAATCCGCCGCACACTTGCGAGCCGCGATAAACGCCTTCTCGTAATCGTGCGTCACCTCCTGGCACGTATATCCCGCATATTTGGCCGTGAACTCCGCCACAAAAGGACGTATCGGCACCATATCCGGCTTTTCGTTCCGCATCGCCGTCACATAACGTTTCAACCGCTGCTGATAAAGATTCTCCATATCTTTCGCCATACCCAACAACCCCTTATAAATGCCATGGATTTCGCATCGACCGCCGCAACATCCTGTTTGCCTCATCGTCATCACCGAAGCCCTCCCCGACGGGGTCCCACTTCAGTTTCCTCTCAAGCAGCATCGCGATACTGCCTAAATGCAGTACGCTGCACGTGCGATGACCAATTTCAACCGGGAAATACGGGGCATTTCTGCTCTTGACACAGTCCAGAAAATTGCGATGCTCCCCGCCCGGACAGGTATAAAGGTGAATTTCATTCGGCCCAATCACCGAATCCAGAATTTTTCTCGGCTGCGCCTGCAGCTCGCCTCGCCAGCCGACATTGCCTACCCAGCCGGCTGTCCCCTCGAACCAGATGCTCGGCTCGGTCGAATCGACGTACATCGTAACGCCGTTGGCATATCTGTATCTTATGTGAAATTCCGTTGCGGCATCATATAGCCCATCCTTTGGAAATACGCCTTTGCCTTCGATTTCCACCGGCCCACTATGCTCCGTATCATTGCCCCATTGTGCAGTATCTACAAGATGCGCCCCCCAGTCGCTCAGCATCCCCTCCGAATAATCCTGAATCCACCGAAAGTTCCAGTGACATCGCCCCGGCGTATAAGGCGCCCAGGACGCAGGCCCTAACCACATATCATAGTCAAATCCCTTCGGCACCGGCTGCGGCTTCTGAACCCCCTCATAACCCCCGTGAATCCAGTATCCACTCGGCAGCCCCACCCGTATTGTGTGCAGCTTGCCAATTCTGCCGTTACGCACCAACTCCGCCATCCGGTGATACTCATAGACCGACCGGTCCTCCGTGCTCATCTGGAACACCCGATTGTATTTCCGAATGACCCTCACAAGCTCCCGTCCCTCTGCAATCGTAAGCGTCGGCTTCTCGCACTGCACGTCCTTGCCCGCCTTCGCCGCCGCTATCGACATCGGTACGTGCCAGTGGTCAGGCGTCGATATCATCACCGCATCAATATCGGCTCTTGCAATAACCTGCCGCCAGTCCTTATATGTAGCAACCGTCTCGTCACCATACACCTTACCTATCGCTTCGAGTGCATTCTCGATATGCGCATCGTCAACGTCACACACCGCCACAATCCTCGCATCCGCCTGCTGCAAAAAACTGTTGACGTTCATCCCAATCCCGTGCTCGCCGACACCGATGCACCCGATCGTAATCTTGTTGCTCGGACTCACTGCCCCGTCAAGACCCAGCACCGATGACGGCACAACATATGCAAAACCGACCGCCCCCGCCGCCTTCACCACACCTCTCAGGAAATCACGCCGACGTATGCTTCTCATACGCTTTGCCGAACCCTAAAACTTGCTCACAAAAGAGTACTCTCCTGATCCCACCTCATAAACAGCCGCACCGGTCTCCGTTCTCACTAACTTCACACATTCCGCCTCCACAGCACTCTTGCCGCCTTCTCTCACCGACGAAGCATCCTTCGTCGGAACATAAACCGTAGCCGTCGTACCAACCGGTATAGTGACATCCAGCCGAACTATGTCACCATCAATCTTCCAGTCCGTTACAATCTCACCGCCTATCGACGGATACTCCGCCCTGGCCCACTTCAAATCACCCACAATCGCAGGCCGAATAATAACACGCTCGAAACCCGCCCTTGTCTCATCTATCCGAATCCCGCCTACCCCCTGAATAAACCACGACCCTATCGAAATCAGCGTATCGTGAATATGCGAACCGCCTCGCCAACCCTCCCATATCGTCGTCGCCCCGTTCTCAAGCATATATCCCCACCCGGGATGCGTCTTCTTGTTCGTCATCTCGAATATCAAATCGTTGCGATTCATGTCCATAAGCAGCTTCAGCAAAAAGTACGTCCCGTGCATCCCTGAATTCAAATGTCCCTTCCGCTTAATCAGAATAGCATCCTCGAGGTTCCCCATCACCTCCCCCTGCACCTTCTCCGGTGCGACACCCATCAATAGTGCCAGTGCAAGATAAGGCTGCTCGCCGTTGGCGTATGTAACATCCTCTGAATTAAAAAACTTCTCGTGCAGTCTCTTTTGCAGCGCCTTCGCTTTCTTCTCATATGAAGAAACATCCGACCGCTTCCCCAGAACCTTCGCTATCTTTGATGCAAGCTGTAGATTATACACATAATAACAGTTGTTGAAGAACTTCGTCGAATGCGCATCCACCCTGCGTTCCTCCCTTGAATAACCCTCACCCATCGGAGCAAGCCAGTCGCCAAGAAAGTTCCACTGCGGCATCCTGATACCGTAGCTTATGTACGGCTCTAAAATTCCATCCTTCGTCTTCGTCTCCAGAAAACCGAGCCATTTCTGAATCGTAGGATACATCACCTCCAGAATCCGCTCGTCGCCGTACTGCAGATAAAGCTGCCATGGCAGCGCAACCACAAACCCGCTCCACATCGGCCCGCCCCCGCCCTGGTCCTTGTACGCCGGCGCCGTGTAAGGCAAATCGCCGCTCTTTATCTGCGCATCACGCCAGTTGCCAAGCCACTTCGTATAAAGACCTGCCATATCGAAATTGAACATCCCCATCTCAAGCGATGTCCCCGCATCCCCGCCATAGCCGAGCCGCTCGCGATGAGGACAATCCACCACATACCCGCCAAGCGTCAGACACTGATACGTCCACACCGTCGTATCGTAGATTCGATTAAGCAGCTCGTTCGAACACTTAAACGACGACCGCGAATCGTAACCCGTCCGAATCAAATATCCCTTTATTCTTTCTAATGAGGGCTTGCCCTTCAGTCCCGAAATCTTCACCCACCGAAACGCATGGTAATTATGCCTCGTCCGAAAATGCTCGGCCCCCACGCCACTCGCAATATAAATATCCCGCTGGTTAAACGTCCGCAGCATCCCGTCGGCGCCGTGCTGGTCGCCGTATTCCATCTTAATCTCGTCGCCGCTGTCGTACTCGCCGTCGAAGCCGATTTCAAACCAGCCACTGTAGTTTGTCCCCATATCGACCTCATACTCACCTTCGGTTAGTTTCTTCACACCCACCGGCTTTATGGCCTTGATAATCCGGTTCGTCTGCACCATTTGTGCCGAGAGCTTCTTGTGCCTCGGCTTGAACGCCTTCGCCTGTCCCCACCCTGATCGGTCCAGCCCCGTCTTATTCCAGCCGGCTAATTCCTGCCTCGCATCATACTGCTCGCCCCCATAGTCCCCGAACGCCGTCGCTCTGCCTATCGGCTTAATAGGACTCTGCTTTGCTGTCCATGACTCATCCGTAACAACCGTTACCGCATCTTCCACCTTGATCATCGCCCTCACCAAAGGCCCGGTATGCACCACTCCCGGATGACCCTTAACATACCACCCCCGGCCAAGCCACAGCCCGATACAGTTCTTGCCCTCCACGAGGTACCGGGTGACATCATGTGTAATATAATACGCCCGCTTCGAAAAATCGCTCACCGCAGGACTCAAAACATCCTCGTCCACCTTCTCCCCGTTAATATACAGCTCGTAATACCCAAGCGCACACACATAAGCCGTCGCCCGTTTCGGCCTGTCCCCCAGCGCTACCTCCTTGCACAGCCACGGCAACGCCGCCGCCGGCCCGCCCCTTAGGGGCTCCCCCTCCCAGTCGCCGCCTATCCATTCAGCTCCTGCCCAATCCTTATCTTCAAGCAGCCCCATCGACCACTTCGCAGGCTCACTCCACGCACTAACTTGACCGTCCTTGTCCCATACCCGTACCTTCCAGAAGCATCTCATCCGCGATTGCAGCCGCTTGCCCTGGTACACAACCTGGTTGCTCGCATCCGATTTAACCTTCCCGCTGTCCCATAAATCCCCCGTATTCCCCGCCAACTTATCTTTGCTCGAAGCGACCAGCACCTGATACGCAGTCTGCACCTCACCTCGCCTGTCCGATTCAATGACCCAGCCAAGCCGCGGCTGCTGAACGTCGATGCCCAACGGATTGACAAGATACTCACAACGCAAATTCGTCACGCTCGCTCCAAACGCACAACCGCTCAATACCAGTACCGCTGTAATTACAATCAACTTCTTCATTTTCAACTCCATTAACTATTTTTTCTGCTTCGTGTCATTGCGAGCGAACGAAGTGAGTCGAGGAATCTGTTAAAACTTCTGCCGCAAAGCGACACCGCAACTCAAAACCCTATAACTAACAACTCAAAACTCACTTTAATGCCCCCACCAGCTCACTCACCTTTGAAACACCGTGTTTCTCACAGTACTTCTTTATCCCTTCGATTATCTCAACCGCACAGCCCGGCTCGATGAAGCTCGCCGTCCCCACCGCAACTGCCGACGCACCCGCTAATATAAACTCTATCGCATCCGACGCCGTCCGTATCCCGCCCCGGGCCAAAATGGGGGCCGCCGCTTCATTGGGCACGTG